>JACXUG010000016.1 GCA_014764065.1 Campylobacterales bacterium
GTCGAACACCGACACCTTTTGGGGTAGTGCTGTTGTTCCCCTTCAGTAAGATCAAACAGGCTGCCGAACGCATCGGCGGCGTCGTGACGAAAACCCCCTACGCCTTTGCCCCTTATCTCAGTGAAATGAGCGGCTGTAAGGTCTACCTCAAGAAGGAGAACCTCCAGATTACCGGTGCGTTCAAGATCCGCGGGGCCTACAACAAGATCGCATCGCTGAGCGACACGGAACGCGCACGCGGCGTTGTCGCGGCGAGTGCAGGCAACCATGCCCAGGGGGTCGCATACTCCGCGGCGCAGTTCGGGATCCGGGCCGTGATCGTGATGCCCGAATCGACACCGCTGACCAAGGTGGACGGCGTGCGCCATTACGGCGCAGAAGTCATCCTGCACGGCAACAACTATGATGAGGCCTATGCCCATGCCGTTGCGTACGGTACGGAGCACGGACTGGAGTTCGTCCACCCGTTCGAAGATGACGAAGTCATTGCAGGGCAGGGAACGATAGGTATGGAGCTGCTGGCAGTGGGTGGACGCCCCGATGCGGTGGTTGTCCCTGTCGGGGGCGGCGGGCTCATCAGCGGCGTTGCGGCCGCTGTCAAGCATCTGGACCCCTCCATCGAGGTGATCGGCGTCAGTGCGACCGGTGCCCCGGCCATGCGCCACTCCTTTGAGGCGAAGCGGCCCATCGATACGACCTCGGTGCGTACCATCGCCGACGGGATCGCCGTACGCGACACGTCGCCAAAAACACTGGAGTACATCCTAGAAAGCGTCGACCGCTTTATCGGCGTCGATGACGAGGAGATCGCCAACGCGATACTTTTCCTGCTGGAGAAGCAGAAGCTCTCGGTCGAAGGGGCGGGGGCTGTCGGCGTTGCGGCACTGCTGCACAAAAAGCTGCCGCACCTCGTCGGCAAAAAAGTGGCCGTGGTGCTTTCCGGCGGGAATGTGGACGTCACGCTGCTCTCCGTTATTATCGAGAAGGGTCTGCTTAAATCCTTCCGGAAAATGAAGCTAACGGTCACCCTGGTCGACCGTCCGGGCTCTTTGATGCAGCTGACCGAACTGCTCAAATCGCTCAACGCGAACATCGTCCACATCGCCTACGACCGCACCTCGACGGAGCTTGACTACGGGGATGCCAACGTGACGATACACCTGGAGACGAAAGGCGAGGGGCACCAGAGACAGATCCGCGACCTTCTGCACCGTCACGGATATCTGAGCCAGGAAGGGCACTGACTTTATGGCCAACGTCGTTGCGATCGATCTGGGCTCGAATACCTGCCGCGCCATCGAGTATGACTGCGCGACGGGCACCTTCGGCCGCCAAAGCGAACGGATCGTCAAGACCGCCGACCGGATGCACGAGACGGGGCGGATCGACGACGGGGCGGTCGCACGGGTCATCGAGGCGCTCAAAGAGACGGATGCCTTGTTCGACCTGGGCACAACACCCTACCGCGCAGTGACGACAGCAGCCATGCGTATGGCGCAGAACAGCGATGAAGTGCTTGAACGGATTGCGGGTGAGACCGGGGTCCGGTTTGAGATTATCGACGGCGACCGGGAGGCTTTTTATGCGCTGAAGGCTGCCCGTGCACGTCTGGCGCAGCTCGGCATCTCCTCGGAATCGCTCTGTATGATCGACATCGGCGGCGGCTCGACCGAGGTGATCTTCTACCAAAACGGGGAGACGGTCTCAAAGAGCTTTCCCATAGGCATCGTCACGGTGGCCCAGCAGTGCGAAGACCCCAAGGAGATCAGAACCTTTGTGCAGCTACAGCTGCTACGGGAGGTGTACATCTTTGTGGATACGTACATTATCACCAAAGGGCGCCCTCCCACCTTCGTCATGACGGCCGGGACCCCGACGACGATTGCCGCATTCCTGCAGGGGATGACCTATGACAGTTACGATCCGGCCAAGATCAACGGCTACAGACTCAGCAGGCCCGATTGCGAGAAGGCGCTGCAGGAACTGCTGGCACTGGATGAAATGACGCGCACGCTTTATGTCGGTGTCGGACGGGAAGCGCTGATCGTTGCCGGGATCATCATCGTCGAACTTTTCTACGAAGTGCTCGACTATAATAACGCCGTCGTGATCGACGACGGGGTCCGCGAAGGGGTCGCGATCGCCTTTTGCGAAGAAGCGCGCGGCTAAATCCCAGATTTCCCCTGTTTTAAGCGAAAAACTTACCCCTGTTTAACGATTAATCGACTATAATTACCCCATTTTTATCTGATTTAGATAGAGTCTCGGGACCGATAGAACACTGTACTATCTACGAGACGTTTTTACGAGGAGAATGCCATGCAGATGAGTGGCGCACAGATGGTCATTGAGGCACTGAAACACGAAGGGGTCGATACCGTATTCGGCTACCCCGGCGGTGCCATCATGAACGTCTACGACGAGATATACAAACAAAATAATTTCCAGCACATCCTGACCCGGCACGAGCAGGCGGCCGTGCATGCGGCAGAAGGGTATGCGAAGGTCACCGGCAAGGTCGGCGTGGCGATGGTCACCTCTGGTCCGGGCTTCACCAACGCCGTCACGGGAATCGCCGATGCGTATATGGACTCCATCCCCCTCGTCGTTATCAGCGGGCAGGTCCCGATGTCCCTGATCGGGACAGATGCCTTTCAGGAGATCGATTCCGTCGGGATCAGCCGCTCCTGTACGAAGCACAACTACCTGGTCACCGACGCTGCAGACCTGCCGCGTGTCCTGAAAGAGGCGTTTTACCTCGCCGCGACGGGGCGCCCCGGCCCGGTCCACGTCGATATCCCAAAGGATGTTACGGCCCAGATCGCCGAGTTTGACTACAGCCGTCCGGTGGAGATGGAGACCTACAAACCGACCACCAAGGGCAATGCCCGCCAGATCAAGAAAGCGATCGATGCGATCGCTGTGGCCAAGCGCCCGCTGCTTTACCTTGGCGGTGGGGTCATCAATGCCAATGCCGCAGACGAAGTCCGCGCGTTCGCGAAACTGACGGGGATCCCGGCAGTTGAAACCTTAATGGCCCGCGGCACGATGGGTGCAGACAACCCGCTGATGATCTCCATGCTGGGCATGCACGGCTCCTATGCCGCGAACATGGCGATGAGCGAGACCGACCTCATTATCGGGCTGGGCGCACGTTTCGATGACCGCGTTACCGGGAAACTGAGCGAGTTCGCGAAAAATGCCGACGTTATCCATGTCGATATCGACCCGGCGAGCATCTCCAAGCTGGTCAATGCGGAGTACCCGATCGTCGGTGATGTCAAGTACGTCGTCGAGGAGATGACGACACTGGCAAAAGGGAAGATCGATGCGGAACGCTACGTCCCGTGGCTGGAGACGATCGAACACTTCAACAAGCTGCATCCGCTGGGATACGAAGAGGAACCCGGTGTCATCAAACCGCAGTGGGTCATCGAGCGCATCGGTCAGCTGCTGGGTGAAAAGGCGAATATCAGTACCGACGTCGGCCAGCACCAGATGTGGACAGCCCAGTTCTATCCCTTCTCGCGTCCTCGCCAGTTTATCAGTTCCGGCGGTCTGGGGACGATGGGCTTCGGATTCCCGGCGGCGATGGGGGTCAAGCGCGGCGATCCGGAGCGTGTCAGCATCAACGTCACGGGCGACGGCTCGATCCTGATGAACATCCAGGAGCTGATGACGTCGGTCGAGTACAAACTGCCGGTCATCAACGTTATTTTGAACAACCACTTCCTTGGGATGGTCCGCCAGTGGCAGACACTGTTCTATGACAAGCGCTACTCCGAGACGGACCTCTCCATGCAGCCCAACTGGGTCGGGCTCGTCGAGAGCTTCGGCGGGGTCGGTTACAACGTCGAGACGAAAGAGGAGTTCGACGCCGCGCTCAAAGACGCCGTCGAAAAGAACGTTGTTGCGATGATCAACGTCAACGTCTCGCGCTTCGAGAACGTTCTGCCGATGGTTCCGGCCGGCGGTTCGCTGTTCAATATGATGTTGGAATACAAGGATAAATGATGGAGAATGAAAGAAGAGTTGTTTCGGTCATCTTACAGAACGAAGCGAGCGCGCTATCGCGGATCACGGACCTTTTTTCGGCCCGTGGATACAATATCGAGTCGCTGACCGTCGCACCGATCCCGGAATCGAAATATTCGCGCCTCACCATTGCGACCTCCGGCTCGGTCCGGGTGATCGAACAGATCATCAAGCAGCTGCACAAGCTCATCCCGGTATTGCGGGTCTACGAACATGCCGATCTTGTCGAGAAAGAGATGGCGATGGTCAAATTCCCGATTTCGGAGAACCTCTCCGACATCGAGACGCTGAGCAAGGCCTACAACGGCAAGATCGTCAACGTCGGTAACGACATGATCATCGCGATGGTCGCCGATGAGCCCAAGCGCGTTTCGCACTACCTCGAGGCCGTCAAGCGTTTCAACCCCAAAGAGATTGTCCGCAGCGGTACCGTGGCACTGGAGCGCTAGGTGCGACTCTCTCTCATCGTGGAAACGCTCGGTACGCCGCTGCCGGGTGAAGAGCGCAAGATCCGTGCCATGAATACGCTGGCGGATGCGTCGGCGAACGAACTCTCCTACCTTTCAGATAACCGCTACCTCAACTCCCTGGAAACAACAAAGACCGCAGCGCTTCTGGTTAAAGCGAATGCTGTAGATGCCGTTGGGGAGCACTGCATCGCGCTCGTGTGCGAGGACGCCTCTCTCAGCATGGCAAAGGCGACATCCCTTTTCACACCGCCGCTGATCGACCACGATGCCGCCAAACCGTTCATAGGGAAAAAGAGCTTTATCGACCCGCGCGCCAATATCGAGAAGGGGGCCGTGATCGGCAAGGGTGTCACGGTGATGGCCGGTGCCTATGTCGGTTCGGGCGCCGTGATCGGCGACGACACGGTTATTTTTCCCAATGTGACGATCTACCGCGACTGCCGAATCGGGGCACGCTGCCGCATCCACGGCGGGACGAAATCCATCAAGGAGAGCGGCAAAATCTTCAGTGGCTACCCGTTGATGGAACACCGCCTCTGGAGCCGGCTGCAAAGCCGGCTGTCTAAGCTGGCCAAAGAGGGGACCAGCACGAAAAAGCGAGCCAAAACCCATGAAGTTGAGTGAATTCTGCCAAAAACTGGGCATTACATACAACGGTGAGGAGCGAGAGATCGCGGGCCTCAATGCGCTGCAGGATGCAGGAGAGAATGAAGTGAGTTTTATGGAGAACCCGAAATACGCTTCACAGCTCTGCACGACGAATGCCGCGGCCGTACTGGTGACAGCGTCCATGGCGCAGCAGTTGCCGCCACACTCCATCCCCCTGATCGTCGACGAACCCTATATCGTACTGGCGAAAGCCTCCGCCTTTTTCGCGCCCCCGCGCCTTGAACACGATCTGCCCGAAGCGGTCGTCGGCGAAGGGACGCTGATCGAATCGGGCGCCTTTGTCGCCAGGGGGAGCAGTATCGGCCGGAACTGTCATATCATGCCCGGCGTCTTCATCGGCAACAATGTCACCATCGGCGACAACACGATCCTCTACCCCAACGTCACGGTCTATCGTGACTGCAAGATCGGCAGCGACTGTATCATCCATGCAGGGACGGTGATCGGCAGCGACGGCTTCGGCTTCGCAACGACGAAACTGGGTGAGCACGTCAAGATCTACCAAAACGGCAATGTCGTCATCGAAGATGATGTCGAGATCGGCTCCAATACGACCATCGACCGCGCCGTCTTCAAGAGCACCGTGATCAAAAAAGGGGCGCGGATCGACAACCTGGTGCAGGTCGGGCACAACTGCGTCATCGGCGAATACAGCGTCTTGGTCTCGCAGGTGGGGCTTGCCGGCTCCTCCCACCTGGGACGCAACGTCGTCATGGGCGGCCAGAGCGCGACGGCCGGCCACCTCTCCATCGCCCCGTTTACGACGATCGCCGCGCGCGGCGGCGTGACGAAGAGCGTCGACAAAGCCGGTGTCTACGGCGGGTTCCCGCTGATGGAACACAAGCTCTGGCTGAAATTACAGGGCAAGCTCGCACGTCTGCTCAAAGCCTAGATCAGGGCCTCTTTTCTGCACGGCGGTGCAGCACAATCTTTTCTTCTTTTATGTAAATTGGCGGTGTGGAATAGATGGGGGGGCGAGGCGGCGCAAAGCGCTACCCCCGCAAGAATCAGTAGGTTTTGACGAAGTCGGCGATCCGCGCAATGCCTTCGCGGATGTTTTCGATATCGGTGGCAAAACTGAAGCGGAAGTAGCCGTCCATCCCGAAGCCAAGCCCCGGGACAACCGCGACCTCTTTTTCTGCAAGCAGGCGTTTGCAGAAGGTCATGGAGTCTTCGGTGATCTCTTTGATGTTGACAAAGAGGTAGAAGGCACCGTCCGGCGAGAGCACGGAGAGGCCGTCGATGGCGTTGAAGCGTTCGACCGCTTCGTCGCGGCGTGCCATGAAGGCCTGGCGCATCATCTC
The DNA here is from genome assembly GCA_014764065.1 of Campylobacterales bacterium. Lineage (GTDB taxonomy): Bacteria > Campylobacterota > Campylobacteria > Campylobacterales > Sulfurimonadaceae > Thiomicrolovo. The sequence continues at coordinate 6,479 of JACXUG010000016.1, forward strand.
GATCTCATCATCCGCGGAGCCGTCGAGGCCCTTGATAGCGGCGTACTGGGTGATGGAATTGATGTTGGACGTGCTCTGGCTCTGCAGGTCCTTGGTCGCTTTGATCATTTTGGTATCCGCGGAAGCCATGTAACCGAAACGCCACCCCGTCATCGCGACGGATTTGCTCAGCCCGTTGATGGTGACGGTACGCTTGAACATGTCGTCGCTGATCGATGCGGCGGAAGTAAACTCCCCTTTGTAGACGAGTTTTTCGTACATCTCATCGCTCGCGACGATGATGTCGGTGCTTTTGAGGACTTCTGCCAGCCCTTCGAGCTCCGCTTTGGAGTAGACGGCGCCTGTCGGGTTGGAGGGCGTGGTAAGGATCAGCATCTTCGTTTTCGGCGTGATGGCATTACGCAGCTGCTGCGGCGTGATCTTGAAGCCACTGGCATCGTCGGTCATGATCTCGACGGGGGTACCGCCGCAGTATTTGACCAGTTCCGGGTAGGTGACCCAGTAAGGTGCGGGGATGATGACCTCGTCACCCTCCTGGACCGTTGCCGAAAAGAGGTTAAAGAGTGAATGCTTGGCGCCGTTGTTGACGATGACCTGGTTCATCTCGTAATGCAGGCCGTTGTCGCGCTTCAGTTTCTCGATGACGGCACGTTTCAGTTCGGGGATGCCGTCAACGGCCGTATAGCGTGTTTTGTCGCTTTCGATAGCGGCAATGGCGGCATCTTTAATGACACGGGGCGTGCCGAAGTCCGGTTCGCCGGCGGAGAAACTCAGCACGTCTTTACCCTGCGCGCGCAGCTCCTGCGCGAGTGCGGTGACGGCGATCGTGATCGATTCGGAGAGAACGTTTACTCTATCGGTCAGTTGCATTCTAGGCCTTTAGGCGGGAAATATCCCTAGTGTTAAATCCTGAAATTATACCACTATAAGCATAAGGGCAGTGTTGAAAAGGAGCGTCGGGAGAAAATTTAGGCGCAGCGTGTCCTCAAACGGCAGACAACACGGTGAAGTAGCATCGCGGTGGCCACCGCAGCGGCATCGACGGCAATATCCGAAAACGATGCGTGACGGTTCGGCAGGAAGGCCTGAATGATCTCGATGAGGAGCCCGTAGCCCAGCAGGGCGGCGCTGCGAAGTCGCCAGGAGAGTGCGGGATAGGTAAAAAGGTGGAGCATATAGAGGGTGAAAAAGGCGGCAAAATGGTTGAGGATATCGCTGAACGAAGCGAGTGTCGGCAGCGGTTCGTAGCTGGGGATAAAGGCGAGCAGCGAAATGGCGAGCAGGGCGGCGGCGAAGAGAAGCTTCGCGGGGCTCATTTCATCGCTTTGAGGAAAGAGTCGTAGATATTTTCCAGTTCGAGATCCTGCTCGAGGATTTCGGCATTATCCTGCATGAGGATGTGCTCGAGGACGGCCACACGCTTCAGGAGGTACTCGAAGAGCTCCTTGTCGATGTCGGGAAGCTTGTTGTGGCTGAGCGGGTCCTTGTCACGCCCTTTTTCGATGATGCGTGCCGGGATACCGACGGCAGTGGAGTTGTCCGGGACCGGTTTGACGACGACCGAGTTGGAGCCGATCTTGGCATTTTCACCGATGATGATGTCGCCGAGCACCTTTGCGCCCGCGCCGATAACGGCATGGCTCTTGATCGTCGGGTGGCGTTTGCCCGGGGTCAGGCTGACGCCGCCGAGCGTCACGCCCTGGTAGACAAGGACGTCGTCTTCGATGATACAGGTCTCGCCGATGACGACCCCGATGCCGTGGTCGATAAAGAAACGGCGCCCGATCGTGGCTCCCGGGTGGATGTCGATATTGGTCAGGATCTGGTTGATCGCCATGATGAAGCGTGCGGTGCGGCGGAAACCGTTGCGGTAGAAACGGTTGGCGATCCGGTACCAGGCGACCGCCCAGATACCGGGATAGTTGAAAAAGAGTTCGAAGCGGCTTCGGATGGCAGGGTCGTTATGGTAGACGTTGACAAAATCTTCTTTGATTTCAGAAAATAGACCCACCGGTAACCCCCTTTATTTTGTCGTACGCAAATAGCCGTTTTGCGCCAGGAAGTGTTTGAGTGTGGAAAGTGTATCACGGTTTCCTTCCTTTGTCCTAAATTCGGATTCGGCAATACGCGTTTCAAGTTGTTTTAATACCGTCGCCGGGTCGTACTCGAGGTTGTCGAGGATCTCGAGGATGTCCTCGGCTTCGTCGAGGTTCGTGAAGCGGTAGCCGTCGTCGTCGATCAACACCGTCGCCTCGCTGGGGTGGCTGAACAGGTTGTGATGCATGCCGAGGGTCTCCTGGTAGGCACCGACGTTGAAAAAGCCCAGGAAGTACTCTTCGACATCGAGGTCCACGTCGTGCAGGTAGAGCGGCGCCTTGGGATCGAAACCGATCTCCCCATCGCTGTCGCAGGTGATGTCCCACAGCGACGCGGCCCGGATGGCCGGCTGTTCCAGACGGTCCAGCGGCATGACGGGGAAGTGCTGTTTGAGGCCCCAGTAATCGGGCATGCTCTGGAAGAAGGAGCTGTTGACGAGGTAGCGCTCCTGCAGCCTCTCCTGCAGCCGCTCGATCTCGGGGAGCTGGTTGCTCTGTTTGAGGTAGAGGGCCTTCTTGATAATGAGGTGCACCAGGGTCTCCGCGTTGGAGCGGTCCTGCAGGTCGATATAGCCAAGCTCGAACAGCTTGAGCAGGGATTCGAGGTGGTCGAGGGCGTCGTGCAGGTACTCGATACTGTTGCCCGATGTTAGCAGGTTGTTAAGCTCCAGCAGCTCTTCGATGAGCGGAGGATTTTTTTCTTTGAGTTTGAGCGAGCGCTCCTGGTAGTCGTGGGAGAAGAGCTCCAGGACCGGGGTGACGAGCACGGCGTGCGACGCGGTAATGAAACGGCCCGATTCGGTGACGATATTGGGATGTTCGACCCCCTTGGCCTTCATGATCTCGCCGAGGAGGAAGATGACGTCGTTGGCGAACTCTTTGAGGCTGTAGTTGCGCACGCGCTGATTCGGATGCTGCGCATACTCGACCGAGAGGCCGCCGCCGATGTTGATGGCGCGCAGGGCATCGGCCCCCATCCGTTTGAGCTCGGCGTAGATGTTCCCCGCTTCGCGCAGGGCGCGTTTGAGCGGGGCGATCTCCTCCATCTGTGAGCCGATATGGAAATGCAGCATCGTGAAGCGGTCGAGCAGGTTATGGCGTGTGAGCAGCTCAAAGGCTTCGAGCAGTTCGGTGGAGGTGAGGCCGAACTTGGCCTGCATTCCCCCGCTTTTGGCCCAGATGCCGCTGCCGCCGCTGTGCAGGCGGATGCGGATACCGATGTTCGGGACGCGGAAGGAGGTATTCTCGGCAACGTCGATGATCGATTCGAGTTCGCCGATCCCTTCGATGGTCAGGGTGATATTATGACCCATCTGCGCCGCGAGGAAGCCCATGGTGATCATCTCTTCGTCTTTGAAACCGTTGACGGTGATCGGCGATCCCATCGGCGTATTGGCCATGGCGAGGATCAATTCCGCCTTGGAGCCCGCCTCCAGCCCGTATTGATGGGGGCCGCCCGCCTCGACGATCGCTTTGACGACCTCCGGGTACTGGTTGACTTTCAGCGGATAGACGGCTTTGAAGCGGCCCTGGTAGCCGTTCTCTTCGATGGCGCGGGTGAAGTGATTATAGAGTGCGTCGATCTGTTTGGCGATCAGGTGCGGGAAACGGAGAATGACAGGACCGCTGATCCCTTCTGAACGGATTTGCTTGGCAATATCGATCAGTGCGGGTGAGCTCTTGTAGTTGATGTGGGCTCTGCCGTCGCGGATGATGAAGTTGTGGTCACCCCAGATATCGAGTCCGTAGGGCTGTTGCATGTTTTGTGTCCTGAATTAGAGTTGATCGGCCGGTATGACCGATTCGGTTTTGGTTTCAAGGTCTTTGATCCAGACGTTCCCCGCCGCACGCTCGTTCTCGCCGATAACGACACAGTAGCGGGCATTGATACGGTCGGCCCCTTTGAGGTGGGCCTTGAGGCTTTTGGGCGCGTATTCGACGACGACAGTGTTGTCAGCGCGTTTCGCACGGGCCAGTTGCATGATCAGGGGGAGGGACTCCGCATCCATTGCCCCCATGTAATAGCCGTCGCGGACCGCTTCGGGCATTTTGACCAGTTCGAGCAGACGTTCGATCCCGATGGCGAAGCCGACGGCCGGGGTCGCGCGGCCGTCCAGGAACTCGACGAGGCGGTCGTAGCGCCCCCCGCCGGCCACGGCGCTCTGCGCGCCGATCTCGTCGCTGACGAATTCGAAGGCGGTCTTGGAGTAGTAGTCCAGTCCGCGCACCAGGTGGGTGTCGACCTCGTAGGCGATTCCGCCCTCGTCGAGCAGCTGTTTGAGTGTTGCGAAGTCGCTGTCACACGCTTCGCAGAGGTTGTCCATCAGCTTCGGTGCCTCTTTGTAAAGGAGCTGGCACTGTTCATTCTTGCAGTCGAGCACACGGATGGGGTTGGTCGCCTTGCGGCGTGCGCAATCCTCGCAGATATGCTCCTCGTGCTTGTCGAGAAAACCGACAAGCTTTTCACGGTACTGCGGCATACAGTGCTGGTCGCCGAGGGAGTTGATCTTGAGCCGGAAAGCGATGCCCAGCGCGGCGAGGATGTCGGCGACCATTGTAATGATCGTGACATCCTCGTAAACCGAATCGACGCCGAAGCTTTCGCAGCCGAACTGGTGGAATTCGCGCAGGCGCCCCTTCTGCGGACGCTCATAGCGAAACATCGGTCCGTGGTAGAAGTAGCGTTGGATCCCCCCGGCGCGGTCGAGCTTGTTCTGGACGAAGGCACGGACCACCCCGGCGGTTCCTTCGGGACGGAGGCAGACGTCGTTGTCGCCCTTGTCGATGAACTGGTACATCTCCTTGCCGACGATATCGCTGGACTCGCCGACGGAGCGTTTGAAGAGCGCCGTCTCCTCGAGCAGCGGTGTTTCGACATAGCTGAAGCCGTAGCGGCGGGCGATGGCCGTCGCTGTTTGTAAAAAGTATTCAAACCGCACGTTGTCCGGCGGCAGAATGTCATTCATGCCACGCAGGGAACGAATCATGACTCTCCTTTGGTGATGATAATTTCTTGAATCTGTTCGGTGATCGTGCCGACGTCCAGACCGGCATCGATGACGAGGGTCGGGATGCTAAGCAGCCGGGCAGCCCGTTCGAGCTCGTCCTGAATGGCCAGCAGGTACTCAGTGCCCCGGGACTCGATGGTATCGTGGGACTTGTCGGCGAGACGGCGCATCAGCTCCGTCTCCTCCAGCTTTAGGATTACGGCGAAATCAGGCAGGACTCCGCCCGTGGCGAAGCGGTTTAGGCGCAGCAGTTCGTCGAGCTCGAAGGCCTGCTTGACCATGGCGTAGGCCATCCCCGAAATGACGGAACGGTCCGAGATGATCAGCTCGGAGCGGTGCGGGAGGATAACCTCCTCGATATGCTCGCTGCGGTCGGCCAGGAAGAGCAGCATCTCTGCGCGTTCGGAGCACACACCCATCTCCAGGATCAGCTCCCTGATCCGCTCCCCGGCAGCGGTGCCGCCGGGCTCCTTGGTGAAGCAGGCGTCGGGGAAGAGCGCCCGCAGGGCCTGCATCTGGGTCGACTTGCCGGCGGTATCGATCCCCTCTAGGACAAGGTACATGAGTCCATTCCCCGTATGATGGCTTCGACCTCGGCGGGCAGCAGGTGCTCCGTCTTGCCGTTGAAGGTGAGCAGGTTGCGCACGATGGACGAACTGACGAAAGCGTTGCGCAGGCTGGGCATCAGGTAGACCGTTTCGACGTTCGCGTCGAGCGAATGGTTCAGGTAGCCCAACTGCAATTCGTACTCGAAATCGCTGACGGCGCGCAGGCCGCGGATGAGGATGTCGGCGCCGTATTCGCGGGCCAGGTCGATGGTGAGGTTGTCAAAACCGATCACCTCCACGTGCTGCAGCCCCCCGACGGCGGCATTGGCCATGCTGACGCGCTCGTCGAGGGTGAACATCGGCTTTTTGGTGTGCGACTCGGCCACGGCGACGATGACGCGGTCGAAGAGTTTGAGCGCCCGTGCGATGATGTCGTAGTGCCCATTGGTGATGGGGTCGAAGGTCCCCGGGTAGAGTGCTGTTTTAATCATTGCCCCCCCAGCGCTTGTAAAGATTGTTTTCGATCCCGACCAGGTCGAACCATTTGCCGATCATGAAGTCCTCCATGGCATCGAGGCTCTCTTGCTGCGAATAGTAGGCCAGGACCGGCGGGGCGATAAAAACGCCCAGGGTGGCCAGTTTGTGCATGTTCTCCAGGGCAATGGCCGAGAAGGGCATCTCCCGCGGGGCGAGCAGCAGGGTCTTGTGCTCTTTGATCATCACCGCAGCCGCCCGCGTGGTGAGGTTGTCCGCAATGCCGACGGCCACCTTGGCCAGCGTATTCATGCTGCAGGGGATGATCATCATCGCGTCCGCGCCGAAGGAACCGGAGGCCAGAGGTGCGGCGATGTCATCCGCATCGTGGAGCGTGACATCCTGCTCGTGGCGGAACACCGTTCTGGCGTTTTCGGAGACGATAAGGTGCTTCTGGACATGGTCCGGAAGGGCACGGAGGGTTTTGAGTCCCAGGGAGGCCCCACTTGCACCGCTGATGGCTATGATGATCTTCATGCACGCTCGCAAATTGAAATGGGTGCTATTTTACCACGTGGGGACTTAGGTTGCGTAGGGTGTCGGAAATATGGGGAAGAAAGAGGGAAGAAGGACCGAAGTCTCCTTCCGTCTCTGAACGAAACTTTAACATGCGGACCGGCGTGGTCCGCGACGTGGTTGAAACCAAGGTAAAACATTTACCCTGCCTCCACTCTAGCAGAGTAAACTTGGCGTTATCCTTAAAGTGCCCGCAATACAGGGGCAGAAAGGCGAAAGTGCTCTGCAGCGTTGCGATAACGTTTATTAGCGAAGCGGCGCCTACTTCTCTTTGGCGATCAGGTCGTGGTACTGCTTGATGACGGTTTTGAGTTTGTCGCGGTCGGGCATCTTGCGCGAAGCGATGTAACCGATGATATTGCCCGCCTCATCTTTTTTCGGCACGATCGTCACGACGACCCAGTAGTACTTTCCGTCTTTGCGGAGGTTTTTGACATACCCTTCCCAGGTCTTGCCCTCTTTGATCAGTTTCCACATCCCTTCGAACGCCGCTTTGGGCATATCGGGATGGCGCAGAATAGGGTGGGGCCGCCCTACGGCTTCCTCTTTGAAATAGCCTGCCATCTCTACAAATTTGCGGTTGACGAAGGTGATGACTCCTTTGAGATCGGTCTCGGAGATCAGGCTTCTGCCGTCGAAAAGTACTTCTTCATCGATTAGGTTTTGGTCGTTTGATCATATAGTGTCTCTTTAAGTGATGGCGCAGTCCGTTCATCGGTTTTTCACATGATAGCGTGCTCTTTATTTGAGAGCCATTTGCGGGAAATAAAGTTGCAGCATGCTCACCCCTTCCGCCCCGAGAGTGCGGAAAAAACGCTCCATTTCACTCTGCGCATTCCAGACGGGCTCGGTGACGCCGGTGCGGTTTTCGAGCATCCGCTGCGCATCATATTCGACGCCGACGCTGTCAATGAGCCCGACGGCTTTAGCCTGCCGTGCCGTGAAGATGTGGGCATCGGCGAACTCGGCGCTTTTGGCGGGATCTAGGCCGCGCGCTTCGGCGACATCGTGTACGAACATCGCATAGGCGTCCTGGATGACTTTGTCGATTTCGGCCCGTTCATAGGGCGTCCACTGGCGGTCCGGCGTGCCGGCCTGTTTGTACTTGCCCGCTTTGACGACTTGGGTCCCGATGCCGATTTTCTCCATCAACCCCTCCAGGTTCGCGCCCTGCATGATCACCCCGATGGAACCGACCATGGCGCCGGGATTGGCGACGATTTCGTCCGCCCAGATCGAGGCGTAGTAGCTGCCGCTGGCGAGGACCCCCTTGGCGTAGACGACAACGGGCTTGGCGTCATGTAGCCGCTTGAGAGCGTAGGCGACCTCGACGGAGGGCGCTATCGCACCGCCGGGGGAGTCGGCGACGAGCAGGACCCCTTTGATCTGCGGGTTGGCGCAGGCCTCATCCAGTTCGCGCACGACGTCGGTCGTGTCAAAGATCGGACCGCTTAGTTCGATCCGCTGGAGGTTGACCGTCTCGAAGCCGTCGTCGTGCATTGGGAAGAAGATGATGAAGAGCAGCAGCAAAAACAGCAGCGCTTTGAAGTGGTTCTGGATGTAGTCGATCAATGCGCCCAGGGGAGCGAACAGCGTTTTAAGAAAATGCATGGTTAGCCTTTGCGTGAGATACCGTCGATGAAGATCCGGCGGAGCGGGTAGCGCTGCAGCAGCAGGTGCAGCGGCGTGTCGTCGCTGGGGGTGTGGTCGAGTTCAACCCAGAGCATGTCGGCGGCCTTGCCCTCGGCGATTTCGCCGCAGTTAAGGCGCAACGCCTTGGCCGCGTCGACGGTGACGCTGTTGAGTAGGCGGCGGGCCAGGGGAAGCAGTGGGCTCTTCGAATGCATGAAGAGCGCGATTTTCATCTCCTCGAAGAGGTCGAGGGCGTAGTTCGAGCTGAGCCCGTCGGTGCCCGTAAGCCAGGGGAGTTTATGCGCCTCGAGGGCATCAAGGTTGATGGCTCCGTTGCCCAGTAACCGGTTGGAGACGGGGCAGTGGATAACGGTATGGCCCGCCTGCGAGAGGGCTTCGAGCTCCTGCGGCTGTGCCTGGACGACATGGGTCATCAGCGTCGGCGTCTCGGCAAAGAGTTCGAGGAAACCTGCGGCGTCGTTGGCGGCATACTCCTGTTTGAGCAGCTCGTGAAAGAAGGGTTTGAACTCCCCTTCGTTGCGGTCGAGCCACTCCCGTTCGGCCGGGCTTTCAAGGTAGTGGGCCGTCGTGACCAGATTCTCGTCCCGGGCGACGCGAAGGGCACGCTTGATAAGTGCGGGGTGGACGGAGTAGGGGGAGTGGATGGCGACGGCGGGGAAGAAGCCGGGGCGTTCAACGCTCTTGGAGTTGTCGAGGCGCTGCAGGAAGTCCGTGTACAACGCGTCGGCCATCGCGGCCTGCGAACCGATCACTTCGTTGAAGAAGACGACCTTCTGCGGGGCAGCGGCCGCAGCTTCGAGGTCCAGGCCGTGGGAACTGATGGCCCCAAAAGCGGTAATGCCGTTGTCAAGCATCATAGCAATGGTGCGATCGAGACACTCCCGTCCGCAGGTATTGATGAGCGCATCGCGCTCCTCGATCACGCTGTAAAGCCAGGTGAGGAAATTGCCGTATTTCAGGGTCGTTTTGTTGGCGCTGAATTCGAGGTGGACATGGGCGTTTACCAGGCCCGGCATCAGCAGCGTCGGCCCCTCCGCTTCGAGGATTTCGGCGCCGGGGAAACGTGCCTTAAGCGCATCGGCGGGCGCGACGGCGACGATGGTCTCTTCGAAAGCGACGGCGAGTTCGGTTATGATACCGGCCGGTGTCAGGATTGCGGAGGGAATGAGGATCGTCATCGGCTGCCCCCTAGAAGTACACTTTAATATAGTCGGGCGTATAATACCCACTTGATTTTAAAACGAGATAAGGAAGATTAATGAAAATTGCAGTCATTCAGGGACCGAACCTCAATATGCTCGGCGTTCGTGAGCAGCATATTTACGGGCCGATGAAACTTGAACAGATCCACCAGCAGATGAAAGAGTTCGCAGAGCAGAATGGGGTGGAAGTCGAGTTTTTCCAGAGCAACCTCGAGGGCGAGATCGTTGACCGCATTCAGGAGTGTTACGGCGACGCGAACGGTATCATCCTCAATGCCGCGGCCTACACCCATACTTCCGTCGCCATCCGCGATGCCATCTCTGCCGTCAGCCTGCCGACGATCGAAGTGCATATCAGCAACATCGCCCGCCGCGAAGAGTTCAGACAGAAGAGCATGATCGCACCGGTGTGCACCTCCTCCATCGTCGGCTTCGGGCCGTTCGGTTACCACCTCGCGATGGTCGGCATGCTGCAGATCTTCAACGAAATCCGTGTGGCACAACAGGCGGCGCAACAGGCGGCGCAGCAGGCCTAAGCCAATGGTCGAGCGGCGGCTCCCCTCCGGCCTGGCCCTGATACGTACAGGGAACTTTCCCGGGCTTTTCCCCATGCGCGGGCTGCCGCACCGGGCGGTGATCGGGATCGGCGGCAACGTTGGAGACGTTGTAAGACGCTTCGAACGGCTCCTTGTCGCCCTTCGCCGGGACCCCTTTATCAATGTACTTTCCGCATCGCCGCTGCTGCAGAACCCCCCGTTCGGTTATATGGACCAGTCCGATTTTATCAACGGGGTGCTTCTCATCGAGACGACGCTGCTGCCGCGCGCGCTGATGCGGCACCTTCTGCGTATCGAACGCCGTTTCCGGCGGATACGCACCTTTTCCAACGCCCCGCGGACCCTGGACCTCGACATGCTTTTCTATGACCAAAGAGCGCTTGATTATCCCGACCTGACCGTGCCCCATCCGCACTGGCGGGAACGTGACAGTGTCGTCATACCGCTCTCTATGCTGCCCGGGAGGACGCGCTGATGCGCCAGGTCAAGCGGACCCGTTTTATCGCCGTGACCAGCGGCAAGGGGGGCGTCGGCAAAAGTACGATCACCTCCAACCTGGCGCTGCTGCTCTCCATCAGCGGCCTGAAGGTGGCGGTGTTCGATGCCGATATCGGGCTGGCAAACCTAGATGTCATGTTCAACGTGACGGCCGGGAAGAATATCCTGCATGTGCTCAAGGGGGAGGCGGCGCTGCGTGATGTCGTCATTCCCGTCGCGGACAATCTGCTACTAATTCCCGGTGAAAGTGGGGAGGAGATCTTCCGCTACTGCGATGCGGGGATGTTTGAACGGCTTATCGGCGAGACGGGCGTGCTCGATGACATCGACATCATGCTGATCGACACCGGGGCGGGAATCGGCGAACACACCCAGCTTTTTTTGCAGTCAGCCGATGACGTGATCGTCGTGACGGTACCCGATCCTGCCGCCATCACGGATGCCTATGCCACGATCAAGGTGACAGCCCGCCGGCGCAAGGATATCAAGGTGATCCTCAACCAGGTGCACACTCCCAAAGAGGCCAACAACATCTTTGCGAAGATCAGCACAGTCGCCAAAACGCATATCGGTCCGGACCTCCGCCTCGAGCTGCTCGGGGAGATGACCCGGGATGACAAGGTTGCCTATGCTGTCAAACGGCGTTCGAGCTTTGTTCGGGAATTCCCGACCGCCCGGCCGACCCGGGAGCTGCAGGCGATCGCTCAGAATATCATGGCCGACATCGACCGCAGCGTCACGGTGCAGGCGAGTGAAAGCGGCATCGCCGGGCTCTTCAAACGCCTGTTGGAGCAGTTCTGATGGCGCGCGGTGTCCTGAACCAGGCCGAGGTCGATGCACTGATGGAGCTTTTCGGAACGGCGCCGAAGGCCAAGCAGCCTCCTAAACGCACCGAGGGGGTGCCACCGCAGATCAGTACGCTCCGCAGCGAGCTGGAGGGCACGGCCCGGCAGTGGGCGGAGGCGCTCCGGGCGTTGACGGGTGATTCGGCGACGGTGATGCTGCAGAGCATCGTACGGCGAGGCCGTGCGACGGAGGAGCCCGGAAATGTCCTGCTGCAGTATGCGCAAGAGCCCCGCTACCTTGTCGTCCCCGAGCCGCTTGTCAACCTGGTCAACGAAAAGAGTCTAGGCGCGCTGGAGATCGAGCCGTTTCTAGAACACCCGCTCACTACGATCGACAGGGAGCTTTTTGTAACGACGGGGTCGCTTTTCTCTGGAGGCAGCCGTATGGTGCATGCCGCGCAGATCCCAGAAGGCAAACAGCTGCTCGAAGCACGGTTCGACATCGCCGTCGGATTGCTGCTGCAGACGACGGTGCGTATGGTGCTGCGTGACGAATCTCTATGAGTTCACCCTCCCGGAGGAGGGCGAAGAGCGGCTGGATATCCTGCTGCGCAATGACGCGGTCCGGATTGAGCGGATCGCTTCGAACCGTGCGCGGACAGAATGGTACGACCAGGATGAGGAAGAGTGGGTCGTTCTGCTCGAGGGCATGGCGGAACTGGAGATCGAGGCGCGCCGTGTGACGCTTAAGCGCGGCGATACGCTGCATCTGCCGGCGCATTGCCGGCACCGGGTGCTCTCGACCTCGGATGACGCCCTCTGGCTGGCGGTTTTTATCAAAGATATATCAGCGGTTAGTTAGGATAACCGGAAGGAACACAGATGGCAAAGAATATTATTTTGATTGGATTCATGGGTGTCGGCAAGGGCAGCATCGCCCGCGAGATCGTCAAACAGCACCCCATGGTGACCCTGGACACGGACGACGTGATCGAGAGTATGGAGAACCGCAAGATCAAGACGATCTTTGAAGAGGAGGGCGAAGCGCATTTCCGCGCCATCGAACAGCGGGTCGCCGACTGGCTCGAATCGGACGTACGGCATACGCTCATCTCCACGGGCGGCGGGTTTTTCAAAGTCAAGAACCTCAAAAAGATCGGTACCGTCGTCCTGCTGCATGCGGATTTCGACACGATCTACCGCCGTATCCTTGCCCACCCCAATGCCGAAAAAAAGCTGAAAAAACGTCCCCTTTTCCAGGATGAGGCCCGCGCCCGCACCCTCTACGACGAGCGGGAGAAACACTATATGAAAGCGGCCGACATTGTCATCAATGTCGCCGGTAAAAGCCCCGAGAAGATCGCGAAAGAGATCATCAAGAAGGTGATCAAAAAATGAAAAGGTTCTTTTTCCTAATGATGCTGACGGCCACACTTTTATCCGGGGCGGGAATCCAGTGGGAAAAAGACTTTAAAGCCGCCCTTGCGAAGGCGAAGGCACTGGACAGACCGCTCTTTTTCGTCTTCTCCCGCCACAGCTGCAAATGGTGCCGCCACCTGGAGGCGACGACCTTTGAAAATGCCGAGGTGATTGACCGCCTCAACGGAAAGTTCGTCAATGTGATCGCCTATACGGACGACGGCGATTACGTCCCGCAGGGACTCTGGAGCCCCGGTACCCCGGCACTCTGGTTTTTGGATGAGCAGGGCGAGGCAATGTTCCAGCCTATCCAGGGCTCCGTAGGGGCTGCGGACTTTCTGCAGGCGACTCGTATCGTCCTGGACGAGTACAAAAAAATTCAGCTTTCAAAGCGGTACGGGAAGCAGGCAAAATGAACAAGCGGGTGTTGATCGTCGGCGGAGGGTATGCCGGTGTACGGGCGATGCAGCACCTCAGTGCGCACCCCGCGCTTGAAGTGACGCTGATCGACCAGCACCCCTACCATTACCTTCAGACCGAAGCGTATGCGCTGATCGCCCACCGCGCTTCGCTGATCGACGTCACGGTCGATCTCCCCGCCCTGTGCCGAAGCTATGAAAACGTCACTTTCGTCAAAGCCAAGGTGATCGGTATTGATTTTGAACGCAAAAAGGTCACGTCGGAGCAGCGGGAGTTCTATTATGATTATGTCATCCTCGCGATGGGAAGCCGCACCTTCTTCCCCGACACGATCCCGGGGCTGCACGACTTCGCTCACGGGGTTAAAAGCCTGAAAAATGCATTACGGTTTCGCCAGCAGTTCGAGCAGGAGCTGTATGAGCGGATGTGCAGCGAGGGGGATGCGGCATGCCGCAGCTTCAGCGTCGTCGTTGCCGGGGCTGGGCTGAGCGGGGTGGAGATCGCGGCGGAAATGGCGGACTACACCCGGTGGTTCATGCGTGAAAACCGGATGATGTGCGACGGGATCAATATTCACCTGATCGCTTCCGGGGATGAGGTGCTCAAGGGGATGCACCCTTATCTGAAGCGCAAGGCCGGCGAACGCCTTGAGAAGCTGGGGGTCGTGACCGTCTACGGCAGCCGGGTGACATCCGTGGAAGCGGGGAGGGCCTGGCTCAGCACGGGACGGACGATCGATTTTGATTTTATGATCTTCGCCGGGGGGATTATCGCGTCGACGCTGACCAAGGTACTGGACGTTAAATGTAATAAAAAAGGGCAGATCGCCGTGACGCCGGAACTCTGTGTGATCGGGAAAGAGGATGCTTTCGCCATCGGGGATGTGGCGGAAATCATGGGTGTCGACGGCACGCCGCTCCCCTCGACGGCGAACGGGGCGGAAAAGAGCGCGGAACTCGCCGCACACAACATCCTGCGAAGCCGCCGCGGCGAGAAGTTGCGCGGACACGGGATACGGCTGGAGGGCTACATGGTTGCGCTCGGCCGTTTCAACGCCGCCGTCGTGATCTTTAACCGTATTAAATTCTCCGGGCTGCTCGGCTATGTGATGAAGCGTCTGATTACGGACCGCTATAAATTCCTGCTGGACAGCCGCGCCTACAAGGCTTTTCGGCGGAGCCGGGAGTGATGCGGCCGACATCGGTTCGCTTCTGGGGACAAACAGGCTATAATTGCGCCAAAGAAGTATAGAAAAGAGACACATTATGGTATTTACATCGACGACCGCCGCCGACTTCGACACGATTTTCTCGAACCTGCTTGAACGCGGGAAAATGGATATCGAGCATGTCGCCGCTATCGTCGGCGGGATCATCAAGGAGATCCGCAGTGAGCAGAACACGGCCCTGAAACGCCACATCGCGAAATTCGACCAGTGGACACCCGTCAAGGACGAAGAGCTCAAAATCGATGCGGACGCGATGGCGCAGGCCTACGCAGGGCTGGAACCCGAACTGAAATCGGCGCTGCACCTCGCCTACGACCGCATCAAGTCCTACCATGAAAAGCAGTTGCCCAAATCCTGGTTCGATACCGAAAGCAACGGGACGATCCTGGGGCAGAAGGTGACGCCGGTCGACCGTGCGGGCCTCTACATCCCCGGCGGGAAGGCGGCCTATCCGAGTTCGCTTCTGATGAACGTTATCCCGGCGCAGGTCGCGGGCGTCGAAGAGATCGTCGTCTGTACGCCGACGCCGGAGAACGAACCCAATGCCCTGCTGCTCGCCGCCTGCCACCTCTGTGGCGTGACGGAGGTCTACAAGGTCGGCGGTGCCTCCGCGATCGCGGCGATGGCCTACGGGACGGAGACGATTCCCAAGGTGGACGTCATCACGGGACCGGGCAACATCTTTGTCGCGACGGCGAAGAAACTCGTTTTCGGCGATGTCAACATCGATATGATCGCCGGCCCCAGTGAGATCGGTGTCCTGGCGGATGCGAGCGCGAATGCCAACCGCATCGCGATCGACCTGCTGTCGCAGGCGGAGCATGACGAGATGGCGAGCTCCATTCTCATCACGCCGTCAGCAGAGCTTGCCGAGCAGGTGAACCTCGAGATCGAAGCCTGGCTGCAGAAACTGCCGCGCGAACAGATCGCCCGCAAGTCGATCGTCGAGCGGGGCGCGATCATTGTCGCGCGCGACATGGACGAGGCGGTCGCACTGATGAACGAGGTCGCACCCGAGCACCTCGAAGTCGCGACGGACAACCCCTTCGAGCTGCTCGCTTCCATCAAGCACGCCGGCGCCATCTTCCTGGGCCACTATACTCCCGAGGCGATCGGGGATTACGTCGCCGGACCGAACCACACGCTGCCGACCGGTGGCACGGCCCGTTTCTACTCACCGCTGGGGGTCGAGAACTTCATGAAGAAGTCCTCCGTCATCGCATTCTCGCGCGGGGCCATCAACGAAATCGGCGAGGCGTGCGCCCTGATTGCGCATACGGAAGGGCTGACGGCGCACGAACAATCCGTCCGCGTCCGCATGGGAAACGCCGAGTAAGATAACCGCTGCTTATCCAGCGAAGATGTTCACTTTAGTTGAACATCTTCTTCAATTCTTTTTTATATTATTAAAAATAATTTTACAACTCCATATTTTTTACACATATCAGTCCATTTTTGATAAGTGTGTGCCACAAATTTAGTTTCAGTTAAAGTTAAATCCGATAGCATCCATGTAGCGTAAATGCCTTGTAATCCCCCTATTTGCGTGGGTTTTAAATATTATAAGGCATGATAATTGTACTGACGCTTTTGCATTTTCCGTTCCGAAACGGAGGATACAAAAGCGTCTGTGCCGCTTAAAACTGGTGTAAGGAGAATACATGCAATTAGGCTTCCTGGTTGATCTGCATCTGTGTATGGGATGTAAGGGTTGTGAGATCGCCTGTAAAGTGGAAAACCAAGTTCCGCTTTCGACATGGCGTCTTCGTGTTAAATATGTGGACGTGGGTACGTTCCCGGAGACAAAACGGACGTTTACTCCGCTGCGCTGTAACCACTGTCACAATGCGCCGTGCGAGCGCATCTGTCCGGTCAGCGCGCTGCACTACATCGACAACGGTATCGTGAACATTGACAAAGAGCGCTGTATCGGTTGTGCGGGTTGTGTCATGGCGTGTCCGTACGGTGCGATCTACATTGATCCGGAGACACAGACGGCGGATAAATGTACG
>JACXUG010000081.1 GCA_014764065.1 Campylobacterales bacterium
AAAGCTGCAGCGGTGCGACCCAGCTCGTCTTGCCCGTGCCCGTCTGCTCGCGGATCTGTTCGCGTAGCTCCTGTTTCGTCGGCGTGAGGGGCAGTTCGGCCGCACCGACAGATGCCGCCAGCAGCAGCGAAAGTCACCGCCAAGACCGATGCGGATTGCGCACGTTCACCTTCGGATCCTTTCCGTATATCTGCTAATTACAGACCAACCATTCCATGAGAAAAGCAACGCTCATTAAATGGATGTAAACCGGAGCTTACGCCTCCTTGATGCGGCCCTCGTAATGCGATCGCAGCCAGCGGTCCAGCGGGTAGAGGAGGCGGTAGATGATGGGCACGACGACCAGGGTAAGGATCATCGAACTGATCAGCCCGCCGATAACGGCGATCGCCATCGGCGACTTCGTCTCGCTCCCGAACCCGCTGCCAAAGGCCAGCGGTAGCATCGCGAAGACCATCGCGAAGGTCGTCATCAGGATCGGGCGTAGACGCTTTTCGCCCGCTTCGAGCAGCGCCTCGTTGACCTCCTTTCCCTTCTCGACGGCGACGTTGGCGAAGTCGACGAGCAAGACGGCGTTCTTGCCGACCATCCCCATCAGCAGGAAAAAGCCGATCATAACGAAGAGGCTGAACTGCTGCCCGCTCAAGAAGAGGGCGATCAGGACCCCCGTAATGGAGAGCGGGAGCGCCACCATGATGATGACGGGCTGGATCAGCGACTCGTAGAGGATCGCCAGGATGATATAGATCATGACGATCGTCAGGCCGATCGCCGTCACGAAGGCTTTGCCGGTCTTGGCCATCTCTTCGGCGAAGCCGGTAAAGCGGTAGTTGACGCCTTCGGGCATCAGTTCGTCGATCTTCGCCATCGTGTAGCCGACAGCCCCGCCGAGGTCGAGTCCGAAGAGGTCGGCGAAGACCATCACCTGGCGTTCGCGGTCGAAACGGTTGACCGCCGCCATCGCGCTGCCGTTCTCAAAGGTCACGAGCCCGTCGAGGGAGACGAGATCGCCGGCCGGGGTCCGCAGCTCCATCTTTTTGATCTGCTCCACGTCCTCGCGGTGGGCGTCGTCGAAGCGCAGGGTGATGTCGTAGAGCTTGCCGTTCTCCTCGTACTGGGAGATCGGCAGGTCGCTGGAGAAGGCCGTAGAGAGGGCCTTGGCGATATCCTCGGCACGGATGCCGAGGCGGTTGGCGTTCTCGCGCAGAATGGAGATCCGCAGCTCCGGCTTGCCCGCCTCGAGGTTCGTATCGATGTCGACGAATCCCTGCTTCTGCGCCAGGTAGGTCGTGAGCGCGTCCGAGGCCCGGGTCAGGGATTCGAAACTGTCTCCCTTGAGGACGATCTGGTACGGCACGGAGACCCCGGCACCCTTGATGTTCGGGATGGCCGCCGCGGTGATGAAGAGATCCGGGTCGAACCCCTTGAGTTTGCCGCGAAGCGCCTGGATGATCTCCTCCTGGTTCTGCGAGCGTTCCGTCTTGTCCGTCAGCTTGACGTAAAGCAGCGCCTTGTTGATCTCCTGGGCGCTGTTATAGCCGATGCCGAGCGTCGTGTACTCCACCTGCTCGACGCTGTTGACCAGCGCCTCGACATTGCGGGATTTAACGAGCATCTCCGGCAGCGAGATCCCCGGTTTCGCCTCGATCTTCACCTCGAACTCCGCCTTGTCCTCCTTGGGGACGAAATCCATCCCGATCTTCGGGAAGAGCGAGAGCGAACCGATGAAGATGACGAGGACGGCGACCATATTCAGCACCTTGAACCGCAGGGCGAAGCGCAGCGTCGCCGCGTAGGCGCGGTCGAGCCAGACGAAGATGAACTCCGTTCTGTCGTAGAATCGGCTCCCCCCTTTGTGCAGCACCCTAGCGCTGAGCGAGGGGATGAAGGTCATCGCGATCGTGTAGGAGATGACGATGGCAAAGGCGACGGTCATCGCGAAGGAGTTGAAGAACTTCCCGACGATCCCGCTCATCATGGAGACGGGGATGAAGACCGCCAGCAGCATCGAGGAGATCGCGAGGACGGCGAAGGCCATCTCCTTCGTCCCCTCAACGGCCGCATCGAACTTGCCCATCCCCGCCTCCATCTTTTTATAGATGTTCTCGATGACGACGATCGCATCGTCAATGAGGATACCGATGGCAAGCGTCAGCCCGATCAGCGTCAACTTGTTCAGGTCGAAGCCCATGTAGTCCATCAGAGCGAAGGTCCCGATAATGGAGGTCGGGATCGCCAAAAAGGCGACCAGGGCGATCGTCACGTTTCGCAGGAAGACGAAGATGATCAGCGCCGCCAACAGCGCCCCGTAGACGAGGTCGAACTCGACGTCTTCGAGGGAGTGGATGATGAAGGGCGAGGTGTCGTTGAGCGTTTTCACCTCGATCTTCTCGCCCGCGAGCTGCTGCAGGCCCGGCACGGCCTCTTTGACGCGCTTGATCACGTCGAGGGTGTTCGTCCCGGAGATCTTCTGTACCTCCAGCATCACGCCGGCCTTGCCGTCATAGGAGGAGAAGCTCTTCGCATCCGCCAGGCCATCCTCGACCCGGGCAAGGTCGGCCAGGCGGAGTTCGTCTTTGATCTTGATCGCGCGCAGCTCTTCCATACTCACGGCATCGGCCTCGGTCTTGATAATGAGCTCGTTCGGCCCCTTCTCCAGTTTCCCGCCGCCGATCTTGACGTTCTCCTTGGCGATGATGTCGTTGAGCTCTCCCACGGTGATGCCGTACTTGTTCAGGGCATAGGGGTCGGGGTAGATGCGGATCTCGCGGTCGCGGTAGCCGATGATGTTGATGGCCCCGACGCCGCTGAGGCGCTGGATAGAGGGCTTGGCCTTCTCGTCGGCAAAAAGCATCAGCTCCGTCGGCGTCGCATCCTTCGCCGCCAGGAAGACGTTGATGACCGGCGCCGCGCCGATATCGAGCTTGCTCACCAGCGGCTTCTCCGCCTGCACCGGGAGCTTGACGGCGGAGACTTTATCGCGCACGTCGTTCGCCGCCTCGTCGATGCTGCGCTCAAGCAGGAACTTGACCATGACGACGCTAACGCCGTCGCTGCTGGTGGAGGTGATCGTGTCGATGCCGTTGATCCCCGAGACCGCCTCTTCGATCTTGTCAGTGATCTGGGACTCGACGCTGGTCGGCTCCGCCCCCGGGTAGACTGTTTTGACGGTCACGATGGGGAAGTCGACGTTGGGAAAGAGCGCCGCGGGCATGGCTTTGAAGCTCATCAGTCCGAAGACGACGAGCGTCAGCACGTACATCAGCGTCGTGACGGGTCGGTTAATGGCAAATTTGTACATCAGTCGGCCTCGATCTCACCCTCGCCAAAGAGCCCCGGGACGATCCCCTTGGCCGGGACCTCGACGATGATCTTGCGGTTGGCGCTGTTGGCCGTCGGGTAGACGATGCTCACCTTCCCTTCGCGCGGCGCCGTCTCGCCGTCGACACGGTAGCGGAAGGTCTGGCCGGCTTTGAGTTTCGTCCAGTACTTCTGGTCGACTTTGAGCCTGAGGGTGTTCGCCTTCGCGCTCTGCAGCCGCAACAGCACTTTGATCATTGCGCCGCTGACGACATCCCCCACCTCGACGGGCTTGTCCGAGATGACACCGTCAAAGGGGGCCCGCAGGATCGTCTTCTCCAGCAGGGCCTGCTTGTAGCGCACGTTGACTTCCGCTTCGTGCAGTCGGCTCTTCGCCCTCTCGTACGCCGACGCGTAGCGGTCGTACTCGCCCGCGTCGATAACGTTCTTGACCCTCTCGTAGCGTTCGAAATTGCGCTGGGCGAACTTGGCGTCGACACGGGCCAGCTCCAGCTGTGCCTTGGCCAGCTCCACGGCCTCTTTCATATCGTCGTTATCAAGCCAGAGCAGGATGTCGCCCTTTTTGACCCGGGAACCGACGTCGATATTGATCCCCTCGATGGTACCGCTGGAGGTCAGGGAGAGCTCGGCGGCCTTTTCCGCCTCGACATCGAACGTCGCATAGATGCTTTCGGCATGCAGTGCCGTCAAAAAGAGGACGGCCGTCACTAAGATCTTTTTCATTTGACATACTCCTTCGGGTCCATCCCCAGGTTATAAATATAGGCGGCGTTGGCGCTGTTCAGCCCGCTCAGCGCGCGGTTGTACTGCGCTCTCGACTCCGTGGCCCTGCTCAGTGCGTCGAGGTAGCGGACGTAGTCGACGACCCGCGCCTCGTACTTCTTCTTGACGACGGCAAAGGTGCGGTCGGAGGCCGTTTCCAATTTTTTCGCCGCGTCAAGCAGGCTTTCGGCACGCTGGATCGCCTTGAGCGCCAGGGCCCGGTCCGCTTCCGCCGATTTCTCAGCGTAGCGCAGCTCGAGTGCGCTCGCCTCCTGCTGGAGCCGGATCACCTGCTTCTGCTGCCGCGCGGCGCCGAAATCGATCAGCTCCATGGTGAGCTGCAGGGTCAGGCGGTTCTGCTTGTCGACGAAATTGACCGGGAAACTCGGGTTGAAATTCTCGTAGTCGTACCAGGTATAGGTGTCATTGAGGGCAATGGTCGGGTAGTAAACGCTGTCGGCCTGTTCGGCCGCATAGCCCAGGGCGCGAACCCGGTAGGCCATCGCTTCGAGGCTGTCGAGCCGTTTCGCTTCGGTCTCCTCCGGCAGCACGACCGCCCTCGGTGTGAGCTCCCCCTCCAGCGGCGCGCCGCTGAGCAGTTCCAGCTGGCTGCGCAGGCGGTCGCTCTCGAACTGCCGCGCCGTGATCCGGTAGTCCGCATCGGCCACGGCGGCATTCAGGCGCTCAACGTCCTCCTCCGTCGCAATGCCCGCACTCTTGAAGAGCTTGAACCGTTCCAGCTGCTCGGCGAGCTGCTCGCGGTTCTTCTGCAGGGCGTCAATGTCGGATGCAACGTTCTGCAGTTCGGCATAGTGCTGGATCACCTGCAGGGAGACCGCCTTTTTGAACCCTTCGAGGTCGAACCGCCCCGCCTCGGTAAGCATGTTCTTCTCATTAAGGAGGTTCTTGCGCTTAAAGCCGTCGAGGATGACGAAGTTCGCCTCGGCATAGGCCTTGTAGGTTTCGGGCACGTCGATGCTGCCCCGTTCGTCAATGTACGAGGCGCTTGCCCCCACGTCGATGCGCGGCAGGTACGACGCAACCACCGCGTCGTGTGCGTGCGCCGCCGCCTCCGCGCGTTTGGCGTAGGCCTGCACCTGTTCGTTCTGCTGCGCCTGGATGATCAGCGTCGGCAGATCGAACCCAAACAGGGCTGTCCCCGCGAAAAGTAAAGAGATAATCTGTCGCATTAGCATCCTTTGATCATGGTCAACATCTGGGCCTGAAGTGCCGGCACCTTCGAGAGCAGGTCACCGTCGTGGACCAGCCAGTAGTTAATGTACCCGTCGCTGAGACCGGCAAGATGGTAAGAGACCGCAAGCGCCTCCTCCTTATCCAGTGCCGGGTTGATCCGCCGGACGATCCCGGCGATCGCTTTGTACACCTCTTCTAGGATCTCCGGTTCGCTGTGACGGATATTGCTGAAAAAGAGCGGGTTGTTTTTCGCGCACTCCTCGACGGCCATGCGCTTGGAGGCAAAGTGCGCGAACTTGAGCCGAAACGCCTCTTCCAGCTGCGCTTCGGGATCCGTCACCGCCTCGCAGCGGGCACGGAGCTCCGCGATATAGCCACCGATCTGCGCTTTGACGTAGGCCATATAGAGCCCCTCTTTGGAGTCGAACAGCCCGTAGATCGTCCCCACGGAGACCCCGACGCTTTTGGCAAGGTCCGAGACCTTGAGCGCTTCATACCCCGCCGATTCGAAGGATTCCGCCGCCGCCTCGAGGATCACGGAACGTTTCACATCCTGCAGTTTCGCTTTGATCATGGTTGCCCTTTCCGTTCCTTTTTATCGAAATCGTATTTGAATACTAGAATATTATTTCTAAAAATGAACTTAGTTCATATTGCGCTGTGCCGATTGTGGTGTATACTACCGGATAGCACCTCCGAAGGAGCAGGGCCGAGATCGAGGCCGAGCATCTATACAAACGTTTCAACAGCACTCCGGCCGTTGAGGATGTCGGGTTCCGTATCCCCAAGGGGGAGATTTTCGGGCTGCTCGGCCCCAACGCCGCGGGCAAAACGACGAGGATGCGGATGCTCTGCGGCCTGATCGCCCCCGACGACGGCACGGTCCGTATCGACGGAAAGCCCCTGCAGAAGGCCAAACACCGCTTCGGCCACGTCGCACAGTCGTTCGGGCAGTACGAAGAGCTCAGCGTCATCGAGAACCTCCTGCCGACCCTACTGACGTCGCTTACGACCGCAGTCGGGTTCGCTTCCCTGGCGCTCAGCGACGTCATTCCCGTCAAGACCATGGGCATCGCGACGGCGACGGCGGCGCTGCTCGCCTTCGTGCTGACGATCCTCTTCGTCCCGGCCATGCTGGCGATCCTCAACTCCAAAGTGGCACAAAATGAGGAGGAGGCCGAAAGCCATAACACCTTTTCACTGCGCAGCGCCCGGTTCGTTATGCGCCACGACCGCGGCATCCTCCTTGGCAGCCTCACGCTCTTTACGCTGATCGGCATCGCGATCGCCTGGGTGAAGGTCGATTCGAACACGGTGCGCTATTTCAAAGAGCACCTCCCCTTCCAGGAGACGGTGACCTTCGTGCAGCGCCACCTCACCGGTCCGATGGCCTATGAGGTCGTCGTCGATTCGGGGGAGGAAGGACGGCATCAAATCCCCCAAATTCATACAGACGGTGGCCCGCTTCACCGATGCGTTCAAAGCGCAGTACCCCGCGGTGCGCCACACCGGTTCTCTCGTCGACGTCGTCGAAAAGTTCAATGATGTCATGAACGGCAGCCCGACCGCACCGGACGGGCGCAACCTGATCGCCCAGTACCTGCTGCTCTACTCCCTCTCCCTGCCCCGGAGGATGGAGATCAACGACCGCATGGACGTCGACGAACGGCGGCGGCGGGTCACCGCGTCAGTGGACATCGTCAACACCTCCCTGGACCTGGAGATGATGCAGTGGGTCGAGGATTGGTGGGCCCAGCCCCCCTACCGCGCCCAAGTCAACGGGCAGGCGGCGATGTTCGCGCATATGCAGCACGACGTCACCGACACGCTGGTCGAATCGATCCTGCTGGCCATCGCGGTGGTCTCGCTGATGATGCTCCCCGCGTGGCTGAGCCTCGCCGACAGCGGCAAGCGGAGCCTCATCGCCTAAAAGGCGGCGCAGGCCTGCTACGCCGCGCAACACCGCGGCCACGATTTACCAATCGTTATATGTGGATTTACACCCGATTTACCCCCCCAAGAATATGATTGCATATCCTAAGTTTCGAGGACGGGTAGAATGAACGAGAAAATCCACGCCATCAAAACCGAGATCGCCAAGGTAATGGTCGGGCAGGAGGCGCTGATCGACGCGCTGCTGATCGGCCTCATCACCGACGGGCACATTCTCGTCGAGGGGGTGCCGGGACTGGCGAAGACGACGGCTATCAATTCCCTGGCCAAGTCGCT
>JACXUG010000138.1 GCA_014764065.1 Campylobacterales bacterium
GAAGACGGCAAGCTCAATGGCCTCTCGAAAGGGTACTACGAGAACGGCAAGCTCAAGGTCATATCGCGCTTCAAGAACGGCAAGACTTACGGTTGGACGACGGCCTATTACGAGAACGGGCGCGTCAAAGCGGAGATGCCGTTCCGCGAGGGTAAATACGACGGTACGATCAAGACCTACTACAGCAACGGGCAGACCAAGAGCATTGAAAAGTATGTCGAGGACATCCCCGTGGGCACGCACGTGAAGTACTATCCGAATAATCTGCTCAAGGCGCGCATCCAGTACGACGACAACGGCAAGCTGCACGGCACCTCCAAAGAGTATTATGAAAACGGCAACCTCTACTACCGCATCATCTTCGACCACGGCAAGGCGGAAAAAGGGTACATCTATACCCGCGAGGGGGAACGCCGCAAGATGACCACGCAGGATTTCGAGCAGATGGGACTGGTGTTCTGACCATGCTGCGCATAGTCATGGTGGGAAGCGTCGTCGCGGTTCTGGGGCTGGGTGCCTGGGCCGGGGAAACGGGTGTCAAAGCCTACGACATCACCATTCCGGCCATCCCCGAAAACAACATCTCCATTCCCGAAGTCGCCCCCGTCAAGATCCATTACGAAACCTCTGCGGTGGAAGAGGAGAATCTTGAACCGAACGCCTCTTCGCCGGGGCTCGACCGCAGCATTGCCTACGGCAAGCGGACACCGCAGGACTGAGGCAAAAAAGAGGAGGTCACGTCCGAAAGCGCGGCCGAAGTCGGGGAGGTCAACGGCGGCCAGGTCAGCCTCTACCTGCGGGGTGATCTCATGGAACCCGGTCGCCTCGGCCCTGGAATCGGCGGGCTTTTCGGTCCTGGAGCGTTTCCCGATCGATAAAAAAAGGAGAGATACTCAGCATTGTCTTTCCGGATGATGCATTGCAGCAGGCGGCCGGCCCCGACACGCTATACTTTCACCCAAACATCCGTAACCCTTAATGGGAAATCTGAACTTTTAAGGACGCTTCGTGGCGGACACCATGCTCTACGAATCTCAGGGGCACACCCTCGATCTCTCCAAAATTACCCGCCTCTACCCGGCGGCCATCGTCGAGGGTGGCGGCGCCGAAGCGCAGGTGTCGCTGGAGTGGGCGGAGCTGAAAAAAGAGGAGGTCCGGATCGCCGAATTCGTTCTGGTCTTCGACTTCGACCCCCCGGGCGAAGTCCCGGAAAACCGTAAAATCCTGCACTATCCCACCAAAGACGAACTGATCGCCGCCATGCACGAGGTGGCCGTGTATTTTCAGAAGTAGATTCAAATGGAGATGCCAAGTTTCGCAATCATCGGCGGTATTCTGCTCAACGTCGGGGCGTTTTTGACCTATAAGGGGCGGATATTTCAGGCTGTTTGGGTCTATCTGCTGGCGGATCTGTGCTGGGTGGCGATGGCGTGGCAGCGCGGGGATATGTGGGGGATCTTGTCGATCGCCGTGGGCATCGTCTTTGGGGTGCTGGCCTTTCTCAAGATGCAGCGGGGCGACATGGAGAAGTCGCTCAACCCGGAGGAGCGCGGCGCGTAGCCGCTATTTGATCATCTGCAGCGGGTCGAT
>JACXUG010000017.1 GCA_014764065.1 Campylobacterales bacterium
AGGGGGCGTAAGAGCCACCGACGACAAGGATACAGTGATCGTCCAGCGTCACCGCTTTGGGCTGGTAGCTGGGATAGACGGTACTGTTTGAATCGCAGTAGGTGCCGCTTGACGATTCGTAGACCTCGACGGGGTCTCCGCCGCCGACAACGAGTACCCGGCCGTCGGGAAGGGCCGCCGTCTTGAAATAGCAGCGGTAATAGGCGGTTGCGCCTGTCAGCGTGAAGGCATCGCTTTTCGGCGAAAAGATGGATATGCATTCGTATAGTAGCCGTCGACGAGCGGGACGCGGCCGTCCTGCAGTGCCGCTGCCGTATGGTTGGCACGCGCGACATGAAGGTCGGGCCCGGCGGTGAACGTCCCCGTCAACGAGACGGAACCGCCAAGGGTCGTGGATGCCGGCGACGCCGTCAGCGCCGTGACGGAAGGCGGCGGTACGACCTCTACCGTGACCGAACTGCTCGTCGTATTGGGTAGCGTAAAATAATTTCTGTAAATTCCAGAATCAGCTATGATAAAAATAAAAGGAGTCATAGATGGAATTAAAAGAAATATGTGTTATTTGACGGTGATATCCTGTAGAGGAAAAGAGCCTGTTCTGAAGAAAAAGTTTGATTTGGATTTGAAGGTTTCGATTGGTTGCGGGAACAGGATTTGAACCTGTGACCTTCGGGTTATGAGCCCGACGAGCTACCGAACTGCTCTATCCCGCGATCGTTTAAAAAGGGTCATCCTAGTGGATGGGGTAGAGGGATTCGAACCCCCGAATGCTTGGACCAAAACCAAGTGCCTTACCGCTTGGCGATACCCCAGTCCGCATTTCCAACTGCTCTGTGTCAGTTGAGGCCGAAATTATATGCAATATACGCCGCAATGTCAAGGGTTCTCGGGAGAAATTTATGAAAACTTTTTATTGGCTATAATTGCAACTATTTATATATGGATTTCATAACACGCGTACGGATTCCGACACAAGGTTCAGGGAGAGAAATGACACCGATCGAACGGGTAAAAAAGGCGATTGAAGCGATCAAGCGCGGCGAAATGGTCATCATGATGGATGACGAGGACAGAGAGAACGAGGGGGACCTTGTTTACGCATCGGTCTTCTCAACGCCGGAGCACGTCAACTTTATGGCGACGCACGCCAAGGGGCTCATCTGCGTTGCCCTTTCCGACGCAACGGCCAAACGGCTGCAGCTGACGCCGATGGTGACGTCCAACACGTCGGCACATGAAACGGCCTTTACCGTCTCGGTCGATGCAACCGAAGCGACCACGGGGATCTCCGCCAGGGAGCGCGACCTCACCATCCGCATCCTCGCCGATCCGCTCAGCCGCCCGGAGCGGCTGGTACGCCCGGGGCACATCTTCCCGCTCATTGCCAAAGAGGGGGGTACCCTGGTGCGTACGGGGCATACGGAAGGTTCGGTCGACCTCTGCCGTCTTGCAGGGCTCTCCGAGTCGGCCGTCATCTGCGAAGTGATGAAAGAGGACGGTACCATGGCGCGCCGCGACGACCTCGACCTCTTCGCGGAGAAACACGCCCTGCAGATCGTCTACATCTCCGACATCGTCGAGTACCGCATGGCCAACGAGACCCTGGTACACAGTACGGGGGAGACGGAGATCGACTTCTTCGGTGTCAGGGCAAAGCGCCACGATTTTGAAGACCACGATGGCAACCACCATACGGCGGTCGTTTTCTACAATGTCGGCGAAACGGCCAACGTCAAGGTGCACAACGTCATCCCGGACCTCGACTTGCTGCTGAACCAGCCCAAATACAACCGGCTGATCGAGAGCATCGAGTACCTCAAGCTGAACAGCGGGGTGCTGGTCTTCATCAACAACCCCGACGCGACCGGCGGCAACATGAAAGAGTACGGCATCGGCGCGCAGATCCTCAAATCGCTCGGGGTGAAACATATGCGCCTCATTACCGACACCAATGCACCTTCTTTTGTCGGTCTGGGCGGTTTCGGCCTGGATGTCGCCGAAGTGATCCACCTGGATGCGGATGAATGACACCGGAAGAGAGGGCGCTGCTGCGGCGCACGCTTGAGGATGCACGCGCAAAAACGGCCGGCGAGATCGCGCTGCTGGAACCCCAGCTCGAACCCATCGCGCCGGCGCGGCTCGCGCTCGTACCGGAAGCGACACTCTGCGTGGCGTGCGCCAAAGAGAAGGGGGAATGATGGAAGACAAGGTGTTCAACAAACCGATCGAGAAGCAGTTTGAGTTCGACGAGCAGATCGCGGCGGTCTTCGACGACATGCTCAAGCGCTCCGTCCCTTTCTACGAGGAGGCGATGGCGCTGACAAAGCGTTTCGCGCTGGCGTACTTGCGCGAGGGTGGGCGGCTCTACGACCTGGGCTGCTCCACCGCCTCGACGCTGCTGAGCATCGAGCGGGACCTTCATGTACCCGCGGAGCTGGTCGGCATCGACAACGCCGCCTCCATGCTCGAACAGGCGCATCGGAAACTCGCCGTATTCGGCTCGAAAATACGGCTCGAAGAGGCCGATATCATGACCTTCGAGTACGAGCCAGCCGACATCTTTATCGCGAACTACACCCTGCAGTTCGTCCGTCCCCCGGTACGCGAGACGCTGGTCCAGCGCATTTTTGACGCGCTCAACCCCGGCGGGGTCTTCATCTTCAGCGAAAAGGTCGTCAGCGAGGAGAAGCGGCTCAACAAGCTGCTCATCGACGGCTATTACGACTTCAAGAAGACGCAGGGCTACAGCGAATACGAGATCATGCAGAAGCGCGAAGCGCTGGAGAACGTCCTGATCCCCTATACCGATGCGGAGAACCGGGAGATGGTCACGCGCTGCGGATTTGCGCACTGCGAGACGATTTTCCGCTGGGGCAATTTCGTGACCTTTATCGCGCTGAAGCGTTGAGAGTTAGGAATTAAGCGTTAAGTATTGAGGGGCAATGGGGTGTCGTAGAGCGCCTTAACGCCTAGTGCTTAGCGCTTAACACTACTGAGAGGAACGACCATGACGGTTATCGACCATTTCAAAGCCATCTGCGCCATCCCGCACTGCTCCGGCGACACGGCGCAGATGCTCGCCTACCTGGGCGAAAAAGCCGAAGCGTACGGCTATGCAACGCACACGGACAGCGCGGGGAACCTGCTCTGCACCCACCCGGACGCGCGGGTGACGCTGCAGGCGCACTACGACATGGTCTGCATCGGCCGGGCCCCGGCGCTGGCGCTGTATGAAGAGGCGGGGTGGCTGCATGCCAAGGAGTCGACGCTCGGCGCGGACAACGGGATGGGGATGGCGATGATGCTGGCCCTGATGGAGGCGGGAAGGGCAGTCGACTGTCTCTTCACCTCCGACGAGGAGACCGGGCTCGTCGGCGCACGGGGCCTTGCCGTTCCGCTCAAGACCCAGGTTCTGCTCAACCTCGACAGTGAGGAGTTCGGGGAGATCACCGTCGGCTGCGCGGGCGGCGTTGATTTGAACGTCACACTGCCGCTGACGCGCACGTCGCGGGAGCTCTACTGCTACGAAGCGGCGGCCGAAGGGTACCCCGGCGGGCATTCGGGCGTCGACATCGACAAGCACCTTCCCAATGCCATCAAGGAACTCGCGGCGAAACTTTATGCCATGGATGCTTTCGTCGTTTCCATCGAGGGGGGAGAGCGCCGCAATGCTCTCCCCAAGCGGGCCGTTGCCACGGTGGCGCTTGAAAACGAAGCGGATGACGCGATGCTCCGCCCCCTGGGAATACAGCGCTGCGAGGTTATCGAGAACCCTCTGGTGGCGATGCTGCACGCCTTTGCGCACGGGGTCCGCGATTACGATGCGGGGCTGGGGATTGTCCGCACGAGCATCAACCTCGCCGAAGTGAAAACGACAGAGACGACACTTACCGTCAAGCTCAGTGCCCGTTCGATGATCGAGGCGGACCTGCGCCGGATCGAATCGGAGACGACGGCCTATTTCAGAGCCTTCGGGGCTTCGGTGCAGAGCGAGGGGTTCTATGCCCCCTGGGAACCAGAGCAGGCGGGGTTTGTCGAAGAGGTCAGGGCGGCCTACGAGGCGGCCAGCGGCGAAACGGTCTCCATCGGGGCCATCCATGCCGGGCTGGAGTGCGGCATCATCAAAAAGCACTTCCCGCAGATGCAGATGGCTTCCATTGGGCCGACGATCACCCACCCGCACTCCACCCGTGAACGCGTCGACCTCGAGAGCGTTGAAAAGGTATTTGAGGTGGTGAAACGCGTTCTGGAGGAGAGCGCTGAGCGTTAAGCAATCATCACCAAGAAAGCAACATGGATGACGCGTCATCCTACGCTTAGCGCTTAACGCGCCTTGAACCCTTCTGTACTCTTGCAGTACGCCTTCAAAAAACACTCCGTGTCGCATTTGGGGTTCTTCGCCGTACAGATGTAGCGGCCGAACAGGACCATCCCCTGGTGTAGGGCGTGCAGGTCCGTCTTGAACTTCTTGACGAGGGTTTCCTCGGTTTTGAGGGCCGTTTCGTCGTCGCTCAGCCCCAGGCGGTGGGCGACGCGGAAGACGTGGGTGTCGACGGCCATCAGGTTGGCGCCGGTGTATTCGATCATCACGACGTGTGCCGTCTTCTGCCCGACACCCGCGAGCGTGACGAGGTCCTTCTCGTTCATCGGGATCTCGCCCCCGTAGACCTCCATGACCCGCTGCGCCATTTTGACGATATTGACGGCTTTGTTGTTAAAGAAAGAGCAGCTGCGGATGATCTCCTTTACGTCGTCGACGTCGGCAACTGCCAGGGTCGCGGGGTCGGGGTACTTCTCGAAAAGCGCGGGGGTGATCAGGTTGACCCGTTTGTCCGTACACTGGGCCGAGAGGGCGACGGCGATGACGAGTTCGTAGGCGTTGCGGTAATCCAGCTCCGTGACGGCCTCGCCGTAGCGCTCCATCAGGGCCGTTTTGATAGCTTCGATCTCTACTTTGGTGGCTTTTTTCACTTTTTTCATGGGTGCAATTGTAGCAAAGCGAACCGGATTAGGGGTTTGAAATTTTGATATAAGTGTAATAAATGTAAAACTTGGGGTGGCTACACTATGAAACTTGACATTGTGAAATATTGTGAAAGGAGTGCACGATGGGATTGATCAGCTGGCTTTTCGGGAAGCGTACAGACTCGAGAGAGCTCCCCGACGACTACATCAGCAAGTCGCTGTTGTTCAGTTATCTTGATGCGCAGAGCGCCACGGTAATGTTTTTCAGCCCGGCAAAGGGATGGGTGGGGGCCACAACCTCGCCTTTTACAATACGTTCGGTTTCAAGAACATGGAGGAGTTCCGCGAGCAGTACGACCGGATCGCCGATTTCTTCAACGATCCGAACTACGAGATCTTCGCCAAGAGCGATGAACTCTGGCTGTGTCAGCTCGAGCGCTCTTCGCAGTACATGATGAACAACATCGAGTCCCTGCTGGACCTCGCGCAGATGCAGACCGGCCGCCTCAGCCTCGACATCACCGAGTTCAAGCCGATGGGCGAACTCGAATCGCTGCTCCGACACTACGAGTACGAAGCGCGTCAGCGCGGCATCGCGCCGAAGGAGAACTTGGGCTGGCTGATGCAGCTGGGAGCCTTCGAGTCGCACCCGTGCCGCTTCGTCATGCTTGTGGACGAGGAGGAGGTCCTGCCGGAGCGCGTGCGCCAGGTGATCGATTACACCCTGAAAAAACCGTTGCTGCCTTCACGGATCTCCAAACACCTGACGCAGGTCCTGCAGCTGCCGGTTAGGAGCGTCGAAAAGCCGCAGGGCGGCGAGCGGAAGATCAAGGCCCTGGTCGTCGAAGATAACATCATCAACCAGCGCCTGACCAAACTGCTGCTTGAAGAGTACAACCTCTCCGTCACGGTGGCCGCCAACGGGCACGATGCGGTAGAGCTGTGCCGCAAATACCCCTTTGACGTTATCTTCATGGATATCGACATGCCGGTCAAGGACGGGATCGCCGCTACCCATGAGATCCGCAAGCTCCCGCTGTTCCGCGAACACCCGGCCCCCATTATTGCCGTGACGGCCCTGGTCATGGAGGGCGACCGCGAACGCATCCTCGGCGAGGGGCTTTACGACTACCTCGCCAAACCCCTGGGCCGCGAAAAGCTCGAGGGGATCCTCGAACGCTATCTGAGCAAACCTGCCCTCTCCTAAGGCGGCCAGCCCGGGCCGTTGGGTATCTGTTTAATATTCGTAAATACAATACTTTCACTTTAAACAAAGGTGAATGAATGAAGCTTATCATCAAATCATTGATGGCGGCAGCGCTGATCAGCGTGAGCGCCTCTGCGGCAGTCGTGGCCACGGTCAACGGGAAGACGATCACATCCGAAGAGGTGAATGCGGTCCTGATGGAGGGAACTCAGGGTCGTTTCACCTACTTACCGAAAGAGAAGCAGGAGGAACTGCAGCAGCGCGTCGTAGAGGGGCTCGTCATGCAGGAACTGGTCTACGAAGCCGCGAAGAAAGAGGGTGTCCTCGATTCCGCTAAATACAAAAAAGAGTATGACGATATCGTGGCGCGTATCCAGAAACAGCTGGCAGCGAAAGTCTGGCAGGAGAACCTGCTCGAAGGCATCAAGGTCACCGACAAAGAGATCAAGGCTTATTACGACGGCCACGGCGACGAGTTCGAACAGAAAGAGAAGGTCCATGCACGCCATATCCTCGTCAAAACGGAGGATGAAGCGAAAAAGATCATCGCCGGTATGCAAAGCCTCAAAGGCGACAAGCTCAAAGAGAAGTTCATCGAAGAAGCCAAAGCGAAATCGACAGGCCCAAGCGGTCCGAAGGGCGGCGACCTCGGGTTCTTCCAGCAGGGGCAGATGGTACCGGAATTCAACGATGCCGTCTTCGGTATGAAAGTGGGCGAGATTACGCCGTCGCCGGTCAAAACCCAGTTCGGTTACCACATCATCTATCTCGAAGAGAAGCAAGCGGGCAAAAAAGCGACGCTTGATGAAGCGAAACCGTTCATCGAACAGCGCCTGAAGCAGGAGAAATTCCAAAAAGAGATGGAAGCGAAAACCAAAGCGTTCAAAGACGCAGCTAAAATCACCTACAGCAAATAATTTGCAACGCTTTCCCGCACCGTTCGAGCCCTTCCGGTTTGAAGGGCGGGAGCTCTACCTCAAACGTGACGATCTGATCCACCCCCTTTTCAGCGGCAACAAATACCGCAAACTCTACGCACTGCTGCAGACACCATACGACGCCATCGATACGCTGGTCTCCTACGGCGGCATTCAGTCCAACGCCATGCTCTCCATCGCCGTGCTTTGCCGTCTCAAAGGGTGGCGTTTCGAATACACGGCGAAAACGGCACCGCGGCACCTCAAATCGGATCCGCAGGGGAACTATAGCCACGCCATGGCGCTGGGGATGCAGCTTTACGAAGCGCATCCGACGGCGTACGATGCAGCCGTAAATGCACTGAAAGCGCGTCACAATGAGAACGAACGCGTTCGGCTTATCTCCCAGGGCGGTGCCGACCCGGCTGCGCAGGAGGGGGTATCGGTACTGGCCGAAGAGATCCGCCAGTGGCAGACGGCGCAGGGCATCGAACGTTTGAATGTCGTGACGCCCTCGGGGACGGGGACGACGGCGGCCTATCTGGCCGAATCCCTTCCGGAGTGCCGCATCGTGACCGTGGCAGCCGTCGGTGACCCGGCTTACCTGCAGCGGCAGATCGAAACGCTGATGCCGATACCGCAAAACCTGACGATCCTCTCGACGCCCTACCGTTTCGGCAGTCTGCATGAAGAGCTGCTGCAGACATACGAAAAACTCAAAGCGGCGGGCGTGGAGTTTGACCTGGTCTATGCGCCGGTAACGTGGCTGGCGTTAATGGAAGCGTGGGATGAACTGGAAGGGGAAGTGCTGTACGTGCATTCGGGCGGCGTCAGCGGCAACGGGACGATGCTCGCGCGCTATGCGCGACGCCCTTAGTTGCGGTTGAGGGCGTTGAGGTCAGCAAAGGCCTGTTCGACGCGCTTGATCAGGCCCTCCTGGCCGGCACGGAGCCATTTGCGAGGGTCGTAGTACTTCTTGTTCGGTTTGTCCTCGCCTTCGGGGTTGCCGATCTGTCCCTGCAGGTAATCGTGATACTTCGCGACATAGTCTCTGACGCCGTCCCAGGTCGCCCACTGCGTATCGGTATCGATGTTCATCTTGATGACGCCGTAGCCGATGGCTTCGCTGATCTCTTCGGGGGCGGAGCCGGAGCCGCCGTGGAAGACGAAATTGACCGGTTTTTCGGCCGTGCCGAACTTTTCGGCGATGTACTGCTGCGAGTTGTCCAGGATCTTCGGCGTCAGCACGACGTTGCCCGGCTTGTAGACCCCGTGGACATTCCCGAAGGATGCCGCGACGGTGAAGCGCGGGCTGATCTTGCTGAGGATCTCGTAGGCGTATGCGACGTCTTCGGGCTGGGTATAGAGCAGGGTGTTGTCGATGTTGGTATTGTCGACGCCCTCCTCTTCGCCGCCAGTGACGCCCAGTTCGATCTCGATGGTCATCCCGATCTTGTCCATGCGCGCCAGGTACTCGGCACAGGTGGCGACGTTCTCTTCAAGGCTCTCTTCGGAGAGGTCGAGCATGTGGGAGCTGAACAGCGGTTTGCCCGTACGGTCGAAGTGCGCTTCGCCCGCGTCGAGCAGCGCGTCGATCCACGGCAGGAGCTTGCGCGCGGCATGGTCGGTATGCAGGATGACGGGGACGCCGTAGAGCTCGGCCATCATGTGGACGTGGTGCGCCCCGCTGATCGTTCCGGCGATGGCGGCTTTTTCGCCGTCATTGGAGAGCCCTTTGCCCGCATAGAACTGGCCGCCGCCATTGGAGAACTGGATGATGACGGGGGAGTTGACCTTCGCCGCCGCTTCCAGGACGCCGTTGATGGATTCGACGTTGACGACGTTAACCGCCGGAAGGGCGAACTTGCCCGCTTTCGCCGCTGCGAACACCTTCTGGACGTCGTCTCCGAAGAGGACACCTGGTTTGACCAGATCGAGAATACCTTGTGCCATAAAAAGATCCTTGGGACAGAAAATTTCTAATGCGGATTATAGCGCTTTTCGCTATGATAACCGTTAAATACGTGCGTAATTGTTACGCGAAGGTTGCATGTTATGGCATTTGATCTCTCTTCGGTCCTAGTGATAGGTATCTCCTCGCGGGCGCTCTTCGACCTGGAAACTTCCAACCGTGTTTTCGAGGAGGAGGGGCTAGAGGCGTACCGGGCATACCAGCTCGAACATGAGAAGGTACCGCTGGAAAAAGGGACGGCTTTTCCGCTGGTGGAGGCCCTGCTGGGCCTCAACGTCAGGGCGGGGAAGCCGGTCGTCGAAGTGATTGTCATGTCGCGCAACTCCCCCGATACGGGGCTGCGGGTCTTCAACTCCGTCGCCCACTACGGGCTGCCGATCACACGGGCGGCGTTCAGCGGCGGGACCCCGCTTTCGCCCTACCTGGGCTCCTTCAAAGTCGATCTCTTCCTCTCCAAGTCCGAAGAGGATGTGCAACAGGCGGTGGACGGCGGAGTGGCGGCCGCCGTGCTTTACGCGCCGCCGCAGACGGCCGGGCACCACGATGACCAGATCCGGATCGCTTTTGACGCCGACGCGGTGCTCTTCTCCGAGGCGAGCGAGCTGATCTACAAACGCGACGGTATCGAGGCGTTCTGGGCGCATGAGAAAGCCCATGCCGACAAACCCCTGGAAGCGGGACCGTTCGCGAAGTTGCTGATCACCCTCTCTTATTTGCAGCGTCACTTCGCCCCGGCACCGTCGCCGGTGCGCATTGCCATCGTCACGGCACGCAACTCGCCGGCGCACGAACGGGTGATTCAGACCCTTCGCCACTGGGGCGTACATGTCGATGAGGCCTTTTTCCTCGGTGGTCTAGGCAAAGAGGAGGTCCTTGAAGCGTACGGGGCTCATATCTTTTTTGACGACCAGGATGTCCATCTCGACGGGGCATCGCGGGTCGTGCCGTCGGGCAAGGTGCCCTACAAGAGCGATTCGCCCATCCGTGCACTCACGCCCGAGGAGAAGTAGCCGTGGCCAAAGAGCAGAAGATCGAGAAGCGCTATGTCAAGGATATCAAGTCGTCCGACGTCTGGTCGGTCTTCAAGATCATCGCCGATTTCGTCAAAGGGTTCGACAAACTAGGCGATCTCGGACCGGCGGTGACGATCTTCGGAAGCGCCCGGGTCGGCGAGGAGCACCCCTGGTACGCCAAGACCGTCGAACTCTCCAGGAAGCTGGCGGCCTCTGGCTTCAACGTGATCAGCGGCGGCGGCCCCGGCATCATGGAGGCGGCCAACCGGGGTGCCTACGACTACCGGGAAGAGGGGATCGAATCGGTCGGCCTCAACATCGAACTCCCGACGGAACAGCACCCCAACCCCTATACAACCAAGGAGGAGGATTTCGACTACTTCTTCTCCCGCAAGGTGATGCTGGTCAAATACTCCACGGCCTACGTCATCATGCCCGGAGGCTTCGGAACCCTGGACGAGCTTTTCGAGGCGCTGACGCTGATCCAGACCAAGAAGGTCGACGGCGTGTGCGTTTTCCTGATGGGGGAGGCTTTTTACGCCCCGCTGCTGGAGTTTATACGCAACTCTCTACTCGCCGAGGGGATGATCGGCGAGGAGGATCTGGCGATGCTGACGCTCACCGACGATGTCAACCTGGTCGTCCGCGAGATCCGCGAGTCGCTGCGGATGCAGCTCGAGTCGCTCCGGGCGAGCGGACTCTCCGATACTCCCTATTATGAAAAACTGCACCGCTTTTTCGAAGAGCGCTGCACGGGGGAGAACGATGATCCCGCGAAACGTTAATGAAGCGTTTCTGATGCGGGGGTATGCTGGAGATCTATGAAAGGATGGCCCGTGGACGCGACCCGTTTGCTACTGATCGAAGATGATATCCAGATGGCGGAACTGCTGGGGCGCTTTCTGCACCAAGAGGGGGTGACGGTCGAACACGTCACCCGCCCCTCCCGGGCGATGAAGGCACTGGAAACAGAGTCGTTCGATCTCGTGGTACTGGACCTCTCCCTGCCGGAGATGGACGGGTTGATGCTCTGCCGCAAGATCCGCGAACGCTCCGACGTACCCATCATCATCTCCAGCGCGCGCACGGATCTCGACGACAAGCTGACGGGACTGGAGAACGGGGCGGACGACTACCTGCCAAAACCCTACGACCCCCGCGAACTGATGGCCCGTATCAAGACCGTGCTGCGCCGCCGGGGGTGGAGCGAGACGGAGACGGAGAAGGCGCAGAGCCGTTTCCGTATCGACGACGAGGCGACGCTCATCTATTTTGACGGCGAGCCTCTGAAACTGACCCTGGCGGAGTACGAAATCCTGAAACTGATGCTGAAGCACCCCAACCGCACCATCTCCCGCGCCGATATCGCCAACAGCATCGAGTCGCACCGCTTTGACAGCGGGGTCGAAAGCATCAATATACTCGTCGGGCGCATCCGCAAAAAGCTCGACCAGGAGCACTTCGACACTTTTATCCAGACCGTGCGCGGCATAGGGTATAGGTTTGAAGAGCGTTAACCCCCGTTCAATCATCTTCGCCGCCCGCCTGGTCGGCGCCATTACGGCCCTGCTGCTGATCGCGGCGACCCTGATGGCGCTCTACCTCTCCATCCAGCTCGACAAGCGCAACGAGATCCAGCGCGCCGTCATGCTCTACGATCTGCTCTTTATGACCAAGCCTACTCCCGAAGCATTTGCGCGCTACCTCAAAGAGTACCAGCTTACCCCCGTCGGCGGGGAGGTGATGAAGCGTATCCGCGAAGAGGGTAAACCCTTCATCGAGGAGCCGCTGCTACGCCGCATCTTCCAGTCGGGCAACATCGAGATCTTCGTGTACGACATGCACTGCTATTACGCCTACAAGATGCACGACATGTATTACTACCGCAGCGACAAGGAGATGAAGCCTTTTATACTCTATATCCTCGTTGCGGCGGGCGTCGTTTTAATCACGGTCATTTTGCTCTACCGCTATATGTCCGGTTCCATCGAACCGCTGCAGAACCTGCACCGCCAGATCCTCCGCTTCGCCGACGGGGAGAAGGGGATCGATACGAAGGTCGAGGGGAGCGACGAGGTGGCGCAGGTGGCTAACGCCTTCCACGACAGCGTTCAGAAGATCGAGGCCCTGCAGCGGAGCCGGTCGCTCTTTCTTCGCAACGTCATGCATGAGCTTAAAACCCCCATCAGCAAAGGGAAACTGCTGGCGCACCTGCTGGAAATAGACCCGAAGGACAAGGCGATCCTCGAAGAACTTTTCGAACAGATGCAGGGGCATCTCAACGACCTGGCCCGGGTGGAGTCGCTGACGGCCCGCCACCTGCAGCTCGATATCCGCTCCTACGCCTGCGTCGACATCCTGGACCAGGCGATCGACCTGCTGGGGGTGCCGCGATCGGAGCTTGAGATCGCTGTCGGTAACGAAAAGATTATGGTCGACTTCGACCTCTTTGCCTACGCCCTGAAGAACCTGATCGACAACGCGGTGAAGTATGCATCGCAGTGGCCGGTCAGCATCGGTTTTGAAGCGGGGTGTCTGATTATTGCCAATGCCGGGGAGCCGTTCAAGGAGGAGTATACCCACTACCTCAAGGCGTATCAACGCGATCTCTCCCAGCACTCTTTGGAGGGGATGGGCCTCGGGCTCTACATCGTCAACGAGATTGTGACGCGCCACGGCTACGCACTGCGCTATGCGTATGAAGAGGGGCGGCATATCTTCAAAATCTGTTTTGCTAATGACCCCGGGACGGAACGGTTGCCTGAAACGTAGCGTTTGGGAAGAAAATATTAGGTTTAATTATCACATTGCTGTTACAATTGCGAAAAAATGCTGGAAGGGCAATGGAAAAGAAAAAAGTGCTTATCGGGATGAGCGGCGGGGTGGACTCGACGGTGACGACGATGCTGCTCAAGGAGCAGGGCTACGAGGTCGAAGGGGTGTACATGAAGCTGCACTCCAAACCGGGCTACCATGAGATCCACCAGGCCCGCGCCCAGAAAGCCGCGGATTTTGCCGGGGTGAAGCTGCATGTCCTCGACCTGCAGGAGCAGTTCAACCAGAACGTCTTTACCCCCTTCGTCGAGACCTACAAGGCAGGCCGTACGCCCAACCCCTGCGCTCTGTGCAACCGGACGATGAAGTTCGGCGCCCTGGCGGATTTCGCCGACAAAGTCGGTGCGGACTACCTGGCGACGGGCCATTATATCAAGACCGACGGCCGCTTTCTCTACCAGGCGGAAGACGACACCAAAGACCAGAGCTACTTCCTCTTCTATGTCGACAAGAAGATCGTGCCACGCCTCATTTTCCCGCTGGGCGAGCGCAAAAAGACGGATATCAAGGCCTATGCCGCTACCGTCGAGGGGCTGGAGTCCTTTGCCTTCCAGGCGGAATCCAGCGAGATCTGCTTCGTCGAGACGACCTACGCCGATGTGCTCAAGGATTACGTGAACATCGACCAGCCCGGAGAGGTACTTGACCGCGAGGGCAACGTCGTCGGGGAGCACAAAGGGTATATGCACTACACCATCGGCAAACGCAAAGGCTTTACCGTCCACGGCGCGCATGA
Organism: Campylobacterales bacterium; assembly: GCA_014764065.1. Taxonomy (GTDB): domain Bacteria; phylum Campylobacterota; class Campylobacteria; order Campylobacterales; family Sulfurimonadaceae; genus Thiomicrolovo. The sequence goes on from JACXUG010000017.1 coordinate 13,646, forward strand.
ACCGCACTTCGTGCTCGAGATCAAGCCCGAGACGAACCAGATCGTCGTCGGCCTGAAAGAGGATCTGGAGATATGGGATGTCACCATCGGCAATATCAACCTCTTCGACGAGCGCAGCGAATTCGATACGACGGTCAAACTGCGCTACCGCACGAAAGCCGTGCCGTGCCACGTCAAGATCGAAGGGGAAAAGGCACAGATCAAGCTGCATGAGCCTGTCTTTGGCGTCGCAGCCGGACAGGCCGCCGTCTTCTACGACGGTGACAAACTGATCGGCGGAGGCTGGATCGAGTAGCAGCGATGGTCAAAGTTTTTGCCCCCATCCTGATGTTGTCGCTGGCTCTCCTCTATCTCTTGAAATCGGCTGCTTGAAGATGACGGCATCCGCTTGATGCTGCTCTGCCTGGGCGGGAACGATATTCTGCAGCAGCGCTTGCACGCACGCCTAAAAGCCAACCTCAAACGCATCGTATAGATGGCAAAAACGAAGGGGATCGATGTCGTATTGATCGGCGTTCCGACGTTCGGTGTGTTCGGCATGACGTCGCTGCCGCTTTACAAGGAGGTTGCAGATGAGGAGGGCATACCCTATATACCTTCACTACTGCCGGACGTACTCGGCGACAGGGCACTGAGAGCAGACTATGTTCATCCCAATGCGGCGGGATACTGTGTGAACGCTGAGAGGGTCGTGGAACGCCTGCGCTCCCTCAGGTATGTCGAATAGCCGTCTTACCCAACTTCGTTTATGATCTTGATGATGAGTTCGCGCTCGTCTTCAAGGATCCGCACGGGAATGCCACAGCATCGACCCGGTAGGCCTCTTCCACGGCATCGATCTGGGAGGGGTGGATGATCGTTTTCCGAAGAGCCCCTGTGTCAGATCCGCTTCAAGCTCTTTCGTAAACCCATCCGCATCCCAGAAACATTTGTAGACGCCGCCGCAAAGGTTGAAACCGCGTGGTTTGAAGACGGTGAGGAGCGTGGCGATCACCTGGGCCGGGGCGACGAGTGTATAGAGCGGCGTATCGCCGTCGCGTGTCATCCCAAGCTGGCGCAGCATCTCCTCAAGCCCGAAACGCACCGTCGGGATGCGCGCCTGATAGGGCCGGAGGCGTTCGGCGAGGGCATGAAGCCTTGCCTGCGAAAAGAGATCACCGCCTTCGATGGAGGGCATAAATATGAATGCATTGTCGTTCAGAAGCGTCAGCCATGCCTCCGCATTGTCGATGCCGAATTTCGGCAGGACGAAGCCCTCAAACCGTTCGATCCCCTCCATTCGCAGCGGCTCGGCGAGCATCTGCGGCGAGCCCGGGATGCATCGCCGGGACGAAAAGAGTGCCACCCAGTTCGGCGGGGTGGATGGGCTCAGTTCGTATGGAGCCGACAGGGGACGTTGCGGTATCCGGCCTTGGTCGTCGCCGAACATCGGCACGGTTGCAAGCAGCATTAAGATGGTTTTTTTTCATGATTTGGATCCTTCGGATAGTGATTAAAGTATGTAAAAATAGGCAATGGGCCGCCGCATGGTCAGGTAGGAGACAACCTGCCAAATAAAAAGGATTAGATCGCTTTGAGCCAGTAAGGGATGTTACGCTGCTCGGCCTTGATTGTCGTTGCTCCGCCATGGCCGGGGTAGACTTTCTTGTCGTAGTCGATCTGCAGGAATTTCTTGAGGCTCTTTTTCATCTCTGCGGGCGAAGAGTAGGGGAAGTCGACGCGGCCGATGGAGTTTTGGAAGATGAAATCCCCACTGAAGACGGCGTCGCCGATCTCGATCATGGAGCAGCCGGGGCAGTGGCCGGGGAAGTGGCGGAAAGTCACTTCGATACTGCCGATCTCGAAGGTTTGGTCCCCCTCGACCTCGACGTCGGGGTAGGAGGGCGGAAGGTCGGGCATCCAGCCGCTTTTCTGCAGGAGCATGACGTCGCCCTTGGGGGTGTACAGGGGGATGTCGAAGTACTCTTTGAGCTCCTGGTTGCTCCAGACATGGTCGAAATGGCCGTGGGTGTTGAGAATGGCCACGGGGTTCGTCACGTTGGCCTTGACCCACTCCACGGCGCCCACGCCGGGATCGATAATGATGTCACTGCCGTTCTCCGTCACGATGTAACAGTTGGTCTGGTAGGGGCCCATGGGCTTTTTCTTGATCTGCATGCGCTTTCCTTTGGTAGAATTATACATGCTATTTCACATCACCCTACAATCGATCATCCAGACCGCGCAGCCGGCGGCGAAACTGGCGGCATTCCGTGCCTTCTATGTCGCATACCTGGCGGGGGAAACTGTTTTCGAAACAGCATTCACTCCGGTGCTGTTCGACGAACCCTCTTTTGCTTCCGTCTGCGAGATCGTCCCGCCGCAGGATGTCCCCAAACGCAAAAGCCCCGTCACCGACGAGGGGAAGGTCCTGCTGCTGCACGCCATCGCGCATATCGAATACAGTGCGATTGATCTGGCACTGGACCACGCCTACCGTTTCACTGGCATGCCGAAGGCCTTCTACGACGACTGGCTCGAAGTCGCCGACGACGAGTGCCGCCATTTCGAGATGTTGCATACTCTGCTTGAAGCGCTGGGCAGCCGTTACGGCGTCCTGCCGGTGCATGCGGGGCTCTTCGAGGCCGGGCAGAAAGCGTTAACCCTGCTCGAACGGATGGCGGTGGTGCCGCGCTATTTCGAGGCAAACGGTCTAGATGCGACGCCGCAGATCCTGGAGAAACTGACACCGATCAGGAACGACCCCATGATTGGCCGGATCGTCGACGCGCTGAAGGTGATCCTGGAAGAGGAGGTGGGCCATGTCCGCAAGGGGGACCGCTGGTTTGATTACGCCTGCAAAGCGGCGGGGGCGGATAAATCGGTCTATTTCGATATCGTCGAGCGGTGCTGCCCGGGCAGCTACCCGCGCCAGAAGTACCTCAATGTCGATGCCCGCAAAGCGGCGGGCTTCAGCTGCAGCGAACTCAACCGCATGAGCACCGAAAAGCTCTGTTGACGATCAGAGTTTCATTTGTTACAATAGGATTATAAAAAGGCAATAAGTGGATTACGCTTTCTTTGCACAGACCCAGACCGTCGTCGCCTTGGCGGCACTGGTGATTTTCGGCGCCTCGGTGCTGGTTCGCTCCGGGGGCGTAAAAGAGCGCTGATCAGCGCTCTTTTTCAAACATACTCTCTTCGACGATGACCGGGTAGAAGTAACCATACCCGAAATCCTTATCCGTCTCTACTTTTCCCGTTGCAATCACGATATCGCCTTCTTTAATGCCTGCAACATCGTCTGCCGTAAAGACCAGATCGTCAGTCATGCTGTCGCCGCTGCCGTCTTCGAGGTGGACCCAGTTTCGTTTCATGATCTGTCTGGAGATCTTGGTGACCTTGCCGCGTACCTTGACGCTTTTGCCTTTGAGTGCCTGGCGTTTGGTAAAGACTTCTGTAACGCTGTAACCGCCTGCGGCTTTTTCCAGACGCACTTTGGGTGCGTTTTGGGGTTGGACGCGTTCTGCGGGCGCGGCGGCACCCGGCACCATGGAGGCGAACAGGATTTTGTTGAAGGTACGGTCGAGGGCACGGCTTTTAAAGTTTGGCATCCACATCTGTTCGGTGAAAGAAACGTTGTCACCGACACCGACTTTCGTCGCCGTCACCGCGACCCAGTAGGGTGCATTGCCTTCGGAAACCTTCATGTAGGTATAGCCGCCGGCATCCATTGTCTCGACGACGCGTGCCGTATGCTGCACGGGCGTATTCGGTCCGGCTGCCCAGAGGCCGCAAACTATCATAATAAGAATGAATAATGTCTTCATTCGGATTCTCCTCGCTGTTTTGCTGCCAGAATCATATCAGATGCTTATACAACGATCGGAAAAAGGGAGAAAAAATTCTGGATTGTAATGATTATCGTTTGCGAAGGAAAATTTGATATAATTTAATTGTTAAAGCTTCTCTAAATAAAATTCCTGACAACAGGATGTGCAGGGAAGCAGAAAAAACTATGACAAGGAACCGCGGATGGGCAAATACGCAATGATCGGCGACTTTTTGACGAAGTTCCTTGTTGACGAAGTCGAGAAGACTGGTCTGAACCGGGTCGTTGTCGGGCTGAGCGGCGGAATCGACTCCGCCGTGGTCGCCGTACTGGCGCAGCGTGCTTTCGGTGAGCGCCTGCTCTGCGTGAAAATGCCGTCGCACTATTCGTCGCAGAGCAGCCTTGATGACGCCGATGAACTCTGTGAACGTTTCGGGATACGCTCAGAGACCCACAGCATCGCACCGATGCTCAAAGCGTACGAGCACGAGGCGATGGACAACCTCCGCGTCGGGAATTTTTCGGCGCGGATGCGGATGGCGACGCTCTTTGACATCTCGGCGCGGGAGCGTGCGCTGGTGCTGGGTACAAGCAACAAGAGCGAACTGATGCTGGGGTACGGCACGCTGTTCGGAGACCTGGCCAGCGCCATCAACCCCATCGGCGACCTCTATAAAACAGAGGTTTTCGAACTGGCGCGCCACCTGGAAGTCCCGGAGAGCATTATCAGCAAACCGCCTTCGGCAGACCTCTGGGCGGGGCAGAGCGACGAAGTGGAGCTGGGATACAGCTACGCGCAGATCGACGCCGTGTTGCGGCGCTATGTCGAAGAGCGTGCCAGCAAGGCGGAACTGATCGACGAAGGGTGCGACCCGGCACTAGTGGAAATGATCCTGACACGGATCTACCGCAACCAGTTCAAGCGCAAGATGCCCGTCATCGCGAAACTGACCTCGCGGACAATCAACCACGATTTTAACTATCCGCGCGATATTACTTTATAGGAGAAGAGGATGAAAGTACCGTTTTACCGGCCGGAGATCGGACCGAAGGAACGTAACAAGGTCGAGCAGGTACTACAGGGCAATGCCGAATTCGCCGTGGAGGATCTTGAAGCGAATTTTGAGAACTATATCGGCTGCGGCTATGCGCTGGCGACGTCGCACGGCACGGCGGCACTGCACCTGGCGATGCTGGCCATCGACCTCAAACGCGGGGACAAGGTGCTCTGTTCCGTTAACGCCTTCCCGGCCGTGCCGGAGGTCGTGCGCCACTTTGACGCCGAACCGATCTTTATCGACGTCAACGAGTGGACGATGAATATGGATATCGACAAGCTCGAGCGCTACCTCGAGGCCAACAGCGCCAAGAAGCTCAAGGCGGTCATCGTCTCGCACATTGCCGGCCAGCCGATGGACCTTGACCGGCTCTACAACATCGCCAAGATCTACAACGTCAAGATCGTTGAAGACGCTTCGGACGCACTCGGCGCGACCTATAAGGGGAAAAAGATCGGCTCGACGGGCGCGGACATTACCTGCTTCAGCTTCAGCCCGCATATGAAGCAGACCATCAGCAATGGCGGGATGCTCGTGGCCGACGACGCCGATATGATGGAGCGCGCGACCCTGCTGCGCAACCACGCCATGGTGCGAGACGACGAGGGGCTGAGCTACATCTATGACGTCGTCGACATTGGGAGCAAATATACGATGAGCCCGATCGAGGCGGCCTTCAACGACGCTTTCATCTCCCACCAGGACAAGGTGATCGCCCGCCAGAAAGAGGTGGCGGCGCACTACAGCGAACGGCTCAAAGGGGTCTACCACATCACCCCGCCGGAGATCCACGGGGATCACGCCTTCAGCAACTACATCATCAAGATCGACAAGAACCGCGACGGATTCGCCCGCGATCTTCTGGCCAAAGGGATTGAGACGGGGCTACACTATATCCCGCTGCACCTGATGGCGTACTACAAGTACAAATACAACCTGCGCATCAACGACTTCCCGGTCGCGCTGCGCAACTACCAGCAGGTCCTCTCCCTGCCGATCTACGGCTCCATCACGGACAAAGAGGTCGATTACGTCTGCGACACGGTCATCGACCTGGCGAAAAACCGCGTGTGAATCCCCGCCTCACCGCCTGGGGGGAGCGCTTTTTCTACGCCCCCTCGCTCTTCCAGCGTCTGCTTGCCTACGCCCTCTGGCCCCTCGGCGCCCTTTACTGTTTCATCATGTACCGCCGTTTTCAAAACAGTGTCCCGAGAAAGCAGGGGCTTCCCGTCATCAGTATCGGGAACCTGACCGTCGGCGGCAGCGGCAAGACTCCGCTGACGGTGGCACTGGCAGAGCGCCGGACGCGCCCCGCCGTCGTGCTGCGCGGGTATGGGCGCCAAAGCAGTGGCCTGCAGGTCGTCTCCGACGGAAAAAGCGTTCTTTGTGACGTGGCGTGCAGCGGCGACGAGGCGATGCTCTATGCCCTGCAGCTGCCCCATGCCATCGTCATCGTCAGCGAAGAGCGCGAAGCGGGCATTGCGAAGGCGAAAGCGATGGGGTGCGAATGCGTCTTTCTCGACGACGGCTACGGCAAGCATTATATTGCGAAGTATGACATCGTCATCGACATTACGCCCGCCAACGGATTCTGTCTCCCCGCCGGCCCGTTCCGCGAGCGGCTCTGGCCGGGGAAACAGGCCCGGCTTGTCCGGGAGGGGGAGGATTTCACTCGCCGCGTCACGATCAAGGATGCCGTACCGAAGATGGTCCTGGTGACGGCCATTGCTCGGCCCGAGCGGCTGGACCCTTTCCTGCCCGACGTGGTCGCCAGGGAAACGTTTCCCGACCACTATTTTTTCACCCGCGACGAACTGGCCGCCATCCTCGAAAAGTACGGGGCGGACGCCTTGCTCGTTACTTATAAAGATTACGTTAAAATTCGCCACTTTGACCTGCCGCTCGCGCTGATGGAGCTGAGCCTAGAGCTCGACGACGCACTGGTGGCGGGAGTGGACCACTACATCAGGACATACGATGAAAATAAAGATTGATACCGTCAAGATACTCCTTGAGGCGCTGCCGTTCATCAAGGAGTTCAGAAACCAGATCGTCGTCATCAAGTACGGCGGGGCGGCGCAGACTTCCGAAACGCTCAAAGCGAAATTCGCCAAAGACGTGCTGCTGATGTACCTTGTCGGGATCCGTCCGGTCATCGTCCACGGAGGGGGACCTCGCATTAACGAGATGCTCTCCAAACTGGACATCCCCACCGAGTTTATCGACGGGCAGCGTGTGACGACGCCCGAAGTCATGCGCATCGTCGAGATGGTGTTGTGCGGCGAGGTCAACAACGAGATCGTTGCCCTGCTCAACTCCCACGGTGCCAGCGCCTTCGGCGTCAACGGTAAGGACGCGCAGTTCCTGCTTGCGCAGCCCAAAGATGCCGGAAGATGGGGTCTTACCGGGGTGATCGAGCATGTCAAGGCCGACGTCATCCACCGCATGATCGACGAGAAGTTCATCCCTGTCATCGCGCCGATCGCCTCCGACGGCGAGACGGGCCACCCGGGCTACAACATCAACGCCGACCTGGCGGCATCGAAGATCGCCGGGGCCATCGGGGCGAAAAAGGTCATCTTTATGACCGATACCCCGGGCGTCCTCGACGCGGAAGGCAAGCTGCTCTCCTCATTGACCGAGGAGAAGGTCGAGGCGCTTAAAGCCGACAAGACGATCCACGGCGGTATGGTGCCGAAGGTCGATGCCTGTATCGAGGCGATCGAACGCGGTGTCCAGAAAGCCCATATCATCGACGGCCGGATCGAACACGCGATCCTGCTTGAACTCTTTACCGAAGAGGGTATCGGTACGCAGATTACCCTCTAGGCATCAAGGGCGATACGATGCTCAACGGCATGGCACTCCTGTTTTTCTGCCAGCTCTGCGGCGAAGTGCTCGGCGGCATTCCGGCGATGATGGCGGCCTTCGTCGTCTTTACGGGGATTACGGGGGCGGTCATCGGTCTGCGCGTACTCAAAGCGGCGGCGTCACGGATGAGAGTGCGGTCGGGACGGCGATGGGGGTGACGGCCCACGGGGTCGGAACGGCGCGGGCCTTCGAGGTTCATCCCGTCAGCGGAGCCTTTGCCGGTCTGGCGATGGCGCTGGCCGCTTTTCTGACGGCCCTGATGCTGCCGCCCCTGTTTGAGTGGATGGGGTGGCGCTGATCAGGCGTGTTTTTTGCCGAACGGCAGCAGCATATGGACCTCTTCGCGGTACCGCCGGTAGGCGTCACCCAGCGTCTTTACAAGATCCTTCTCCTCCAGCATGAGACCGACGAGAATATAGAGCGTCATGCCCGAAGCAAAGAGCAGATGCCCCGTACTCATGACCGGCGTGGCCCAGAGCCCGATCACGGTGCCGGCCTGGATGGGGTGGCGTACATACCGGTAGAATCCCTTTTTCTGAAAGCGCACTTCGGGTTCCGGAATTCCCCGCAGTGCCCGGTACCCCTGGTGCAGTCCGAAGAGTTCGAAGTGGTCGATCTGGAAGGTCGCGACAAAGGCTATGCTCCATCCCAGGACGTAGAGCAGTGTCGTGGTCCAGAAGAGCGGCCCGGTTTCGAAGGCGTATACGGTGTCCGTCATCGGCTGCCACAGCACGATGATCAGCAGCAGGCAGAGCGCCGAGAGGACGGTGTAGGTCGAGGTGCGGAACGCGACGGGACGAGTTCCGAAAAGCGCCTGCTTGACGGCGGGACGGGCCATGACGGAGTGCTGCAGGCCGAAAAGCGCGATCAGGCCCAGGTTGATCACCAACGCAAAGCTGCCGCTCCTGCCGATGTCGATCGTGAGCGGCATGAATGACCAGGGGTAGACCCAGAGGATTAGCAGCGAGACAGATACCATCGCCGACAGGTAGGCGAAGAGTGCGTAAATAAAGAGAAGAATCTGTTGCATGCTGTATTATATTTTATGATGGCTGTTCTTTTTCTGCGCAGCCCGTTTTTTCGAGAAGCGCTATAATAAAGTCATGAAAACAGAATCGATCATCGTTTACTGTACGTGCCCCGATGCACTCAGTGCCAAAGATATTGCCGAAGCCGTGGTAAAGGAGCAGCTCTGTGCCTGCGTCAACCGCCTTCCTGCCGTGACGTCGCACTACATCTTCAAAGGCGAATACTGCGAGGACGAAGAGGTGCTGCTCATCATCAAGACGACCGCAGCCGTCTTCGGGCGACTCAAAACGCGCATCGAGGCGCTACACCCCTACGACGTTCCAGAGGTCATCGCTGCCCCCATCGTCGCGGGGAACGATAGCTATCTGGCGTGGCTACAGGCGAGCGTGAAGTGAATCCGCTCCCCGTTTCGGCAGCGGCACTGTAGGGGG
>JACXUG010000082.1 GCA_014764065.1 Campylobacterales bacterium
TGGCAGGCATCCTCGATAACCGGGAGGCCGTGTTTGGCGGCGATGGCGTTGACGGCGTCCATGTCGGCGCACTGGCCGTAGAGCGAGACGGGGATGATCGCCTTTGTGCGTTCGGTGATGGCGTCTTCGATCAGGGCGGCGTCGATGTTGTAGGTCGTCTCGTCGATGTCGACGAAGACGGCCTTGGCACCGAGGAAGGCGATGACTTCGGCCGTGGCAATGAAGGTGAACGGGGTGGTGATGACCTCGTCCCCGGCCTTGATGTCAAGGGCCATCAGCGCCAGCAGCAGGGCGTCCGTACCGCTGCTGCAGCCGATAGCGTGCGCCGCGCCGGTGTAGGCGGCCAGGTCGCTCTCAAGCTTCTGCAGTTTCGGGCCGCCGATGAACTGGGCCGATGCCATGACCTCGCCGACTTCGCGGTCGATCTCTTCTTTGTATGCCTGATACTGCGCCTGCAGATCGATAAAATTGATTTTCATTCCTGTTCACCTTCAATAAGATGTGCCACACGCGCGCTGCTGCCGTGCTCAAGGTATGCCCTGAGCGCTTTGGAGTCTTCGATGAACGCCTGCCGGTCAAGGGCCTGCATCGCGTCCAGAAGCGCTTCCGCCGTGACGGCGTCCTGGATCAGCTCCGGGTGCAGAGGCCGCCCTTTGAAGCGGGAGAACATGATGTTCGCCAGACCGATGTAGTCGAGTTTGACCAGCGTTTTTGCGATCAGGTAGTCCAGCGGTTTCGCCACGTAGGCGAGGACGAACGGGGTACCGATCAGCGAAGCTTCCAGTGTCGCCGTCCCGCTGCAGATGAAGGCAAAGTCGCTCTCATAGAGCGCTGTATGCGCATCGTGTGCCACAATAAACGGTGATAGGTTACCGTAAAGATCATTCAGCTCTTCTTTCGCAAAATGCTTCGGCACGACGAGCACCGCTTCGGCATCGAGTCGCGCGCGCAGTTCCCGGAAAAGGGGCATCAGGCGCCGGATCTCGCTTTTACGGCTGCCGGGCATGAACACGACCCGTTTGACCGTCGGCGCGCTGTCGGTTTTGAAGCGCGCGATCTCGTCGAGCAGCGGGTGGCCGACGTACTCGATGGGGGCGTCCGGGCTGTAGTAATCCTTCTCGAACGGCAGGATGGAGGCGAGCCGGTCGATCGTGCGCTCCAGCACGGGAATGCGCTTCTGCTTCCAAGCCCAGGCCTGCGGGAGGATATAGTAGATGATCTTCTTCTCAGGGTAGCGCTTCTTGATCTTTTTGGCCAGGGGGAGGTTGAAGCCCGAGGAGTCCATCAGCAGCACCTTATCGGCCCCGGCGGCGAGCTCGACCATCTCGTCGGCGAGTTTGAAGAAGTAGCGCAGCTTCTTGAGTGCGTCGACAAAGCCCATGATGGCCAGGGAGCGGAGGTCGACGAGGGGCTCACCCAGGGAGCTGTCGAAGATGCCGATCAGCTCGACGTCGTCGCTCAGTTCGGCTTTGAGGGCTCCCAGGTGAACATTGGCCGAGTGTTCGAGGGCGGAAACGAGCAGCTTCATGATCCGCCGTCTCCCCACTGCTGGAAGGCCGGGTCATAGCGTTCCGTCTGAGCGTCGTGGAAGTCGTGCAGGAAGGTGGCGATGGCATCGATGTCCGCGTCGCTGAGCGGCGATGCAAAGCCGATCATCATCTCCTGCATCGGGGTGTCGGCGATCCCTTTGCGGAAGGTCTGGAGCTTATAGGCGAGGAACCCCCTGGCACGGTTGGCGAGGGAGGGGTAGTTGCCGGTCCCCTCCGCGCGGGATCCGTGGCAGTTGTTGCAGCCGTTTTGAAAGTAGAGGGTTTTCCCCCGTTCGTAGCCCTCATCGCTCTTTTGCGCCGCGAATGCGCCGGCCGCGAGAAGAATCAAAAGAAAAAAACGCACTCTAACCCCTGCCTTATTGGTTTTGCAATACAATGTCGACATTATAGCATCCGGGCCTTTCTGCGCGCTTGCGGGGCCCGGGAGTGAGGATGGGCATGATTTTTGAAAACGTGACGATTTGCGACTGCAGCGGCGAACGCGTCGCCAGCGTACGCATCGAGGAGGGGCGTATCGCCGAGATCGCCGAACAGATTGCCGGGGACGAGCGTGTCGACGCTTCCGGAAAGATCCTGCTGCCGGCGCTCGTTGATACGAACGTCCGCCTCAAGGACGGCCGCCTGACGGGCCGCCACCTGGTCGACCTGGCCAAGGCGGCGCGCAAAGGCGGTGTCGGGACGGTCGTGCTCTCCCCCGAGTCGACCCCGGCGGTCGATGACGCAATCTCCCTCGAGTTCGTCCAGAACCAGCGCAACGGATGCGAAGGGGCGCGCATCGAAACGGCGATTGCCGCGACGATTGACGACGAGCGCTTCAGCGACATCGCCATTTTGCTCAAACGCGGCGCGGTCGCACCCTATATGACCACCTCCATCTCCAACCACCTGGCCGTGCGGGTTGCCGAATATGTCAAGATGTTCGGCGGGACGCTCTTCTGCCGCGCCTTCGACCGCAACCTCTCGGCCAACGGGGTGATGAACGAGGGGGCGGTGGCCCAGCGCCTGGGCCTGGTCGGTATCCCAGCGCTCGGCGAACCGGTCCACGTCGCGCGGATGATCGAGATCGCCCGCGAGTTCGGGATCGCCATCGTCTTCAAAAGCATCGCCTCCCCGCGCTCCATCGAAATGATCTCCGCGGCGAAACGCGAAGGGGTGGATGTGCGCTGCGAGGTGAGCCTGCACCACCTCCTCAAAAGCGACGAGGCGTGCGAGGGGTTCAATACCGTCGCCAAGCTCGACCCGCCGCTACAGTCCGAAAGCGACGTCCTGCGTCTGCGCGAAGCGTTCGAGGCCGGGGCGGTGGATATGCTGACCCTGCTGCACCAGCCAAACTCGCCGGTCAACAAAGAGGTCGCCTTCGCCGACGCGGCCTACGGCTGTGAGAGCATTTCCGATGCGCTGCCGCTGCTCTACACGAAGCTGGTCGCCTCGGGCTGGATCAGCTGGGAGCGTCTGATCACGCTCTGTGTCCGCGAACCGGCCCGTTCCATCGGACGCGATGCCGGTATGATCGGCGTAGGCACGACCGATGTGGTCCTTTTTGATCCGCAGCCCGTCCGCATGCTCGAAGACCGCCAGTCGCTCTATGACGGCGAGACCCTTCATGGAACGGTCGTCAAACGCTTTTATAACGCCTGAAAAGCCCCTGAAACAGGGACTTTCGGCCGGTAACCTTTCTACGGTATAATAACTATATACAGTGAAATATCTGAAGGAGCTTACAATGAAACGTTTCTATGTAAGTATCGCCGCAGCGGCACTACTGACGGCCGGGGTCGCGGGGTGCGGCGGGAGCTCATCGGACAGCGGTGTGCTCAACGTCGGCCTGACGGATGCCCGGCTCAGTTTGAAGCCGTTTATGTGACGATCGACAAAGTGATGGTGCACCGTTCGGACGAGTCCGACGAGTCGAACTCGATCTGGCTGATCGTGGCGGATGTCAACGGGACCTACGACCTGCTGAAACTGCGCGACGGCAACGACGGCTGGATGCTCAAACCGGTACTTCACGTCGACACGAAGTAACCGCTTCAACCTTTCACACGGGTAGACGCGGGGGGCATTGTCTCCCCGCTTTACGTTTTCCACACCCTTGCTGGTCTATAATCCCGCATGCAAGAAATGACATGGCGCACCCTGCTGCGCGACACGAAACCCTTTCGAAAACGAATCACACTCGGGCAGCTGGTCGCAGTGCTCGCCGTCGCGATCTCCCTGCCGGCGCCGCTGCTCTTCCCGCTGCTGGTCGACCAGGTGCTTCTCGAAAAACCGGCCCAGCTGACGGGCCTCATCGACACGTTGTTCGCCCCCGGAGAGCCGTGGGGCTACATCGTCGTCGTGCTGCTGACAACGCTGTTCTTGCGCATGCTCTTCGTCGTCGCCAACGTGTTTCAGTCCCGCCTCTTCACCATCATCTCCAAGCACCTCGTCTTTATGATCCGGCGGCGCATCCTGGAGCACCTGCGGCACGTCTCCGTCTCCGAGTACGAAGCCCTCGGCGGGGGCGGCGTCAGTGCGCGGCTCGTGACGGACATCGATACAGTCGACGCCTTCATCGGGGTGAGCATCGGGCGCTTTTTCGTCTCGGCGCTCTCCCTCATCGGGGTGGCGCTGGTACTGCTCTATATCAACTGGCAGCTCGCGCTCATCATCTTGTTGCTCAATCCCGCCGTCGTCGCATTGACGACCTGGCTGGGCAAGAAGGTACGGCGGCTCAAAAAGACGGAGAACCAGAAGATCGAGCGGTTCCAGAACCGCCTCTCCGAAACCCTGGACCTCTTCGTGCAGATCCGCACCTACAACCAGGAGCGGCGCTACATCGACAGCATGATCGAGGATGCGAAGGGGATCAAGAACGCCTCCACGCAGTTTGGCTGGAAGAGCGAGGCGGCGGGGCAGCTCTCTTCACTGCTCTTTCTAAGCGGGTTCGAGTTTTTCCGCGCGGCGTCGATGCTGATGGTGCTCTTCTCGTCACTCTCCATCGGCGAGATGTTCGCCGTGCTCGGCTACCTCTGGTTTATGGTGACCCCGCTGCAGGACATGCTGCAGATCATCTTCTCCTACCAGAACGCCACGGCGGCGCTGGAGCGACTCAATGCGCTACTGCGGCTGGAGAAGGAGCCCAGGTACCCCCATGAGCACAACCCCTTCGAAGGGAAGGCGACGAACAGCATCTCCATGGAACACATCAGTTTCGGCTATGGCGAGAAAAAGGTGCTGCGCGATATCACGATGACGGTCGAAGCGGGCCGGACTGTCGCGCTCCTGGGCCACAGCGGCAGTGGCAAAACGACCCTGGCGCAGCTGATCCTCGGGCTCTACGCCCCGCAGGAGGGGAGCATCTGTATCGACGGCGTCCCTACCGAGCAGATCGGGCTGGACGTCATCCGCGACCATGTCGCCCTCGTGCTGCAGACGCCGAAGATGTTCAACGACACGCTGCGCCAGAACCTGACCCTCGGCCGAGAGATCCCCGACGAAAAGCTCTATGACGCCCTGCATGTCGCCCAGCTGGACGACGTCGTGGCGAAGCTGACAGATGGACTGGAGACGATGATCGGCAAGGACGGCATAAGGCTTTCCGGCGGCGAACGCCAGCGGCTCGCCATCGCAAGGATGCTGCTGCACGACCCGAACGTCGTCATCCTCGACGAATCGACCTCGGCCCTGGACGTGCAGACGGAGAGCCACCTCTTCACCTCCCTGCGCGACTACCTCAAGGGCAAAACGACCCTGATCATCGCCCACCGGCTCAGTACCGTCGAGCACGCGGACTATGTCTATTTCCTCGACCGCGGCCGCATCGTGGAGGCGGGGACGCCGGAGGAGCTGCTCAAACGCGAGGGGTTCTATCAGCGCTTTGTGCAGAAACAGCTGGCGCACTGAGGGTTTGGTGACCTAGGTTACTGACGGCAGTTACCCAATTTGTATATACTCTATTCCATCCAAGTTGTATTGTCAAGGAGAATATGATGTGTGTCAATATGGGAACCGTCGATAAGGTTATCCGAATCGTTCTGGGCATCGCCCTCATCGCCTACGGGCTCGTGGTGCCGAATTACATCGTTGCCGTGATCGGGCTGGTGCCGCTGCTGACAGGGGTGTTCGGCGTCTGTCCGCTCTACATTCCGCTGAAGCTCAATACGGGCTGCAAGCACAAAGAGAAAAAAGAGGAGGAGTAATCAGCGCGGTTCATACCTGAAGGTACCTCCTTCAGTCGTCTGCGCGCGCCCCGGAGGAAGTGCTCTTGGAGTGCGGGCTTGCCGCCGAGGCGTGGAGTGATTCGTAATTCCGCAAGTACGAGGACAAACTCAGCGTTAACGTAGATATCCGGACTTTGCTTGGATGTCGTTTTATGCTTTATAAGCAGAAAATAGGAAGACCGGGTAGTTCCTGTCCGGTTTCTCAATGGTCAGTGCGGTCGTGAAGGCCGCATCGACGAACCCGCATTTTGTTGCCATCTCAATCAATTTGTCTCTGTCGAAACCGAAATGGTAAACACCGTCGTTGCCGTGTGCGTGGAAGCTGCCGTCCTCTTTGTCGAGGTCCGCGACGGCGATGAAGCCGCCGGGATTGAGGTGGTCATAGAGGGTCTTGAGAAACCCTTCGGTGTCTTCGACGTGGTGCATCGCCATGGAGCTGATGATACCGTCGAAGGTTTCACTCAGCGGCATCTGCGTGATATCGCAGCAGGCGGTCTTGATCTGGTGCTCCGGCGTACTTTTGCTCTGCAGCACTTCGAGCATCTTTTCGGAGGTGTCGACGGCGGTGACAGAGTGGACATGGGGGGCGACACGGTAGGTGAGCAGCCCCGTCCCCGCGCCGAAGTCGAGCACAGACATAGTATCGTTCAGGGCAATGGTGCTGATAACGGCGTCGGCGGTATGCGCGGCGATCTGTTGGCGCAGGTCGCCCTTGTCCCAGTCGGCGGCCGCGGCATCGAAGCGGGACATTTACAGGTCTTTCGCGTTGCGCAGCTCGGAGATCTCCGTTTCGACCATCTCGTTGATCATCATCGTATAGAGGTCGGCGACGAGGTTGGGGGAGAGGTCGAGGTCGAGGGCCTTGCGGCGGAGGCGCTGGATGACGGCGTCGATGCGGTCGGGCGCCTTGACTTCGTCGATGGTGTTCTTGAAGCGGGCGGCCTGCTTGATGTAGTTGTTGCGTTTGGCGATGAGTTCGACGATCTGGTCGTCAAGCTTGTCGATCTCTTCGCGGACTTCTGCAAGGGAGTTGCACGCTTTCATAGGGCGCTCCTGTAGGGATGTAGAGGTATTTTACCGCCCCTTATTTAAACCACCCTTTGACCTTCTCAAAGGCCGATTCAAAGACGCTTTCGTGGGGTTTCGATTCGATGCCGAAGCTCTCTTGCAGCTGTTCGAGCAGCTCTTTTTGGTCGTCGTTCAGTTTTTTCGGGTAGACCAGCTTGACCTGGGCGATCAGGTTGCCTTTGCCGTGGCCGTGGACGTCCTCGATCCCCTCGCCGCGGAAGCGGTACTGCTGCTTGTCGCGGGTCCCCTGGTCGAGCTCGAGCTCGATCTCGCCGGTCAGCGACGGGATGGTGATGGTCTCGCCGAGGATCGCCTGGGTAAAGAAGACGGGGACTTCGACGTAGACGTCGTTGCCGTGGCGCTGGAAGGTCTCGTCGTGCTCGACCTGGAAGGTGACGTAGAGGTCGCCGCGGTTGCCGCGCTTGCCGACGTTGCCCTTGCCGGAGACGCGCAGGCGGTTGTTGCTGTCGATGCCCGCGGGGACCTTGATGGTCACGGTCTCTTCGACTTCCTCGAAGCCCGCGCCGTGGCACTCGGGGCAGGGCTCGCCCGGCATCGTGCCCGCGCCGTGGCAGACCGGACAGGTCTGGGAGAAGGTCATGAAGCCCTGGCGCATATAGA
>JACXUG010000018.1 GCA_014764065.1 Campylobacterales bacterium
CGCCAGGCGCTGGTAAATGGCGGCGATCGCGTCGTTTTTCGACTTTAGCATCATATCGCGGCGCCACAGTTCGTATATCTCCGCGCTGTTTTTCGAGATGGAGTCGACCATTACGGCGTAGCTCTGCGAATGCAGCGCCTCTTCGAAGGACTGGCGCACGAGGATCAGGTTGACTTCAGGGGCGGTGACGTAGGGATTTATGTTGTCGATGAGGTTGTTCGTCTGTAGCGAGTCCATGAAGATAAGCTGCGACAGCGCCTTGTCGTAGGCCGTCTTCTCCGCATCGGTCAGATTCTTATAATCGATGGCGTCACGAGTCATATCAACCTCTTTGGGAAACCATGTATTATTTAGCATCATCTCCCAAAGGTTGTACGCCCACTGGTATTTGATATTGTTTAGCTCGAAAATACCCGTAGGGTTACCACCGAAAATACGGCGGTCGTTTACGTGCTCGTGTGAATCAGGATTATAGATCTGTTTGCGCTGCATGCTGCTGATTCCTCGTCATTGTTAAGTGAATGATTATGGCGAAAGTGAGGTTTGAAATGCTTTAAAACAGTAGAGATTGCGCGGAAAAAATCGGAGGGCGCCTGAAAGCGTGACGCCCTGGCAAAAGTATTGAAAAACGGTTATTTTTTGGTGCGGTCGTTGCGCTTGCGCTCGTTTTCCGTCAGGTAGCGCTTGCGGATACGGACATTCTCCGGCGTAACTTCGAGCAGTTCGTCGTCTTCGATCCACTCCAGCGCTTTTTCGAGGTTCATATCGCGCGGCGGAACGAGCTTGATCGCTTCGTCAGCACCGGATGAACGGACGTTGGACTGCGCTTTGCCCTTGATCGGGTTGACGGTCAGGTCGTTGGAGCGGGAGTGTTCGCCGATGATCATCCCTTCGTATACCTTGTCCTGCGGTTCGATGAAGAGTACGCCGCGGTCCTGGAGGTTGAAGAGCGAGTAGGCCATTGCCGTACCGCTCTCCATGGAGATCAGCGCACCATACTGGCGGCTTTCGACCGTGCCGGAGTACGGGCGGAATTCCAAGAAAGAGTGGTTCATGACCCCCTCCCCTTTCGTATCGGTGAGGAACATGCCGCGGAAGCCGATCAGGCCGCGTGCCGGGATCTCGAACTCGATACGGGTATACCCCTCGCCCATCGGCACCATAGACTTCATCTCCGCTTTGCGCTTGCCGAGACGCTCGATGATGGCACCGGTAAAGTCATCCGGCGTGTCGATAACAAGGTGCTCGAACGGCTCGCACTTGACCCCTTCGATCTCTTTGACGATGACTTCCGGACGGCCGATACCGAACTCGTACCCCTCGCGGCGCATGTTCTCCGCCAGAACGGTGATCTGAAGCTCCCCGCGGCCGGAAACCTTAAACTTCCCTTCGCCGATCGTCTCCAGACGCATCGCGACGTTCGTCTGCATCTCCGCTTCGAGGCGCTCTTTGATCTTGTTGGACGTGACGTGTTTACCTTCCGTGCCAGCCAGCGGCGAGTCGTTGACGGAGAAGACGACGGAGAGCGTCGGCTCTTCGATGTGCATCGGGTCCAGCGGCATCGGGTTGGCCGGGTCGACGACGGAGTCGCCGACGTCGACGGTATCGAAACCGGCGAAAGCGATAATATCGCCCGCTTCCGCTTCATTGATCTCCATACGGTTGAGGCCGTGGAAACCGATCAGCTTGCTCAGGCGCCCTTTGACCATCTCGCCGTCGGCTTTGGCCAGCATGACGCTGTCGCCCTTTCTAATGGTACCGTTGAAGATACGGGCTATCCCGATCTTGCCGACGTAGTTGTCGTAGTCGAGGGTAAAGACCTGTGCCTGCGCCGGGTTGCCGGCATCCCCTTCGGGCTCGGGGATATGGTTGACGATCGCTTCGAAAAGGCACTCGAAGTTGCCGTCTTCGTCGCTCATGTCCATCTTGGCGATCCCGTCACGTGCCGCGGCGTAGACGATCGGGAATTCCAGCTGCTCTTCGCTCGCCTCCATCGCGACGAAGAGGTCGAAGACCTCGTCGACGACACGGTCCGGCTCTGCCGCCGGTTTGTCGATCTTGTTGATGACGACGATGGGCTTCTTGCCCAGGGCGATCATCTTCTTGACGACGAATTTCGTCTGCGGCATAACCCCTTCGTAGGCATCGACGAGCAGCAGGACGCCGTCGACCATCTTCAGAACACGCTCGACCTCGCCGCCGAAGTCGGCGTGGCCCGGGGTATCAATGATGTTGATCTTGTACTCTTTGTAGCGGATCGCCGTGTTTTTGGAGAGAATGGTGATCCCGCGCTCTTTTTCAAGGGCGTTGGAGTCCATCGCGCGCTCATCATGATGTTCATGTGAACCGAACGTTCCGGACTGCTGCAGCAGGCCGTCCACCAACGTCGTTTTACCGTGGTCGACGTGCGCGATAACGGCAATGTTTCTGATTTTTTGCAAAGAAGGGTCCTTCTGAGGCGAAGACGCCAAAAATTTTCGCGATTATACCCAAAAAGGGGTTAAGAGAGGGTGCGGTCCTTCAAATACGCCCGTAGAGTTCGTTGAAAAGCTTCATCGCGAAACGGTCGCTCATCGAGGCGATGTAGTCGGCGACGACCCTGTGGCGCGTGCGGGTATCGAGCTGGACGAAAAAATACTCCGGCATCATCTTCGGCTCCGCCATCAGCGCTGTATAGAGCCCCCGGATCGCCTGTTTCCCGGCGAACATGTGGCGCAGGATGGTTTTGTGCTGGTAGAGATGGCGGTAGAGCAGCTTTTTGAGCTTCTTGATCTCCGTCTCCAACGCCGGCTCGAAGCCGACGGGCAGGGGCTCCGAAGAGGGGAGGCGGACCGATTGGAGTGCTGCTACGCGGGATTGCGAGTAGGCCAGCATCGAGTAGACGAGGTAGTTGATGAAGTGGGAACTGAAACGGTAGCGGAACATCTCGTCGTTGCGCTCGTCAATCCCCTCATCATACACCTTCTGCAGGATCTCCGCGATCAGCGGGTTTTCGCGGAGCGTATCAAACGAGATCAGTCCCGAGTGCACCCCGTCGTCGATATCGTGGCTCATATAGGCAATTTCGTCGGCGCGGTCGACGATCATCGCCTCGACCGAGGGGTGAAGCGTGAGATCGAAGGCCTCGTCGACCCATCCGGGCAGAAAAGCTTTTTTGTAGGGGTAGGAGTGTTTGAGGATCCCCTCGAGGGTCGCATAGGTGAGGTTGAGACCGTCGAAGGCGCGGTAACGCTTCTCCAGCGCCGTCACGACCCGGAAACTCTGGAAGTTGTGCTCGAAGCCATGGGGGTGGCCGTCGGCTTTGAGGCATTCGTCGAGGGTATCGCCGCCGACATGCCCAAAAGGGGTGTGCCCCAGGTCATGTGCCAGGGCGATCGCTTCGGCCAGCGGTTCGCGCAGCCCTAGGTCTGCGGTGATGGAACGGGCGATCTGGCTCACTTCGAGCGAATGGGTGAGGCGGGTCCGGAAAAAGTCCCCCTCCTGGTTCAGGAACACCTGGGTCTTGTACTCGAGCTTGCGGAAACTGCCCGAATGGATGATGCGGTCGCGGTCGCGGGCAAACGGCGAACGGAAGTCGTCGTCGATGCCGTGGAAGCGTTCGTCCGGTCTCATTCGGTGATCTTGTAGCCCTTCTCTTCAAGGCACTTGATGCATTCAGGCTCGACATCTCTCGGGAAGGCCGCTTTCGCCGCCGCTTCATCTTCGGCCGGGCCGTAGAAACGGCACTCCTGCATATCCTGATGGATCTGCTCCTGCGAGTACCCCTCCGGACAGATCATTCCGCCGATGCGGATATTCTTCGTCGAACAGCCGACCAGCAGCATCAACAGCACCGTAGTAGCAATACGCATCATATCTCCCTCTTGTAATCTTCAAAATCGAGCTTCCAGACCTTGATCCCGCAGAAGTGGTCCCCCTCGGGGCAGGTCGGTCTAATCTTCATGGTAAAACGCGTCGCACAGGGTGGCAGCAGCTCTTCGGCCCCGGGAATAGCCATGGCGCGCAGCTGTTTCACCTGGGCGTAGACGATATCGAAGATCTCCTCCTGCGCGTTATAGCAGAGCCGCATCTGCGCCTTGTGGTGAAAGGAGGTGAATTCGTCGCGTTCGACGATTTCGATCTCGTGCGCATTGGAAAGCGCGTAGGCGGCCTCGCCGAACCCGAGCAGAGCGTTCTGGGCTTCGAAAAAGTCGTAACTCCGTGTAATCGCCCGTTCGTAAATGGCCAGTGCATCGGGGTTCTTGGCGATGATGGGCGGGGTGTAGTGCTTTCGGGCATAGATGGATTCCAGGGCAGGGCGCACGGCCGGGGAACGGCGGTGGCGCTGGTTCTGCGCATCGGCCGAGAGCGAGAGGCGGGTATAGGTGGAGAAACCGCCCAGCACGCCGCTGTCGGGAAGCATCTGCGAAAAGCGCAGGACGTCCGCGTAGTTTTCGTTGACGTCAAAGGCCGCATCGCCGACGACGTCGTACACCCTGACGGCTTCATCGGTCACACCAATCTTTGCCTTGTGTGCCGCCATGTCGAACGCCGGGAAGACAGGTGTGGCGGCGCGGGCATGTTCCACCAGCGGCGCCAGCGACGCATCCATTTCGACGAGTTTCGCCGCGACGATGTCGGCGAACGCCTCCGCCTCGCTCCGGCACTCCGGCATCGCTTTGGCCACGGCGATGTAACGCAGAAGGGTGATGATGTTGACAGTGTGGTAGAGGTAGGCGCTCATTCCGCCGGGCAGGACGTAGCGGGCCATCTCCTGCGCCTTTTTCCGGCTCTCTTTTTTGCGGAACTTCGGCACAACCGCCTCGACGTCGGGGAGCAACACCTCGATGAGCTGCTCATAATCGTCAAAACAGCTCTGGTAGTACGCCTCCCAAGCGCTGCGCTCCCCCGCCGCGGGGTAGACGAAATTCTCGATCTTCATCTTGGCATAACGCTGGGAGACCTGTTCGGAGTTGTAGTAGGGGTGTGCGTGCAGCAGCCGCCAGATGAGATGCCGGCTCATCCCCGAGATAAGCATCGTGACATGCGTATGCATCAGCGTCGTATGATGCCCGCCTTTGAAGATCCCCTGGAGCAGATCATCTTTGCGGGACCAGGAGGCACTGGCCTCCGGGGTAACGATGCCGTTGGGAAAGTAACAGGTCCGGGCGGCGGACACCGCGACGTTCGAGGGGGTATCGACTTCGAGGAATTCAACCTGCATCCTGTGGCTCCGCTTCATGACAAATTGGGGTATTGTACCATCGCTACTTGAAAGCAACGGCGGCGGCAGGAAGCGGCCGGCTGGCTTCAGGTTTGCACCCTACCGGCCGCGTTCCCAAAAAACTGACGGCGATGTAGATAATACCGAAAATTACCGGCGCGGCGATCAGCCACGTCATCGGTCCTCGTACAGCACCGCGTAATCTTTGATCCACTCCATCATCTTGTCTCCTTTTTCGCAAGCCTGACCCGCTGCGCGTGGGTAATGGCCACCGCGATGGCATCCGTGATATCGAGCGGTTTGATCTCCCGAGTGATCCCCAGCAGCCGCTTCACCATGAACGCGACCTGCTCTTTAGCCGCCTTGGCTTTGCCCGTCAGCGCCTTTTTCACCTGCAGAGGAGTATATTCATCAAACTGTCCGAACTCCTGTAACAATTTTAACGTAATCGCGCCGCGGAACTGTGCCAGCTTGATCACCGTCTGCGGATTGTGCGCGTAGAAGATGTCTTCCATTGCCACTTCGTCGATTTTATACGCCCTGAAAAGCTGTTCCAGCGCCTCCACCATCTGGGGGATCTGCAGCTGCAGCGCTTCGGGCTTCATTTTGATCAGACCCGCTTCGATCAAGCGCATCTTTGTGCCATCGAGCTCGATCAACGCGTAACCGCAGTTGTGCGTCCCCGGGTCAATACCGAGAATTACCACGTGTTTTCCCCCTGTGAAAAAAGTTATTCACATGTGAATATTTTTCAAAAAGCCCCGTGTTTACGTCGCTTGCAAGCATTCTGATTCAAATTGTCTGCTATAATTCACATCACTGTTCACATTGTGAAAATTATAGCGAACGGGAGCTGCGATGACGATCGGTGATACGATTCTGGAGATGCTTAAAGAGGAGATCAGCGAGGTTGAATACAACCGCTACGTCAAACAGATGAGCTTCCTATCCAAAGCATCGCGCAGCGACCTTGCCGTGTTCGAAGTACCCAACCCCCTTGTGGCCAACTGGATCAAAAACCGCTATACGGGCAAGATCGCCCACCTGTTCGAACTCAAAACCGGCACCGCCAGGGAGGTCATCGTCCGGGTGAAAAAACCCAAAGGTGCCTCCGGCAAAAGCGGCGGTACGGTCGCGGCTGCTCCGGTCGAGGCACCGAAACACTCCATGCTTAACCCCGCCTACACCTTTGAGAACTTCGTCGCCGGCAGCTCGAACCAGTTCGCCTATGCCGCGGCCAAGAGCGTCAGTGACCGCCCGGGGCAGGTCTACAACCCCCTCTTTATCTACGGCGGTGTGGGACTCGGCAAGACCCACCTCATGCAGGCGATCGGCAACGTGGGGCTGCTGCAAGGCAAAACCGTCGTCTACACCTCCGTTGAACAGTTCGTCAACGACTTTACGCGGCATCTGCGCAACCAGACCATGGACCGTTTCAAGGAGAAATACCGCCAGTGCGACCTGCTGCTGATCGACGACGTCCAGTTCCTCAGCAACAAGATCCAGACCCAGGAGGAGTTTTTTCACACCTTCGAAACCCTGCGCAGCGAAGGAAAACAGATCGTCCTCACCGCCGACAAACCCCCCAAGCGCATCGCCGGCCTCGAAGCGAGGCTCCAGAGCCGTTTCGAATGGGGCCTCGTCGCCGATATTCAGCCCCCGGAACTTGAGACCAAGATCGCCATCATCCGGAAAAAATGCGACATCAACCGTGTCATCCTCGGCGACGACGTCGTCAACTATATCGCCACCGTCATCGACAACAACACCCGCGAGATCGAGGGGATCCTCTCCAAGCTGCACGCCTACTCCCAGCTGATGCACCAGGAGATCACCCTTGACTTTGCCAAAAACGCCCTGCGCGAACAGCTCCAGGAGAAAAGCGACAACATCTCCATCGACGGCATCATGAAAACCATCGCCAAAGAGCTCAACGTCAAACCAAGCGAGATCCGCTCCAAAAGCCGCAGCCGCAATATCGTTTCCGCCCGGCGCATCGCCATCTACCTCGCCCGCGAACTCACCCCCATGTCCATGCCGCAAATCGCGCAGTATTTCGGGATGAAAGACCACAGTACCGTCAGCCATACGATGAAAAAGATCCACCAGCTTCTCGAAGAAGACGAGAACTTCAAGGTCAAGATCAACGAGCTCCATAACAAAATCACCGCCATGCCGCCGGAGAGTGTCTAAAAAAAGCGGCCAAAAGCTATCTTTTCTTTGCAAATAAAAAAAGATATAATGTGCAAAGTGAACAAATGTGAAGAAGGTCTCCGGCTTTATTCACATGGAAGAGCCCTAAAAGTAGGGACGTTTTCTGCTTTTTCACAAAAAAACGGCAGACTACTATCATCTACTAAAAATTTAAATATATAACAGGAGTTTCGATGCAGTTCGAGATCGCCAAATCCGTTTTGGAAAATATCCTGATCCACACCCAGCCGTTTCTGGAGAAAAAAGATCTCTCCCAGATCACCTCCCATCTCTACTTTGAAGCGACTGCATCGAACACCCTGACCGTCAAAGCCACCGACTATGAGATCGGTCTCATCATCGAAGCCGAAAACATTCATGTCTCCGAACCCGGCATGGCGACCGCCAACGGAAAAAAACTCCTTGATGTCATCCGTATTCTCAGCGACGGCAATATCAACCTCACAACCAAAGAGGGCATGCTCGATATCACCCAGGGCCACTCCGACTTCCAGCTTCCCATGTATAACGCCCGGGAGTTCCCGGCTTTTGCCAGCATCGAAAACAAACCCGGGGTCGAGATCGATTCCGGTCTCCTGATCAACTCCCTGAAAAAGATCACTCCTGCCGCGGATACAAACAACCCGAAATTCGAGCTCAACGGTGCCCTGATCGATATCAAAAGCGACCAGATCAACTTCGTCGCCACCGATACCCGCCGCCTGGCCATCATCAGTCTCCCCCAAAACAACGACAGCGAGCTCTCCCTGATCATTCCCAAAAAGGCGATTATCGAGATCCAGAAACTCTTTACTAGCAATATCGACATCTACTACGATGCGACCCACCTGCTGATCAAATCCGACCAGTACACCTTCTTTACGAAACTGATCAACGGAAAGTTCCCTGACTACAACCGTATCATCCCCGCATCGACACGTTACAACCTCACCCTGCCCAAAAGCGACATCGTCAACGCCATCAAACAGATCACGACGATCTCCAATGACATGAAACTGACCCTGGAGAGCGGCCGTATCCTTTTTGAAAGTCTCAGCGACGAGAACAACAAGGCCTCGACGGAGATCAATGTTGATACGGGGATCGATTCGACGTTCGTCTTTGCCGTCAACAGCCGTTATATACTCGACTTCCTCGGGCAGATCGATCAGACCCAGTTCACGATCGGCCTGAACGAACCCAACATACCTTTCATGCTGCAAGAAGAGCAGTTCAAAACGATCGTCATGCCGATCGTCATCTGATCCGACTTTCTCTTTTTTCCGCAGGCATTGCCTGCTCCCTTTCTTCTTGGCCCATAAAATAAATTTATTAGCCCTTTTTGGATAAAATTAAACCCATTTAGCGTACTGGAGCGATCATGGAACAAAATTACGGCGCAGGCAATATTAAAGTCCTCAAGGGACTCGAGGCCGTACGAAAACGTCCGGGGATGTATATCGGTGATACGGGCCATCGCGGTCTGCACCATCTCGTCTACGAAATCGTCGACAACTCCATCGACGAAGCGATGGCCGGATACTGTGACACCATCACCGTAACGCTCACCAAAGCCGGTACCGCGATCATCGGCGACAACGGGCGCGGGATCCCGACCGATATGCACCCGACCGAAAATATTTCCGCGGCCACCGTCGTTCTGACCGTCCTGCACGCCGGGGGAAAATTCGACAAGGAGACCTATAAAGTCTCAGGCGGTCTGCACGGGGTCGGTGTCTCCGTCGTCAACGCCCTTAGTAGCAACCTCCACATGACGATCTACCGCGACGGCAAGATCCATGAACAGGATTTCAAACAGGGGATTCCCCAGGAGATTCTCAAGGTGACGGGAAATACCCGCAAACACGGAACGACGATCGAGTTCGCTCCGGATCCGTCCATCTTTACCGAAACGGTTATTTTCGAGTACGACTACCTTGCCAGACGTTTCAAAGAGCTCGCCTACCTCAACCCGAAAATCAAGATCATCTTCAAGGATGATCGCGACGGCAGAAGCGAAACCTACCATTTTGAAGGCGGTATCACCCAATTCGTTTCCGATCTCAACAAGAAAACCCAGGTCGCCACACCGTATGAGTACAATGCAAAGATCGAAGATATCGAACTTGACATCGCGCTGATGTACAACGACAGCTACGAAGAGAGGGTCTACAGCTTCGTCAATAATATCCGTACGCCCAACGGCGGGACGCATGAAGCCGGTTTCCGCGCGGCACTGACACGTGTCATCTCCACCTACAACAGCCAAAACGGGAATGCAAAAGAGAAAGACGTCAAACTCAGCGGTGAAGATACCAGCGAAGGGTTGATTGCCGTCGTCTCCATACGGGTACCCGAACCGCAGTTCGAGGGTCAAACGAAGGGTAAGCTGGGTAACACGTATGTCCGTCCGTTGGTGCAAAAGGCCTCTTACGAACAGCTCTCGAAGTATTTTGAAGAGAATCCCATCGAGGCCAAGGCGATCGTACAGAAAGCGCTGATGGCAGCGAGAGGACGCGAAGCGGCGAAAAAAGCGCGCGACCTGACTCGCCGCAAGGACTCCATGAGCGTCGGTACGCTTCCGGGGAAACTGGCGGACTGCCAAAGCAAAGACGCGACGATCAGCGAACTCTACCTCGTCGAGGGCGACTCCGCGGGCGGTTCGGCCAAGCAGGGGCGTGACCGCGTCTTCCAGGCGATCCTGCCGCTCAAAGGTAAGATCCTCAACGTCGAAAAGGCACGCCTGGACAAGATTCTCAAATCCGACGAAATCACGAACATAATCACGGCGCTGGGCTGCGGGATCGGTGAAGAGTTCGACGAAGAGAAGCTGCGCTACCACAAGATCATCATCATGACCGATGCCGACGTCGACGGTTCGCACATTCAGACCCTGCTGCTGACCTTCTTCTTCCGCTATTTCCCGACGATCGTCGAGAACGGCTATCTCTACTTGGCCCAGCCGCCGCTTTACCGTTACAAGAAAGGTAAAAAAGAGATCTACTTCAAAAACGACCGTGTCATGAACGATTTCCTGATCGAAAACGGCGTCGAGTCGCTGGAGATCGAGGGAATCGGCCATAACGACCTGGTCTCCTATTTCAAGATGGTCGACCACTACAACAGCAGTCTTGAAGCGCTGGAGCGCCGCTACTCCCTTGTCAGCCTGATCCGCCACTTTATCGAGAACCCGGACATCATCGGGCTGGATTCGCAGAAGATGTACGCCGAGGTCGAACGCTTCCTCGCCGAACGCGGCAACAATATCCTCTCCAAACTCGTTTCTGAAGAGGAGATCCACCTCTTCGTCCAGACCGAAGAGGGGATGGAAGAGCTCCGCATCAACGACGAACTCTTCAGCGCGCCGCATTTCAACGAGGCACAGTTTGTCTTTGACAAGATGAAAGAGTGGGGCATCAATGTCGGCGGCGATCCACTCGAGGTCCTCGAAGAGATCAAGGAGTATGCTCGCAAAGGCTCTTACATCCAGCGCTACAAAGGGCTTGGTGAAATGAACCCCGAACAGCTGTGGGAAACGACGATGACACCGGAAAACCGTGTGCTGCTTCGCGTGAACATCGAGGATGCCGAAGCAGCAAGCGAAGCCTTCAACCTCTTTATGGGGGATGAAGTCGAACCGCGCCGCAACTACATCGAAACCCACGCCAAGGACGTCAAACACCTTGACATATAACCGATGAGTCTGCTCTACGCCGAAACCAAGGAGCGCGAAAACCGCTTCAAACTTGCCCTGCGGATGGGGCTCCCCGTATTCGCATTGGCGGTGATCACTACGGCATCGGTGATGTTTCGCTATTTCAATACGATTCCGACGACCTTCATCATCGTTGCTTTCAGTCTGCTCGGTATCATGGTCTACTACCTGTTTTACCTGATTTACCAGGGCTTTAACGAACGGATTACCGATCCCATTACCCACGCCTTTACACGGGAATACTTCAGTACCATGATGCAGCGGGAAGTGAAGAAAAAAGATTACACCTTTTTCCTGCTCAGTGTCGTCAATCTTGGTGATATCAACCAGCGCTACGGCTTTGCCAACGGGGACAAAGTGCTCTACAACCTGGCGAACAGGATTGCCGAGTACCTCAACGAGCATAAAATGGTGCGCGTCCCAATCGCCCACTTCAAAGGGGGGGACTTCATCATCGCACTGGAAGGGACGCAGGAGGAGTACGGTTCGATGATGGAGCTGCTTTGCGTCAAGTTCCAGCACTACAGCCTCGAGGAGATAGAGATCGATATCGTCGGTTCCATGACGGATACGAACCATTCGCGTTCCATCGACAAACTGGTTGACTGGCTCTATGAACTGCAGGGCGAAAATGTGAAGATGCTGAAGGCGGACGAGGAGGAGATCGACACTGATACGGTGGAGCATCTGGTTCTTGAAGCGGTCAATGCACGCGCCTTCTCCTACGCCTACCAGGCGGTGTATCAAGACGGCAAGCCGGTGCTTTTCGAACAGGCTTTCAAACTGGTCACGGGGGAGGGGAGACTCGTCCACCAGAAACGCTTTATGCCCGTGATCAACCGCCTGGGGCTTTCACGCCGATTCGACGAGATCCAGACCGAGGCGGCAGTGGCGGAAGTCCCTACGCTTGTCGGGGAGCAGAAGATCGCCGTGAATGTCTCACCCTCTTCGCTGCGTAACTCGCTCTTTTTGGAGCATGTCATGATGCTGCTTTCAAACAATGAAATACTCCGCTCCCGCCTTGTCTTCGTCATCAGCGAAAGCAACTTCTACCACCAGACGCAGCAGTTCAATACCCGCCTGCAGGCCTTTCGGCGTGCGGGGGTGGAGATCGCGCTCGATCGTCTGGGCGGACTGCATGCCTCCATGCGCTACCTGCAGGACCTTGACGTGGACATGGTCCGGTATGAGAGTTCGCTCGGCAAAGGGGCGAGCGAACCGAAAGTGCGGGCGCTGCTCGAGGGGCTTCAGCAGACGGTCAAAACCCTGGGGTACCGCAGCTGGATCCGGATGATCGAGGATGAAAAATCCTACGAGGCTGCCAAAGCGGTCGGGATTGATTTGATCCAAGGGAACTACCTGAGTCCCATAGATACCATCAAGGAGTAACGAATGAAATACGGTGAAGAGATTATTGCAAATTTCGATGTAGAAAAAGATCTGGAGATCTGGCCGAACGAACACAAACGCGACTATGTGATCAAGATGACCCTGCCGGAGTTCAGCTGTCTCTGTCCGCGCAGCGGCTACCCTGATTATGCGACCATCTACCTGGAATATACGCCCGACGAGTGGGTCGTCGAACTCAAGGCGATCAAACTCTATATCAACGCATTCCGCGACCGGCACATCTCCCATGAAAACAGCGCGAACGAGATCTATGAGGTCCTGGAGCGCAAACTCAAGCCCAAATGGATGAAAATCACGGCGGACTTCAACCCCCGTGGGAATGTTCACACGGTCATCGAGATCGACAGCAGCCTGGTAACAAAATAAATCATAAATTAATATTAATATTATATCGCCATAATAATTTACGATTCTGTAGTAAAATTCGACCCAACATTCCATGAGGAACCAAGGGAAAAATGCAAGAGTCACTGGCGGACTACTTTCAGACGCAGATGGAGCGTCAACTTGCCAAACGCAGCGCTGAAGGCACGGAAGCGATTATGATGGACATGCGTGACGACGGCATTGATTTTTATGCCGTGCTCAAGCAGGACAACCCGCTTTGCTTCTTCTGCCGGGGTGTCCGCTACTTCAAATCCCCCGAGGGGAGCTTTACGATGCAGGCGGCGGACGGTACGAGGCTTCCCATCGATGAGAATGAATACCGAAGCCGTCTCGATTATGCGCTCTCGTGTATCGGTGTCAGTTCCGAAACCGGTATCGGCGTCCTTGTCAAGAAACACATCAAGACCCTCTGATGCGGACCCTGACACTGATGCGGCATGCGAAGTCCTCCTGGGACGACTCACCCCTCGGTGATCATGAACGCCCCCTCAATAACCGAGGCAAGAAAGCGGCCAAAATCATGGCGCAGCGCCTTTATGCCGAACACTACTCTCCTGATCTTGTTCTGGTCTCATCCGCCCTGCGTACGCAGCAGACGGCCGCGGCCCTGCAGAAAGCCTATGACGGACGGTTGGTTCTACAAACTGAACCCTTGCTGTACGAGGCAAGTTCCAAAACATATGCCGAGGTGATCCAACGCGTTGATGATACCGTCGAGTCGCTGATGATCATCGGGCACAACCCGACGATAGCGTGGATGGCCGAAGCGATGGGGGGCAGGGCCTACCACATGCC
This sequence comes from Campylobacterales bacterium, assembly GCA_014764065.1. Classification (GTDB taxonomy): domain Bacteria; phylum Campylobacterota; class Campylobacteria; order Campylobacterales; family Sulfurimonadaceae; genus Thiomicrolovo. The sequence goes on from JACXUG010000018.1 coordinate 13,704, forward strand.
GACCGCATCCTACATACGCTTCCGTATCCCCGGTAGCTGGGCAGAATTCCGTTTTGAGCGTTTTGAAACGCTGGCGTACGACTATCCCAAATCCGACAAATAATTTTTCAGCCACACCTTTGCACCTGCTTCATCGGTAAACGCTTCTTCGAGCTGGGCGTCATAGGCCGCCTCCAGGATCGTTTTGAAACGGGGGGAGGGTGCAAGTCCCGCGGCAATGAGGGCTTCCCCGTCGAGCAGTGAGGCCCTTGGGGCTGTCAGTACCCCCAGTCGTTCCGCTTTACGCAGCAGCCATGCCACGGCATCGCTCGATGCGGCGGCGGGGTGACGGCCGCGGTAGCAGGCTTCGGCGACGGCGGCGACGGCGTCGATGCGTACCTGTTTGGCCAAGCGCATCACGTCGGCATCCGAAGCGGCTTCGGCGTAGAGCCGTTCCGGTTCGCGGTGGTATCGGATATACACAAGCGTGTCCAAAACAAGGCGTTTGTCATCGGTGAGCGTTGTGAGGAAAGCGTTAGGATCTTGAACACCGATGCAGAGCGGCGCAAGCATCAGGGCGAGCGGGTCCGTGTCGACGTGTCGGCGCAAATCCGCCATCGCATCCAGAGCCCGCAGGACCGTTTTCCACACTCCGGTTGCCTGCAGTGCCGCGAGTTCCGGGAAAAAAGGGATGATCTGCATCCGTATCATCATCTCAAATCCAAGGGAGGGGGTCTGCGATTTGAGCAGGAGTTTTTTAAACTCCTCGAAGATGCGCTCTTTGGGGAGTTCGGCTAGCGCGCCCGCGGTCATCATCTTCTGTGACAGCTCAAGCAGCTGCGCATCCGGTTCGAGATGAAAACGGGCGCTGAACTGCACCGCACGCAGCAGCCGAAGCGGGTCTTCGACAAAGGTCGTTTTGTTGACGCAGCGCAGGGTTCTGTTTTCCAGGTCCGTCTCCCCGCGGTAGGGGTCGAGCAGTTGATGGGCGATGGGGTCGTAGCCGATGGCGTTCACGGTAAAATCACGCCGTTTGGCCGCCGTTTTAAAATCAAACGTTTCAAACGTTGTGACGGCAAAGCCCGTGTGGCCAGGCCCGGTTTTCGTCTCGGTACGCGGAAGGGAGAGGTCGAGGTCGTAGCCATCCAGGTTCAGCTTCAGGACGCCGAAGGATTTGCCGACGCTGTTGACGCTGCCGAAGGGGGAGAGCAGGGGGATGAGCATCTCCAGGGATGCGGCGCCGAAACACTCGATGTCGATGTCTTTGCCGGGGAGCCCCAGCAGCGCGTCGCGCACATAGCCGCCGACGAGCACGGGACGAATCCCCCGTGCAGTGAGGGCGTCAATGAGCGGCACGAGGGCATCGGGGAGTGCGGGCATGGGCTTCATACCGTTATTGTATCAAAGGGTTTTGCTATAATTGCGCAAACCAAAGGGGAGACCCCCTGTAAAGAGGATACGATGGGAAGAGCGTTCGAGTACCGCCGCGCGGCGAAAGAGAAGCGCTGGGGCAACATGTCCCGGATTTTTCCGAAACTGGCCAAGACGATCACGATGGCGGCCAAAGCGGGGGGAGCTAACCCCGATATGAACCCGCAGCTGCGTCTGGCGATCCAGACCGCCAAAGCGCAGAACATGCCCAAGGACAACATCGAGGCGGCGATCAAGCGTGCAAGCGGCAAGGATGCGGCCGACATCACCGAGGTCAATTTTGAAGGCAAAGGCCCGCACGGCGCCCTGATCTTCGTCGAGTGCGCGACGGACAACAACAACCGTACCGTCGCCAACGTACGCAGCTACTTCAACAAAAGCGGCGGCGAACTGCTCAAAACCGGTTCGCTCGAGTTCATGTTTGACCGCAAGGCGGTTTTCGAATTCGACGCGCCCGAAGGGACGGACCTTGAAGAGCTGGAGCTCGAACTGATCGATGCCGGTCTTGACGAACTGGACGAGAATGAGGGCACGGTCTACGTTTACGGTGACTATACCAGTTTCGGTTCACTCCAGGAGGCCCTGGAGGGGATGGGCATCGAGGTGAAGAAAGCCTCCCTGCAGCGCGTTCCGAACAATCCGCAAAGCTTCTCCGAGGCGCAGATGGAAGAGGTCGAAAAGCTCATCGACAAACTCGAAGAGGACGACGACGTCCAGGCCGTCTACACGAACATCGAATAACTTCCGGCGGGGCAACTGCCTCCCTGCTGTCCACCCACTGCCTTATTTGTAATCATTCTGCCACACTGCCGCGATACGATTTTGGTTATCATAGCTGTTTGAATGCCATTTCCGGACTGTGAACCGGAAGCGTGTTTTGGCGCAATGTCCGGAAGGACTCGGAAGGATTGCGATGAAGAAACATACCAAAATTCTGGCGACCGTCGGCCCGGCCTGCGAGGACATCGACACCCTGGAGCGGATGATCCGTGCGGGGGTGAACGTTTTCCGTCTCAACTTCAGCCACGGGACCCACGACTACCACGAAGCAAACCTCAAGCGCATCAATGAAGCGGCGGGCCGCTGCGGCCTTATTGTCGGCGTGCTGCAGGATATCAGCGGGCCGAAAGTTCGTATCGGCGAGATCGACGGCACCGTGGAACTCTCCCCCGGCAACGTCATTGAGTTTGTGACCGAAGAGACGGTCGGCAGCTTTGTCGAACCGGGACGCCTGCGCCTCAGCCTCAACCATCCGGAACTGCTCTCCAAAGTCCAGGTGGGGGAGGCGATCTATTTCGCCGACGGCTCCCTGCGCACCACGGTCGTCGAAGCGGGAACGAGCGTCGTCTGCGAAGTGCAGAACAGCGGTAAGCTCAGCTCCCGCAAGGGGGTTAACTTCCCCAACACCTCCCTGGGATTGGCAGTCCTGACGGAGAAGGACCGCAAGGATATCGCCTGGGGGGTAAGGAATGGCGTCGATTTTATGGCGATATCGTTCGTGCAGACAGCAAAAGATATGGAAGATGTGCGCGCCGAAGTAGAGCGTCACGGCGGAAATCCCCAGCTCATCGCGAAGATCGAAAAGTTCGACGCCGTCGAAAACATCGATGCCATCCTCGAAGCCAGCGACGGGCTGATGGTGGCGCGGGGAGACCTGGGAATCGAGGTGCCTTTCTACAAAGTGCCGACGCTGCAGAAGATGCTCATCCGCAAAGCCAACGAAAAAAGCAAACCCGTCATTACCGCGACGCAGATGCTCCTCTCCATGACCCATGCCGAACGGGCGACGCGGGCGGAGATCAGCGATGTCGCCAATGCCGTACTTGACGGTACCGACTGCGTGATGCTCTCCGAGGAGAGCGCCGTGGGGGCCTACCCGGTCAAAGCGGTCGAAACGATGACGCAGACCATCCGCGAAACGGAGAAGATCTACCCCTATCACAAGTTCGCGCAGTTCATCTGCTTCGACGAGATGGACGTTATCGACGAATCGGCGGTTTTGCTTTCGCAGAAGATCGATGCCGAAGCGATCATTGCGCTGACGGCCTCAGGCCAGTCGGCGAAAAAACTGGCACGCTACCGTCCCAAGAACCCCATTTTGGCCGTGATGCACAGTGACCGCGTGGCGCGGATGCTTACCCTGGTCTGGGGGGTCGTTCCGGCATTCCTGACGCGCACTACCAGCGTGGACAAGATGCTCATCGAGGTGGTCCAGAGCGGCCTGGCGCGGCAGGTGCTGAGCCGTCACGCCATGTATATCGTCACCGCGGGCGACCCTGTCGGTGTCCCCGGCACGACGAATGCCATCCGTATCCTGCGTGAGAGCGAGATGGAGTATTTCGCTTCCGCGGCGCTCAAAAAGCGCTCCAAAAAGATGCCCGAGGGTGCCGCAACCCTCTTTTGAAAAGGACGACCATTATGAGTGAAACCGCCAACGTTTGCGATATTGTTATTTTCGGAGGGCACGGGGACCTTTCCCTGCGGAAGCTGATTCCGGCTCTTTACCATCTCTGCAGCGACGGCTACGTCGCACCGACGAGCCGCATCATCGCCACGAGCCGCCATGACGTGCCGCGCGAGGAGCACCTTGCCCTGGTGAAGGAGAAGCTGCAGTTTTTCCTCAAGCAGGGCTGCTTTGAAGAGGCCAAATGGGAGACCTTCGCGCAGCAGCTCGAGGTGGTTACCGTCGACCTGGGCGTGGAGGAGAGCTACGGCGCGTTGTCGGAAATGCTTGGTGAATACCCCGACCGGGACCGCGTCAACTACCTCTCGACCGCCCCGACCTTTTTCGGGCCGATCTGCAAGGCCCTCAGCCGCTGGGAGCTGATCACGCCGAAAAGCCGCGTGGTCCTGGAGAAGCCGATCGGCCGCGACCTGGCATCGTCCCGGGAGATCAACAACGAGGTCGCCCGCTACTTCGAAGAGCAGGCGATCTTCCGTATCGACCACTACCTGGGCAAGGATACGGTGCAGAACATTCTCGCGCTGCGTTTCTCGAACATGCTCTTTATGCCGCTGTGGAACGGCCAGGATATCGACCACGTCCAGATCACGGCGGCCGAGAGCGTCGGTTTGGAGGGGCGGCACAGCTACTACGAGGACTACGGCGCCTTCCGGGACATGATCCAGAACCACCTCATGCAGCTGCTCTGCCTCGTGGCGATGGAACCGCCCTGCTCGCTCGAAGCCGACAGCATCCGCGACGAAAAGGTGAAAGTGCTGCGTTCGCTGCGCCCCTTCGGTTCGGATGATGTCCGGGACAAAACGGTCCGGGGGCGCTATACGGCGGGGGTGATCAACTCCGAAAAAGTCCCCGGGTACCTCGAGGAGGGGGTTTCGCCCGATTCGACGACGGAGACCTTCGCGGCGGTGAGGGTCGAAGTGGACAACTGGCGCTGGCAGGGGGTACCCTTCTACCTGCGGACCGGCAAACGGATGAGCAAGCGCTATACGGAGATCGTCGTCCAGTTCAAAGAGGTGCCGTACCAGATCTTCGCCAACAAGGGACGCTGTATCTCCCCGAACCGGCTGGTCATCATGCTCCAGCCCGAAGAGAGCATCAAGCTCAAGATTATGACGAAGATCCCGGGCCTCTCCGAGCAGATGCACCTGCGGGAGATGGCGCTCGACCTGAACATTCCCGAAAACGCTCCTCGTACCCCCGAGGCGTACGAGCGCCTGTTGCTCGACGTCATCCGAAACAACGCCACGCTCTTTATGCGGCGCGATGAGGTCGAAGCCGCGTGGAAATGGGCCGACCCGATTCTCGAAGAGTGGGAAGAGGGCGCGGTCGGCCTCAAGAACTACGCCGCCGGTACCGACGGACCGACCGCGGCCATCGCGATGATCGAGCGTGACGGCAGGAGCTGGTATGAAGAGCACTAAGAACATCTTTCACATCTACGATTCGCTCCCGACCCTGCACAAGATGCTGGCCTACAAGGTGGCGCGGGACCTCGAAGCGGCCATTGCGGCCAAGGGGAGCGCGTCGCTGATGCTCTCGGGCGGGAATACGCCGCGCCCCTTTCTCGTCCAGCTTGCCGCCGAGAATATCGACTGGAGCCGGGTAACCGTGGGGCTCGTGGACGAACGCTGGGTCGACCCTGAATCGGGGGCGAGCAACGAGAACCTGGTCCGCAGCGAGCTGCTGGCCAACGGGGCGGGTGCGGCGACCTTTGTCGGCATGTACCATTCCGGCGTGACGACGGCGGAGGCGGTATCCGAGGTCGAGGCCGATTACAAGGCCTTTTTCCCCTTCGACGTCGTGGTGCTGGGGATGGGCGGTGACGGCCATACCGCTTCGCTCTTTCCCGGGCGGCCCGAACTGCAGACGCTGCTGAACGATACTGTACTCTGCGGGGCCGCCGAGGCGCCGGTGGATCCGAAAGAACGGATGTCGCTTTCGCTGCATGCCATCGCGACGGCCGCCCACTGCTACTTGCATATCGAAGGCGGGGCGAAACTGGCCGTTTACGAAGCCGCACTCGACAGCGACGAGGTGGATACGATGCCGGTGAGGGCCGTACTGAACCATCCCGACATCACCCTGGAAGTCTTTTACGCATAGGAGGAGAGATGCATCCCGTTATCCTTGAAGTGACCGAGCGGATCCGAGCACGATCCCTCCCGACCAGAGACCGCTACTTGCAGCGGATCGAGGCGGCGCACCACGCACACCGCGCCAACCGCGAAGTGCTGGGGTGTAGCAACCTCGCCCATGCCATGGCGGCGGAGTCCGAAGATGAAAAGCGCAAACTGGCGGGAGCGGCGACGCCCCATATCGGGATCGTCACCGCCTACAACGACATGCTCTCCGCGCACCAGCCTTTCGCAACCTACCCCCCGCTGATCAAGCGGGCCCTCATGGATGTCGGTGCGACGGCGCAGGTGGCCGGCGGGGTCCCGGCGATGTGCGACGGGGTGACCCAGTCGCAGCCGGGGATGGAGCTCTCGCTCTTCAGCCGGGACACGATCGCGATGGCGACGGGCATCGCCCTGTCGCACAACGTCTTTGACGGCGCACTCTACCTCGGCGTCTGCGACAAGATCGTGCCGGGGCTGCTCATCGGGGCGTTGACCTTTGGGCACCTGCCCGCCGTCTTCGTCCCCGCGGGGCCGATGCCCTCGGGGATCAGTAACGCCGAAAAGGCGCTGGTGCGCCAGGAGTACGCCCAGGGTAAGGTCGGCAAGGACGCCCTGCTGCGGACCGAGGCCGCTTCGTACCACAGTAGCGGGACCTGCACCTTCTACGGCACGGCCAACTCCAACCAGATGCTGATGGAGATTATGGGGCTGCACATCCCCGGCAGCGCCTTCGTCAACACCAATACTCCGCTACGCGACGCGCTGACGTCGGCGGCGGCGCAGCGGGTGGCGGCGCTGACCCAGCTGGGCGATGACTACCTGCCCGTCGGGCGGATGATCGATGAGCGCAGTTTCGTCAACGCCGTCATCGGCCTGATGGCGACGGGGGGATCGACGAACCACACCCTTCACCTCATCGCCATGGCCAAGGCGGCGGGGATCGTCCTCACCTGGGACGATTTCGACGCTCTCTCCGCCGTGACGCCTCTGCTGTGCAAGATGTACCCCAACGGCCAGGCGGATGTCAACCATTTCCGCGACGCGGGGGGCATGGGTCTCGTTATCCGTGAACTCCTCGACGCGGGGCTGCTGCATGAAGAGGTACAGACCGTGATGGGGCCGGGACTGCGCCGCTACACGGAATCCCCGCTGCTCGAGGCGGGAAAACTGGCCTTTGTGTCCGCACCGGAGGTATCGCGCAACCCCGACGTCGTTGCGACCGTGGAGAACCCCTTCTCCCACGAAGGGGGGCTGGCGCTGCTGGAGGGGAACCTCGGCCGCAGCGTTATCAAGATCTCCGCGCTCAAGCCGGAACTGATGCATATCGAGGGGGAGGCGCGGGTCTTCGACTCCCAGGAGGCGCTGCAGGCGGCATTCAAGGCGGGGGAGCTCGAGCGCGACTTCATCGCCGTCGTCCGTTTCCAGGGGCCGGGGGCCAACGGCATGCCGGAGCTGCACGGCCTGATGCCGCCGCTGGGCGTACTGCAGGACAAGGGGTACAAGGTTGCCATCGTTACCGACGGCCGGATGTCGGGGGCGTCGGGCAAGGTGCCCTCTGCGATCCATATGACGCCCGAAGCGGCCCACGGCGGCCTGCTGGCAAAGGTACGCGACGGGGACCGCATGGTACTCGACGTGCATGAAAAAAAGCTGGAGCTCCTGGTGGACGCGGCAGAGCTGGCCAGGCGGGAGCCCGCGGCGCCGTCGCTCCTGCATAACCGGCACGGCATGGGGCGGGAGCTTTTCGCCCTGATGCGCCAGAACGTCGGCAGCGCCGAAGAGGGCGCGACGATCTTTGATGCGGTCGGAGAGGAGCGGGCATGACAGCAGTAGAACTTTTTAACATCTCGCCGGTCGTCCCGGTCGTCGTACTCGAGCGTGTGGCAGATGCTGTGCCGCTGGCCGAAGCGCTGCTGGAAGGGGGCGTGGGCGTTATGGAGGTCACCCTGCGCAGCGATGCGGCGCTGGAATGCATCGAGGCGATCGCCAAAGTGATACCGGAGATGAACGTCGGTGCGGGCACCGTCATCACCAATTCCGGCACTCCGGCCACCTTGGCCGGAATGGCGTTCATCAACACCGAGGAGGGATAGGCCGCCTTGCCGCCGGGCACATAGATGCCCACGCGGTCGAGCGGCGTGACCTTCTGGCCGAGCAGGGTGCCGTCTTCGTCGCGGTACTCCCAGCTCTGGCCGACCTGGTGCAACTGGCGCTCGTGGTAGCGGCGCACCCGTGCGGCGGCGACCTCAAGCGCGTCGCGCTGCTGCGCAGTGATGGCGGCAAGCGCGGCCTGCAGCTCGGCCTGGCTGATTTCGAGCGCGGCCATGTCAGGCGCGTCGAGGCGGTCGAACTTGCGGGTGAAATCGAGCACGGCGGCATCGCCGCGCTGCTGCACGTCGCGCAGGATGTCGGCGGCGCGCGCGTCGATCTCGGCGTTTTCATCGGCCATGCGGGCAAACAGGGCGCGGTATTGGGCTTCGAAGTCGGGAGCGGTGGCGTCCACGGTGGCGTCCAGCCTGCGCAGTTGCAAAGTCTGGATCGGGGCGCTGAGCGGGGCGTTCATGTGGCGACCTCCTCGGGCGTTTGCGCGGCTTGGCGCAGTTGGTCGATCAGAGGTTTGAGCAAAACCATGCGGGTTTTGAGTGCGGCCTGGTTGACGATCAGGCGCGCTGAAATATCCATGATGTGTTCCACCTCGACCAGGCCATTGGCCTTGAGTGTGCCGCCGGTGGACACCAGATCGACGATCACATCGGCCAGCCCCACCAGGGGGGCCAGTTCCATCGAACCGCACAACTTGATGAGGTCGATGTGGACGCCCTTCTCGGCGAAATGTAGCCGTGCGGTGTTGACATACTTGGTCGCCACCGCGAGCCGCGCTCCGCGCCGCACTGCCGCCGGGTAATCAAAGCCGACACGGGTCGCCACCATCATCCGGCAGCGCGCAATCTTGAGATCAATCGGCTGGTACAGCCCCTCGCCACCGTGTTCGATCAGCACGTCCTTGCCGGCGATGCCCAGATCGGCGGCACCGTGCTGCACATAAGTCGGCACATC
>JACXUG010000019.1 GCA_014764065.1 Campylobacterales bacterium
TACCTTCTGAAGTCTTACAAGTTGTTCGTATCTAAACAGGTTGTAAGTCAGATTGAGCAGACCGATCAGTGAATCGATTCTTTGTTTGCCGATAGCTTTTAAAATAGGGGTCAAAAATAGGGGTCAGGTGATAGTAATAGTATGATACACTCCTTCAACAAACGTCGAAAGGAACTCCAATGCCCCGCACCCCGAGAATAGAGATGGCCGGTTTCCATCACTCTGCTTGAAAAGTTTGATTCAAACCCTGTAACCCCTTTGAAACACCTGCGCGTTACGATTTCCGACTTATCGTCACGGAGCAAGCAACTATGCGCATCTGCATTTTTACCGACACCCTCGGTGATCTTAACGGCGTCTCGCGTTTTATCCAGGATATGGGGGAACAGGCCCTCGCAAACGGTATCGACCTCCATATTGTCGCGTCGACCGCCAAATACTGTCCCGATCTTCCCAATGTCCACAACCTGCCTCCCCGCTGGAGGGTCCCGATGCCCTTCTACCGTGAACTGGACCTCGCCTATCCTTCCGCAAAAGCGCTCGAGAGGGTCCTGAGGGAGCTGCGCCCGGATATCGTGCATATCTCCACCCCGGGCCCGGTCGGCATCATCGCCAAGAAACTGGCCGCCAAACACAAGCTGCCCGTGCTCGGCACCTACCATACGGATTTTCCCGCCTATATCCGAGACAACACGGGGATGGACTGGGCCAAGCGGGTCGCCGACCGGGCCATGCAGCGCTTCTACCTGCCGTTTGAACGGGTCTTTATCCGTTCGGCCGAATACCTGGACATTGTGGAACAGGAGATCGGCATCGACCGATCGCGCAGTGCGCTGCTCCCCCCGGGCACCAACCTGACCCGCTTCCACCCCTCCCATAAAAACACGACCGTTTTCGCAAAATACGGTGTGACGGGGGAAGGCCCGAAAGTGCTCTACGTCGGGCGTATCTCCAAAGAGAAGAACGTCCCCTTCCTGCTGGATGTCTGGCAGCGTTACAAGGCCTTCAACCCGAACAGTACGGCCGAACTACTGCTCGTCGGGGAGGGCTTTCTGCGCCGCAAGCGCGCCAACCTCGCCCTCGATGACGTCACCTTCGCCGGCCCCGTTATCGGCGACGATCTCTCCGCGCTCTATGCTTCAAGCGACCTTTTCGTCTTCCCCTCCGTCACCGATACGCTCGGCCAGGTCGTGATGGAGGCCCAGGCGAGCCGGGTCTGCTGCCTCGTGTCGGACGTGGGCGGCCCGCAGAGCATCGTCAACCACGGTGGCAGCGCCGGGGGCATGATCGTCAAGGGCAATGACGCCGATGCCTGGGTTGATGCCTTGGAAGCCCTCCTTGAAAATGCTACACTACGGCAACATTTCGCACGCCGTGGGTTTGAGAACATGCAGCATTTCGACATCAAAGTCTCGTTCACGCACTTTATAGAGACCCACAGCGATGCCCTGAAGCGGCTGCGCCGATGACCCCGCAGCGCCAGGGCGAGCTTTACGCCGTCGTGCTCTCGCTGCTGGAGAGCTGGTTCCCCATTCTCGCCCTCGTCGCCGTCCACTCCATCGGTCCGCTGAACACCTACGGCTTCATCCTTATTATCGCCACCGCCGTACTGCTGCTCCTGCTCTATGTGCGGGAGGGGTTCGGCGGGCTTGCCGACAGGGAGGCCCTCCCCGACCTGCTGTGGACCTCCTTTTATATCACCCTGCTCTTCACCCTCGTTTTTATCGGACTGCGCTATACGACGGCGGGGAACATGGCTGTCATCCTGACACTGCAGCTCTTCTTCTCCTACCTCTATTTCAACCTGCCGGGGCGGGAGAAGCTCGATGCGCTGCACACCTTCGCCGCCTTTTTGATGGGATCGGGCGCCGTCATTATTCTCCTCCCCACGACCTTCACCTTCAACCAGGGCGACCTGCTCATCCTCCTTGCCGCCGCGACCGCCCCGCTGGCGAACCTCTACCAGAAGCGTGCCCGCCAGCGGGTCAGCGCCCTGGCCATCCTCACCTTCCGTAACCTGGCGGCCCTGCCCGTGCTCTTCGGCGCCGCGCTTTTCTTCGAGGGCCTGCCCACCTTCGAAGCGCTCCTGGAGGTCCTCCCCGCCGTCACCGCTATCGCGCTCCTTGTCTACGTCCTGGCCAAGATCCTCTGGATCGAGGCCCTGCACCGTATCGGCATCACCAAGCTCAGTGCCATGATCGCCTTCATGCCGCTCTTTACGCTGATCTTTGCCTATCCGACCCTGGGGGAGATCCCGACGCTGCGGCAGATGCTCGGCACCCTCCCCATCCTGCTCGGCGCCTACCTCATCACCCGTCCCGCCCCCGCAGCGCGTGTTCCGTAACCACTTCGATAACAATTCTTCGCTATAATATAACCCATTCCAATATTTTCCCGAGCTACCTATGACCAATCTGAAAGACCCGAGATTCTATTTTAACCGTGAACTCTCCTGGCTGCAGTTCAACACGCGTGTGTTGCAGCAGGCCCAGGACAAAAAACAGCCGCTGCTCGAGCGCCTGAAGTTTCTTGCCATCTACGGCACCAACCTCGACGAGTTCTACATGATCCGCGTCGCTGGGCTCAAAAAGCTCTTCACCTCCGGGATCATCCTCTCCGGACCCGACCGGCTCACCCCGCTGCAGCAGCTGCGCGAGATCCGCAAGTACCTCCACCAGGAGTTGCAGGTCGTCGAGCACACCTTTATCGAGATCATGTCCGGCCTCAAAAGCGAGGGGATCTTCTTCAAACGCTATGCGGAGCTGAACAACCAGGAGAAGGGAGAGGTTAACCGTTACTTCCATGAACATATCTACCCGGTCATCGTCCCGATCGCCGTCGACGGTACCCACCCCTTCCCGCACCTAAACAACCTCAGCTTCGGCCTCATTGTCAAACTCCAGGACAACGACGATCCGAACGTCCAGCGCTACGGCTTGGTGCGTATCCCGCGGGTGCTGCCCCGCTTCGTCCAGATCGGTACCGGCATCTACGTGCCCATCGGCAGCATCGTCGCCCAGCACATCAATGAGCTCTTCCCGGGCTACACCCTGCTGCAGTACACCCCTTTCCGTGTCACGCGCAACGCCGACATCACCATCGAAGAGGAGGAGGCCGACGACTTCATGGAGATGCTCGAAGAGGGACTCAAGCTCCGTAAAAAAGGGGAGCTGGTCCGTCTCGAGATCGGGGTCGACGCCGACGACGAGCTCATCGACTTCTTCAACCGCCACACGAACGTCTATAAAGACGACCTCTACCGCTTCAAGATCGTGCTGAACCTCGCCAGCCTCTGGCAGATCGTCGACAACAAGGATTTCGCACACCTCGTCGCGGCGCCGTACAAACCGCAGAACCTCCCCCCGCTGGATTCCGAGGACAGCATCTACTCCGTCCTTGACAAGCAGGACATCTTGCTCTACCACCCCTACGAGAGTTTCGAGCCCATCGTCAAATTCATCCAGGCGGCGGCCAAGGACCCCGACGTCGTCTCCATCCGGATGACGCTCTACCGCAGCGGGACGAACTCGCCCATCGTCAACGCCCTGATGCAGGCGGCCGAATCGGGCAAGCAGGTCACGACCATGGTCGAACTCAAGGCACGTTTCGACGAGGAGAACAACCTCATCTGGGCCAAGGCGCTGGAGAGCGCTGGTGCGCACGTCATCTACGGTATCCCCGGCTTCAAAGTCCATGCCAAAGCCGCCCTCGTCACCCGCAAGGTCGGCGACAAGCTCAAACAGTACGCCCACCTGGGCACGGGGAACTACAACCCCAGTACGGCGAAGATCTATACGGACGTCAGTTATATGACCTCCAACGAGGCGATCACGAACGACATGACCCGCTTCTTCCACTTCCTGACGGGCTTCAGCAAGAAAGGGAAACTGAACAAGCTCTACATGTCCCCGACACAGACAAAGCCGAAGATCCTCTCGCTGATCCAGAACGAAACCCGCATGGGAACGGAGGGACGCATCATCGTCAAAGTCAACTCCCTCGTTGACGAAGATGTCATCCGTGCCCTCTACAAGGCATCGCAGGCCGGGGTCAAAATCGACCTGATCGTCCGAGGGATCTGCTGCCTCGTCCCGGGCATCGAAGGGGTGAGCGAAAATATCCGGGTCACCTCGCTGATCGGGAAATACCTCGAGCATGCCCGTCTCTTCTACTTCAAACACGGCCATCCGCAGATGTACATCTCGAGTGCCGACTGGATGCCGCGGAACCTCGTACGCCGTATCGAACTGATGACGGGAATCGAGGACGAAGCGTCCAAAGAGAAGCTCCTGCAGCTGCTCACCCTCCAGCTTACGGACAACGTCCTTTCCCATGAACTGCAGAGCGACGGAAGCTACCGCAGGGTCGAGTCCGGCGAAAACCCGGTCAACTCCCAGCTCCTGCTCGAACAGCATACGACCAAACTCTACAAATCGTCAAAAAAACGCGATACGAACTACATCAACAAACTGGCCTCCCGCCTCTTCAAAGAGAGCTGAGGCGCCGCAAGGAGCAGCAATGACCTACCCTTTCAAGCAATGGGAACCCAAAATCGGCGACCATTCCTGGATCGCAAAGAGCGCCGACGTCATCGGGAATGTCACCATGGGTGAATCCTGCGCCGTCTGGTTCGGCTGTGTCGTGCGAGGAGACGTCCACCGCATCGTCATCGGCGACCGGACCAATATCCAGGACCTCTCCATGATCCACGTCACCCACTACAAAAAGCCCGACATGAGCGACGGCCACCCGACCATCATCGGCAGCGACGTCACCATCGGCCACCGCGTCATGCTCCACGGCTGCACGATCGAAGACGCCTGCCTGATCGGAATGAGCGCGACCATCCTCGACGGCGCTGTCATCGGCAAGGAGTCCATCGTCGGCGCCGGGGCGCTGGTCACGAAGAACAAAGTCTTCCCGCCCCGTTCGCTCATCATGGGCTCCCCGGCCAAAGTCGTCCGGGAGCTCTCTGATGAAGAGGTCAAAGAGCTTTACGCCTCAGCAGAACGCTATGTCGCGTTCAAAGAGGATTTCCGCATCGCGGGTGCCTGACGCACCGGAACCATGAACTTTTTTATCCTCGCCGACATCATCGGCATCGTCGCCTTTGCCCTGAGCGGTTTCCTCGCCGGGGTGCGCCACCGTCTTGACCTGCTGGGGCTTATCATCGTCGCTTCCCTGACGGCGCTCGGCGGCGGGGTCATCCGCGACCTCATGCTTGACCGCACCCCCTTTGCTTTCAGCCACTACTACCCAGCGCTGACCGTCATCGCCACTGTCTTGCTGGCCCTCATCCTCCGCCTCTACCAGCGCGACGCGTTTGAGCGCAAATGGCTCTTTGTCATCAGCGACACGGTGGGCCTCGTCGCCTTCAGCATCACCGGCGCCCTTCTAGGCCTCGCAGCGGAGTTCAACTTTTTCGGCATCATCATCGTGAGCTTCCTCACTGCCATCGGCGGCGGGGTGACCCGTGACGTCCTCGTCAATACCGTTCCCGCCATCCTCACCAGCGATTTCTACGGCACCATTGCCGTCATCGTTGCCGTCTTGCTGATCCTACTCGACGCCGTCGGCTGGCTGAACGACACGGCCATTCTCGCCGTCGCCCTCTTTGCCACCGTGCTCCGCCTGGTCGCCCATTACCGCGGCTGGCACCTCCCCCACCTCGACCTTCCCCCGCGCTGAAACCCGTATTCCCACGGGTGCACTCAGATAACTTTTTTATTTTTCAGAAAATGTGAATAAAATGTGATTGTCTGTATGATAAATGGAAAAAGTTTGCCTATCGTGCACACGATTTTTCTTCAAGAGAGGAGTAAAAATAAAGAAAACGACCCAACTGCTCAGCGTCCTGGCGGGCGCCGCGATTTTGTCTGCATCGGCGGCAACCGCCGCAGACAAATTCGTCCTACTGCCTCTCTTCACTGATCCGGACTGGAAAGCGAACATCGAATTCGCCGCCGTCGGCGGGACGATGGATTTTGACAATGGTTCCGTCAAGGATGGCTACAACTACGGTGTCGCATTCTCTTTTCGGCTGCCCCGTATTCACCCTCCCCGGCGACAACCTGCTTCGCCAGCAGCTGAGCCTGAGCCGTTACGATAAAAATGACATGACGATCACTGCGATCGAAATGAACCCCTACTATTTCATCCATTTCACCAAGAACCTCGTCCTGGGCATCGGACCCGGCATCGGTGCAATGTATACCGAATACCCCGTCACCACGAGTACAGGCGGACTGTCCCCGACGACATCCACCGATACCCAGAATGACTGGCTCTTTACCCTGCAGGCCGGCGCGGGTCTGAAATACTATATGGGAAGTTTCCTGGCGGGTGTGGATATCCGCCGCACATGGACCACCGAAAACGATTTCGGCGGTACGAAGAAATACAGCCTCGACAATCTGCGGACCCTTCTCAATGTAGGCTACCGCTTCTAACGACGGCCGCGCAGGCCGCCATCTTCTCCTTCAAATCGCTGCTACGTTCTGTAGTCGGCGTTGATCTTGACGTACTCGTGGCCGAGATCGCAGCCGTAGGCGTCAAACGCCCCCCCGCCCATTCCAAGGTCGCAGCTGATCGTAAAGCGTTCGCGTTTCATCACCGCCGCCGCTAGCTTTTCCGATTCCGCATCAAAGAGGATCGTCCCCTTGTCGTAGACGCAGACCTCGTCGAAACTGACTGTGAGCGTTGCCTCGTCACATGCAACGCCGCTGGCGCCGATCGTCGATGCGACCCGGCCCCAGTTGGGGTCCTCGCCGAAGATGGCCGTTTTCATCAGCAGCGAGTTGGAGAGCGCCTTCGCCGCCGTCTCCGCCTCTTCGTCGCTGGCGGCGCCCGTCACGTGGAAGGTGACCATCTTCGTCGCCCCCTCGCCGTCGCTGACCATCATCTGCGCGAGTTCGAGGAGCATTTCGTGCAGGGCCGTCGTGAACGCCTCGGCGTCAAATGCGCCGCTCTTGCGGTTGGAAAAGAGCATCACCGTATCGTTCGTCGACGTATCGCCGTCGACGCTGGCCGCGTTGAAGGTCGTCGGGATGACCGCTTCGAGGCAAGCCTGCAGCTCCTCAGCACCGGCGTCGGCGTCGGTGGTGACAAAGCAGAGCATCGTCGCCATCGCCGGGTTGATCATCCCCGCCCCTTTGGCGATCGCCCCGAGGCGGAAACGCTTGCCGCCATCCAGGATGACCTCGGTCGACACCATTTTGTAAAAGGTGTCCGTCGTCATGATCGCTTTCGCGGCCGCCAGGCTGTCTTTGGCGGAGAGGTCGAAGGTCTTTGCCGCCGCCGTGATCTTGGCTTTGGGCATGCGGACACCGATGACCCCCGTGGAACTCATGACCGGGTTTTCTAGCACGCCATAATACGCCTGCAGCTCCCCCAGGACCTCGTCGATATCGCTGATCCCTGCGGGGCCCGTCATCGCATTGGCGTTCTTTGCGTTCATCAGGACGAAGTTGCTCTTGAAGCTGCCTTTCGCCCGGTAGTGACGGATCGGTGCCGCCGCCATCTTGTTCGTCGTGAAGACAGCCGCCATTTCACAGGGGGTGTCGGCATAGATAAAGGCGACGTCGTCCGCCCCGTTCGGGCGCAGGCCGGCACTCGCCGCCCCCGCAAAGAACCCCTCCGGCGCGCAGACGCCGCCACCAACTTTTTTCATCTCAAACATAACGCAACTCCTGCGGTTTTTTACGCTGTTTCACCAGCTCTTTGGTCATTTTGATCCCCTTCTCGGTCCCGACGACCAGCAGTTTCGACTCGCTGGTGACGAGGTCATCGCCTTTGGGCATGGCGACGAACTTGCCGTCTTTGCGCGTGACCCCGACGACGGAGACGTTCGCGATCTCGCGGAGGTGGGTCTCCTTGAGGCGGTTGAGCACCATCCAGCTGTATTTGGGCACGAAGATCTCCTCCATGTCCAGCGGGGTGTCGCTGCGGTAGAGGAACTCCTCGAGGAGGTTTTCCATATCGGGGCGCGCCGCCATGGAGGTGATGCGCTGCGCCGTCAGTTTCGTCGGCGAGACGACGGTATCGGCCCCCAGTTTTTTCAACTTCTCCACGTCGCTCATCGTCTCGGCGGAACTGATCAGGTTGTACGGCCGCGGCAGCGCATGTTCCTTCTCGAAGAGGCGCACCGAGGCGATGATAGCGATGTTGTCCGCGATGAGCGGCGAGAGGGTGATCACCCCGCTCGCGGAGCTCAGGTGCCCCTTAAGCATCGCCACCTCGGTATGGGGCTCTTCGCGGAGGAAATAGGGGTACTTGTGCTGTTTCGCCCACGCCTCGATCTCCTCGCGGGGGTCGATCACGACGAAGGGGATGTGCGAACGGCGCAGCTCCTTCGTGACTTCGATGGTGTAATCGTTGTGGTAGCAGATGACAAAATGCTTTTTCAAGCGCGCGATCTTGTAGAGCATGTCCCGCTCCTTTATGGTTTTGTAGATGTTGCCGCGGTTGATCTCGTTGACCAGGATACCGACCGCCATCGAGAAGACGGCGAAACCGGTAATGATCAGCGTGATCGTAAAGAGCCTTCCCGCATCGGAGATGGGGGCGATCTCCCCGAAACCGACCGTCGTAAAGGT
Source organism: Campylobacterales bacterium (assembly GCA_014764065.1). Taxonomy (GTDB): domain Bacteria; phylum Campylobacterota; class Campylobacteria; order Campylobacterales; family Sulfurimonadaceae; genus Thiomicrolovo. The sequence continues at coordinate 8,595 of JACXUG010000019.1, forward strand.
GATCCCCGTCTGGTAGATGGCGTCGATGAGCGAAAAGTTGTCGATGGCCATATAGCCTATGGTGCCGAGGAACATGATAAGTGCCGTAAAAATCAGCGGCAGTCGAAACGGTTTGAGGTGGCTGTAAATATCGGGAAGTAGATCGTACTGTGGTTTAGGAGGGGTCTCCCAGTGTAGAAAGGCGCGAATCTTTTCGATTAGATTCAAACGGCGCTCTATTTTAGGCGTAAGGGGTTACGCCTGCTTTTTCTTCATAGTACGAAGCTCAGAAGCAGAGATCTTAATCTTCTTAGTCGTACCATCTTCCATCTGGACGCGGACGGTGCGAAGATTAGGCATGAAACGTCTTTTCGTGCGATTTTTCGCGTGAGAAACGTTGTTTCCGCTCATTGGGCCCTTACCACTAATAGCACATTTTCTTGCCATATGAAGGCTCCTTGCGTAAATTTAGTGGCGCATTATATCCTCTAAAATCAAAAGAGTTCCTTAAATAGCCACTGTAGCACGGGGTGTTCCGCCATTTTATCGCAATGCGCGCACTATTTGGATAAAATGCCACAAAAAAGAAAGGGTAGCTCAATGCTAGTAGCCCCCAGTATTCTCTCCGCCGACTTCGGCAACCTTGCGCGCGACGTCAACGCGATCTGCGACGCCGGGTGTGACCTCGTGCACGTCGACGTCATGGACGGCCATTTCGTCCCGAACCTCACCATCGGGCCCGTCGTCGTCTCCGCCGTTGCCGAAGCAGCTACGAAACCCCTCGACATCCACCTGATGGTCGAGAACAACACCTTCTTCGTCGACCTCTTCGCCCCGCTCAAACCGGCATATATCTCCTTTCATATCGAAGAGGAGAAGCACCCGCACCGCCTAGCGCAGTATATCCGCAGCCTCGGCATCAAACCGGCCATCGTGCTCAACCCGCATACGCCGGCCGAGAGCCTCGAATACCTGCTGCCCTACATCAACATGCTCCTCGTCATGAGCGTCAACCCCGGTTTCGGCGGCCAGAAGTTCATCGATGTTTACGAGAAGGTACGCCGCCTGCGCGACCTGCGCGACCGTCTCAACCCCGACTGCCTCATCGAGGTCGACGGCGGGGTCAACGATGCGAACATCGCCGCGCTCGCCGAAGCGGGTGTCGACGTCTGCGTCGCCGGCAGCTACGTTTTCAAGCACAAAGACGGCCTCAAAGCGGCCATTGACAGCCTGAAAGTCTGAGCCTTCCGTGCGCGTCAAGATCTGCGGCATCACCTCCTACGAAGACGCGATGAGTGCGATCGAAGCCGGGGCCGACGCGCTCGGTTTCGTTTTCTACCCCCCCTCGCCGCGCCATATCACCCCCGAAGCGGCTGCCGAAATCATCAAACGCCTCCCCCCCTTCGTCGAAAAAGTCGGTCTTTTCGTTAACGAGGAGGCTTTTATGATCAACGCCGCGGCAAAGACGAGCGGTGTCACCCTCGCCCAGATCCATTTCGACGCGCCCGATAGCCTCTTTGACGCCTTGGAGTGTCCTTATGTCCGTGTCATCCGAGCCCGAAGCCCTGAAGACATCACATCGCACGCCGACGAGTACCGCCTCGTCGACGCCTATTGCGAGGCGTACGGCGGCATGGGCAAGCGTCTCAACCTTGAGTGGTTCGAAGGGGTCGACTGCTCGAAGATCATCCTGGCCGGCGGGCTCTCGCCGGAGAACGTCGAGGAGTGTCTTCCGTTCGGATTTTATGCCCTCGACGTCAGCAGCGGCGTCGAAGCCGCCAAAGGGGAAAAAGACCCCGACAAGGTACGAAGTTTCGTCGCAAAGGCCAAAGGGTGATCGAGGTGTCCCAGCTCCCTCAGAAGCTCTGCGATGGCCTCACCGCCTACCAGATCGAACAGCTCACAGGCGAATCTGTCGATCTGGCCGTCGAGCTGATGAAGGCACAGGGGCTTGAACTCGTCAGCCGCGACGCAACGCGCTACTACCCCAAAAGCTGTGACCAGCTCCTCTCTGCGGCAACCTTCTGTATTGTCGACATCGAAACCAACGGGTCCAAACCCGACAAGCACCAGATTATCGAGATCGGGGCTGTCAAGGTCCAGAACCTCCATATCATCGACCGCTTCGAAACTCTTGTGCGCTGCGACCATATCTCGGGGCACATCACCGAGATCACCGGTATTGCCGAAGAGGACACCCAGAATGCCCCGACCATGAAAGAGGTGCTTGAAGCGTTCAAGCTCTTCCTGGGCAACGACATCTTCGTCGGCCACGATGTGAAGTTCGACTTCCAGTTCACCTCAAAGATGATGGAGCGCGTCGGGATGGCGCCCCTGCTCAACCGCAGCCTCTGCACCATCGATCTCGCCGAGCGCACCATCAGCTCCTACCGTTACGGCCTCGCGTTCCTGAACGAGCAGCTCGAGCTCTACAAAGAGGCGACCCACCACCGCGCCCTCTCCGACGCTATGACGACGGCAAAGCTCTTCAAACGCACCCTCAGATGCATCCCCACCGAGATCCAGACCGTCGAAGAGCTCATCACCTTCTCCAAGAAAGCCAAACGTCTCAAACGCCCGAAATTCCCGCCACAGCCCCCGGAAGAGACACCCCCCGAAGCCTAAACACTTTCCAGAATATATCAATAATCGAGGCCGAAACGGTCATTAGCGTGTCAGCAGGTTCACCGGAGCATGGCATGTCCCAAAAGCGACAGCCTTTTATCCTTTTTTTCTTCCCGGTTCAGCTTCTTTTTTGGATAAGCAAAAAAGAAGGGGAATAAAAAACAGTTTAAGAAAATAGCGAGAACATAGAACGGCAGAGCTGCCCTAATGGGAACAAGAAAAGTGATTTGATTAGTTTTCGGAGAAGGCGCCCATGCCCGTCAGGCGGTCATAGCGCTTGTGGCGGCGTTCGGAGCCGCTGTAGTTCGACAGTTCGTTGATGCGCTCAAGGATATAGCTCTTCATCGCATCCGCCGCACCGGACTTATCGCGGTGTGCCCCGATGAGCGGCTCATCGATGATATCGTCGATCAGGTCAAGCTCTTTGAGGTCGCTGCTGGTGATCTTGAGTGCCTTCGTCGCCGCTTCCGCTTTGGATGGATCGTTCCAGAGGATCGCGGAACACCCTTCCGGCGAGATTACGCTGAAGACGGAGTAGCGCATCATCGCCAGTCTGTCGGCAACGCCGATGGCAAGGGCACCGCCGCTGCCCCCCTCGCCGATAACGATGGAGATCGTGATTGTCTCCAGTTTGGAGAGTTCCAGCAGGTTGCGGGAGATCGCTTCGCTCTGGTTGCGCTCTTCGGCGCCGAGTCCCGGATAGGCGCCCGGGGTGTCGATGAGCATGACGACGGGGATATTGAACTTGTCCGCCAGCTGGGCGCAGCGCAGCGCCTTGCGGTACCCTTCGGGGTGCGGCATCCCGAAGTTACGCTTGAGCTTGTTCTTCGTCCCGCGTCCCTTCTGCTCCCCGATGACCATGACCCGTTGACCGTCGATGTAACCCATGTAGCAGAGGATCGCCGCATCGTCGCGGAAGTGGCGGTCCCCGTGCAGTTCGTACTTGTCTTCGAGCAGGAGGTTGATGTAATCGAGCGCATAGGGGCGGTCCGGGTGGCGCGCCAGCTGCAGTTCCTGGTACGGGGAAAGGTTCTTGTAGGTTTTACTGACCTCTTTCTCCAGATCTTTTTTCAGGATCTCAACGGCGTGGAGGTCATGGCGCACCTCAGCGCTGACAATCTCTTCCTGGATCTGCTGGATCTTCTGCTCAAAATCGAGGTAGGTAGCCAAAGTGCGGGGCCTTAGAGCTTCTTGAAGATAACGACGCCGTTGGTGCCGCCGAAACCGAAGGAGTTGCTCATGACAATGTTCAGTTCCGCCTTGCGAGCCACATTCGGGACGATGTCCAGGTCGCAGTTCACGTCCGGGTTGATGTGGTTGATCGTCGGCGGGATGATGCCTTCTTGCATCGCCATCAGACAGACGACCGCTTCGATAGCGCCGGCAGCGCCGAGGCAGTGGCCCGTCTGGCCTTTGGTGGAGGTCACCGGCGGGCAGTTCTCTTTGCCGCCGAAGAGCTCTTTCAGTGCTGCCGTTTCGTTCTTGTCGTTCGTCGGCGTGGACGTACCGTGGGCATTGACGTAATCGACTTTCGGGTTGCCAGCCATCGTCATCGCCGCTTTCATCGCGCGCAGCGGACCGTCCATGCTCGGGCTCGTAATGTGGCTTGCATCGCCGCTCTCGCCGAAACCGATCAGCTCGCCGTAGATCTTCGCACCGCGGGCAACGGCCAGATCGTAATCTTCGAGGACGAGCGCTGCCGCGCCTTCACCCATAACGAAACCGTCGCGCTCCGCATCAAAGGGACGGGATGCCGTTTTCGGGTCGTCGTTGCGTGTGGAGAGTGCTTTCATGGAGGCAAAACCGCCGATACCGACGCCGGTAACCGCAGACTCGGCTGCGACGACGAGCATACGATCTGCACCGTTGCAGATGATCGTCTTCGCCGCTTCGCTGATGGAATGCGTTCCCGCCGCACAGGCGGTAACTGCCGCGACGTTCGGGCCTTTCAAACCGTGTTCGATGGAGACGAAACCGCCGAGCATGTTAACCAGGGCGCTCGGGATAAAGAAAGGGGAGATACGGCGCGGGCCGCGGGTCTCGAGGACGATGGAGTTCTTCTCGATCGCCGGAAGACCGCCGATACCGGATGCCGCAGCAACACCGAAACGCTCATATTCGATCTCAATCTCGTTGAAGGCCGCATCTTCCATCGCTTCCTGGGCCGCTTTGAGGCCGAGGTGGATGAAACGATCCGCTTTTTTGACCTCTTTGGCGGCCATGACGGTCGCAGGGTCGAAGTCTTTGACCTCACCGGCAATCAGGACACCATGTCCTTCGGCTTCAGCATCGAAAAGGGTAATTCTGTCAATGCCGCTCACGCCGTCGCACATCGCTTTGAACGACTCTTCTTTATTGTGACCGACAGCATTGATCATGCCCATACCCGTTACGACAACTCTTCTCACATCAACTCCTGAAAAAATAGGTGTATAGCTTTATATACCCGTCCGAGGACGGCAATACAAAACCCTTTTGCGGGAAACCCGCAAAGGAAACTTACGCCTTGTTTTCGATGTAGTTTACGACATCCTGAACCGTCTGAATTTTTTCAGCTTCATCGTCCGGGATTTCAATATCGAATTTTTCTTCGAGTGCCATGACCAGTTCAACGACGTCGAGGCTGTCCGCTCCGAGATCTTCAACGAATTTCGCATCCGGCTTTACTTCGTCCGGGTTTACGCTCAGTTGTTCAACTACAACTTCTTTGATGTCATCCAAAAGTGCCATTATAGCTCCTCTATCCAATTTGAAATTTCAAAAGTATAGCACACGGAATATAAAAAAATACGCTGAAGGGGGCCCCTCCGGCGTCAGGCCATGTTCATCCCGCCGTTGACTTTGAGCGTTTCACCCGTGATATAGGAGGCGGCGTCGGAGAGCAGGAAGGCCGTCGCTTCCGCCACTTCGCGCGCTTCGCCGAAGCGTCCCATCGGGATTTTTGAGGTAAAGCTGGACTTGATATCGTCGCTGAGTTCGTCGGTCATATCGGTCGTGATAAAGCCCGGCGTGACCGTGTTGTAACGGATGCCGCTCGTGGCCGCTTCGATGGCGAAACTCTTCGTCATCGCGATCAGCCCGCCCTTGGAAGCCGCGTAGTTCGTCTGCCCCGCGTTGCCCGTTTCGCCGACGATGGAAGCGATATTGACAACGGCGCCCTGCTTCTTCTTGCGCATCGCTTTCATCGCTTCGCGGCAGCCGATAAAGGCGGAAGTGAGGTTGGCGTTGATCACGGCAAGGAACTCCTCCGTTTTCATGCGCAGGGCCAGTTTGTCGTTCGTGATCCCGGCGTTGTTGACCAGGTAGCCCAGCTCGCCGTCGGTGTCGACGATCATCTTGATCGCATCGACAAAAGCCGCTTCGTCCGCAACGTCGAAACCGATCGTCTCCGCTTCGCCGCCCGCGGCAATGATGGCCGCCTTGACCGCTTCGGCCGCCTCGACGCCGCTGCGGTAGTTGACCCATACTTTCAGGCCGTACCCGGCCAGCACTTTCGCGATCTCCGCGCCGATCCCCCGGCTTGATCCCGTTACCAATACGTTTTTACCACTGAATTTCATCTCACTCCTTTTGAATAATTTACTTGCATCTACGGATGAGTCTGCCGTAATGCATGAGCGCGCTCTACTGCGCGTGCCCCGCAGGAAATGCCCTTGGGGTATGGGCTCTCCGCCAAGGAGAACACAGCATCAGTGTAGGCATCCGGACTTTTGCTCGGATGCCGTACCCAAACTATAAGAGGCTGTCGTCCATCTCGGCCGGTTTTTCGATGCCCATCAGTTCAAGGACCGTCGGGGCGATGTTGTTGAGACCGCCAGGGTGGACTTTTTCGACCCCTTCGGCCATAACGAAGGCCCAGACCTTGCCAGCAGTGTGGTTCGTCAGCACATTGCCCTCCTCGTCCCACATCTCCTCGCAGTTGCCGTGGTCGGAGGTCAGGACCATCGCATAATCGTCGGCCCGCGCTTTCGCCACGATACGGCCGAGCTCATGGTCGACGGCTTCGACCGCCTTGATTGCGGCATTATAAACACCCGTGTGCCCGACCATGTCGCCGTTGGCGAAGTTGACGACGATGAAGTCGTACCCTTCGTCCATCGCGGTCAAAACGGCGTCACCGACCGCGGGGGCGCTCATCTCCGGCTGCAGGTCGTAGGTCTTGACCTTCGGGCTCGGTACGAGTACCCGCGCTTCGTTCGTATAGGGCTCGTCGATGCCGCCGTTGAGGAAGAAGGTGACGTGGGCGTACTTCTCCGTCTCCGCCGTATGGAGTTGGCGCAGTCCCCGGCTGCTGATCACTTCCGCCAGGGTGTTTTTCGGCGTCTCTTTCCGGAAGAGGACCGGGTAGCTGAAGCTTTTGTCATACTCCGTCATCGTCGCGATGTTTGCCACGGCGAAAGGGCGGTCGAATTCGGAGAACGCCGGCGAGGCCAGCGCCGTCGTGATCTCGCGGACGCGGTCGCCGCGGAAATTGGTCACGAGGAGAGCGTCGCCCACTTTCATCCCCTCGTAACCGTTGAAGGCCACCGGGACGATGAACTCGTCCGTCTCTTTCCTGGCGTAGGAGGCTTCGACATAGGCCGCAGGGGTCAGGTCGCTGGCAGGCTGCGCGGTCACGATGGCGTCGTAGCCGCTCTGGACACGCTCCCAGCGGTTGTCCCGGTCCATCGTATAGAAGCGGCCGCCGATGGTCGCGATCCGGACGTTCAGGCTCAGGGCCTCCTGCAGCTTCTCCAGGTAGCGGGGTGCGGACGTCGGCGAGACGTCGCGACCGTCGGTAATGAGATGGAGCCACACCTTCTTGCCCGCCGCTTCGGCGATCTTCGCCAGCGCGATCGTATGGTCAAGGTGCGAATGGACCCCGCCGTCACTGAAGAGGCCGACGAGGTGCAGCGTGTCGGAACGCTCCAGCAGCGCCGTCAATGCCGGGTTGCCTGCCAGCGTGCCCTCGGCGACGGCGAGGGAGATCTTGACGAGGTCCTGGTAGAGCACCCGGCCGCTCCCGATGGTCATGTGCCCCACTTCCGAGTTGCCCATCTGCCCCTCGGGCAGGCCGACGCTCAGGCCGAAGGTATCGATCAGTGCGTGGGGAACTTCTGCGAACAGTTTCTCATAGGTCGGCTTTTTGGCATGGTAAAAAGCGTTCGCTTCCGTCCGTTGACTGTAGCCGACCCCGTCCGTAATCACGAGTACAGTCTTTTGTCCCATAAAAAATCCTTTGAAGGCCATTATGCAACCTGTCGGGATTGCAAAGACACCCTTAAACATATAATGACGGCAATTATATTAAAATAGCACTTTTTACTCACTTTATCACTATAACCTAGTGAAAACTCTTTATGGACTGATAATGCTTTACTGGTTTTACGAACTTCTGGATATCAACCTGCTGCAATATATCACCGTCCGCGCCGGCGTCGCCTTTTTCCTGGCGCTCTGCATGACCCTTTTCCTGATGCCCGTGTTCATCCGCTGGGCCCAGAAAACCTCCAGCGTCCAGCCCATTAACGACTACGCGCCCGACCGCCACCGCGAAAAGGCGAAGACCCCCACGATGGGGGGCGTCGTCTTCATCGTATCGACCCTGATTGCGTCGGCTATCACCGTACGGTACGACAACTTTTTCGCCCTGGGCGGGATGCTCGTGCTCGCACTCTTTATGCTGATCGGCTTCAAGGACGACTACGCCAAAATCGACAAACAGCACAACCTCGCCGGCCTCACAGCCCGCGCAAAACTGATGTTCCAGATCGGGGCGGCTCTCGCAGGCGCCGTTTTCCTCCTTTTCGCGGCGGGGCTCGATACGGAGCTCTACGTCCCTTTTTACAAACACCCGCTCTTTGACATGCACCTCTTCGCTCTGCTGTTCTGGGTCCTCGTCATGGTCGCCTCCTCCAACGCCGTCAACCTCACGGACGGCCTCGACGGCCTGGCGACGGTGCCCTCCGTCTTTGCCCTGATGACCCTTGGCGTTTTCGTCTACGTTATCGGGCACGCCGGCCTCTCCGCCTACTTGCTGATGCCGAACTTCCCGGCCGGGGAGGCCTCCGTCGTCGCCGCGGCGCTAATCGGCGCGCTGATCGGCTTTTTGTGGTTCAACTCCCACCCGGCCGAGGTCTTTATGGGCGACAGCGGTTCGCTCGCCATCGGCGCCTTTATAGGCTACCTCGGCATCGTCGCCAAAAGCGAGTTCCTGCTCCTGCTCATCGGGCTCATCTTCGTAATCGAGACCGTTTCCGTCATCATCCAGGTCGGCAGTTTCAAACTGCGCAAAAAGCGGGTCTTCTTGATGGCCCCCATCCACCACCACTTCGAGATGAAGAACTGGGCGGAAAACAAGATCATCGTCCGGTTCTGGATCATTGCCATGCTCTCGAACCTGGCCGCGCTCATTACCCTGAAAATCCGTTAAGGCCCACTGATGCAGCACAAACGCACCTCCCTTTTCGGCTACGGCATCACGACCCGCGCCATTGCCAAGGCCTTCGGCCCCTTCACCTTCTATGACGACCATGTGCATAAGCCCTTTACCGACGACGAGGGCAACCGGGTACGCCCCTCGGCGGAGTTCGACCCGCGCTACTCCGACCTCGAGATCCCGTCCCCGGGCATCCCGCCCGAGCACTCGCTGATCCGAAAAGCAGGCCATCTCGTCAGCGAGTACGACCTCTTCCTCTCGCCGCTCTCGCGTCCCCCCTTCACCCCGGAGCAAAAGCCCTTTACCGTCTGGATCACCGGCACCAACGGCAAGACGACGACGACGCAGATGCTCACCCACCTGCTCACCGACAAGGGGGCGCTTTCCGGGGGCAATATCGGCACCCCGCTTGCCGCGCTGGATACGAAGGCACCGCTCTGGGTCCTGGAGACGAGCTCCTTCACCCTGCACTATACCCATGAGGCGAAACCGGACCTCTACGTCGTACTGCCCATCACCCCGGACCATGTGAGCTGGCACGGCAGCGAACGGGCCTACATCGACGACAAACTAAAACCCCTGGCCCAGATGCGCGAGGGCGAGACCATCCTGCTACCGCGCGCCTATGCCGATATACCGACGGACGCCTTCGTCATCCCCTACGACGATGCCGAGGATCTCGCCGCCTTTTTCGGTTTCGATGCGGAGCGTATCCGCTTCAAAGGCCCCTTCCTCCTCGACGCCCTTCTGGCCATGGCCGCCGACCGGCTCCTCTTCGACCGCATCGACTATGAGAAGATGAACGCCTTCGTCCTCGACCCGCACCGCCAGGAGGAGTTCAGCGACGCGCAAAACCGCCTCTGGGTCAACGACACCAAGGCCACCAACATCGATGCGGCCCTGGCCGCCGTGCGGCGCTACGCCAACCGCCCCATCCACCTTATCGTCGGCGGGGATGACAAGGGGGTCGACATGGTACCGCTCTTCGAGGCCCTCGCCGACATCGACGTCACCCTCTACACCATCGGCAGCAACCAGGCGAAGCTCGATGCCCTCTCCGAGCGTTTCGGCATCCCCTTTGTGAGCTGCGGGATCCTGGCCGAGGCTGTCAAACGGATCGCCGATGCGCATACCCTGGAAAGTGTTGCCCTGCTCTCCCCGGCCTGTGCCAGCCTGGACCAGTTCCCCTCCTACGCCGTGCGCGGAAACACTTTTAAAGAAGCTGTCGCCAATTTAAGCTAGGCTTCAATATGCCGTTGCTATAATTTCGGCCTCTTAAATTAATGGCCTGTTAGCTCAGTCGGTAGAGCAAGGGATTGAAAATCCCTGTGTCCGTGGTTCGATTCCGCGACAGGCCACCATGAAACAACATCTCCTTTACATTGTTTCCAGAACAAACCCGCAGAAAATTCAAACACGTTTTCGCTATTCTCAACCCCATTCCAACTCCGGCTTCCGGAAAATTTTAGCTTGCGCTAAACCTATTATGTTATCGTAGGGCGTGTCAGCCGCCAGAGCGTGCCCGTACTATGCCGGGTACTGTTTTGCCCCCCGCCCTTTTCATCCATGCGGGACCAATCCACACCAGTATGAAGGAGTTCCCGATGTCCATCCCCCGAACTGTTCGAAGAGACGAAAACCGTCGTCCGCCGGTGGCAGGAGGAGATCTCGCACCATATCGGGAAAGAGGAACAGCGCCTACACTCCATGATGCAGCGCATGCTGAAAACCCCATCAACAAGATCTTCCTCATCGAACTGCTCGACCAGAGCTTCCGCTCCAAAGACCCAGACCGGGTCGCCGACCAGCTCGAGTACATCTTCGAAAAATACAAAAGCACCGACTTCTTCAGCCACTTCGAGCAGATCCTCACCTGGCTCTTCCGCGACGTCGGCATCACCATCGACGCCTTTAAAGCAGTCCTCTGCCGGGAGGAGTTCACGCAGCTGCATGCGGACATCGTCGTCCAGACCTACCTCCCCGATCCCCTCACCTATATCCTGGAGCTGGCCGCCTGGGCCAAAGCCCGGGTCGACGCAGGAGGCGCGCCAGAAGATCATGATGGAGGTCGCCCACGAGATCCGCACGGCCCGGGGCGACCTCATCGGCGTCGCCACGGCAGAGGTGGGCAAGGTCTTCACCGAGACCGACGTGGAGGTGAGCGAAGCGATCGACTTCGTGAACTTCTACCCCCTACAGCGTCACCAAGCTGGCGGGGCTGACGGGCATCGCGGCCAGAGGCAAAGGGGGTCGACCTCGTTATCAGCCCCTGGAACTTTCCCGTCGCCATTCCCACCGGGGGGATCGCCGCGGCCCTCGCCGCGGGCAACACGGTCATTCTCAAACCCGCCGAAGCCTCCATCCTCACCGCCTACCGCCTCTGCCAATGCTTCTGGGACGCGGGGATCAGCAAGAACACCCTGCAGTTCATCCCTGGGCGCGGGTCAGCGGTCGGGGAGCATATGATCCCCAGCGACATTCACGGCTACTACGACAAAAACCCCCCGCAAACATAAAGACGCGAAACGCCACGCGGTGCTCCATGCCGTCCCCCCGGAGGCGCTGAAGGCGGAATCCACCCTCAACGGCCCTTTGCCACCGGCGGCATCGTCACCAAGCTGATGGCTGCAGACTTCCTGCTTCGGCGCGGCAGAAGGATGTTCCTCTGCAACGGCTTCGAACTCTCTACGGCCGTCCAGTTCCTGATCCACGGCGAACAGACGCTGGAGACGCTCTTTGAACCGCGGCCGAAGATAGCAGGTTAATCCAGCAGGGCCAACAGCCCCTCGATAGTATTGATGCGGTGGGTCGCGGCTGAGAAGTCGTTCTGCGCCGTAAAAGCGTTATCGACGATGACGCAGTCGATACCGGCACTCACCGCCGAACGCAGCCCCCTGCTGCGCATCCTCGACGAGAATCACTTCATGCTTCGCGCCGCCGAGCAGTTCCAGCCCTTTCAGATAGGGATCGGGGTAGGGTTTCGCCGGGCGAATTCGCCGCTGCAGAGCACGAACTCCATGGAGTCTGTGATCCCTCTGCCGGCATGGATCAGTTCAAAATCCTCCCGCCGCGCCGAAGTGACTATTCCCATCCGGTAGCGCGCCTTGAGGGCATCAAGCACCTTGCGTACGCCGGGGATGGCAATCTCCTCGGTCTGCAGGTAGTGCTGGTAGAGTTTGTTCCGCCTGCTGCGGACCGCTTCGACCGTTTCGGAATCGTACCCCGCCTCCTCTACCAGTAAAAAGCACTCTGGCCGTTGATCATGATCTCGCGGTAGCGCGCCTCTTCAAGGGCAATGCCCATGGTTTTCAGTATTTCGACGTTGGCCCGGAAGTACCACGCCTCCGTTTCTACCAGCACACCGTCGTTGTCGAAGAGAATGTCCTTTTTGTCCCGCACGTCAGAGGGTTTCGATATCGACGATCTCGATGCGGTCACACCCCTTCTTAAGCAGTTTTTTGGCTTTCGCATCCTCTTCGGCGAGGGTCAGCGCATCCATGAAACTCTCTTTGGGGATGGTCACCGTCTGGAGCGCCTTTTTATTCTTGATCGTCAGCGCACCGGGGTCCGTCACCACGGCCTCGATATCCCTTTTGCCCTTGGCGTAGGCATTTTTGATTGCCCTTGCAACCGCTTCGTTCTGGAGCAGATCCGCCAGCGTGACGCTGATCTCCAGGTCGCCGTCGCAGAGCACAATATACTTGATCATCATTTCACCCGTCATGACAGTTCCTTTCTTACTGATACCATACCATAAACGGACGCGGAGGCACGAAAAGCGGGCGGAATGTCAAACGAGTTTGCAGATAATGCTGCCGATCTCCGCCCCGATGGAGCGGGAAACGACGTTGCATTTGACCTTGAGCAGGTAGACGAGGTCGCCGCGCGGCGCGGGGGAGAGGCATTCGTAATTGCCCATCCCCTTGGTCAGTACCACGTCGCTCGCATCGAAGAGGTGCTGTGCCGCCGTGCTGGCACGTTCGTACACGAAGCCCGGGGTGTCGACGCCGCTGTCGACGAGGTCGGCGACCTCAGAGAGTCCGTCCGCCATCGCCTCGTCGAAGGTGACGTCGTTGATGATCGGCTTGCCGCGGGTCATGTAGGTGATCGCGAGCTGCGGATAGAGCGCCGCGATGGCTTCGATGGCCAGGGCGTCAAAGAGATGCTCGCCGGCGTTGTCGCCGATATAGAGCAGCGTCTTCGCCCCGGCAAGGCGCTCGCGCAATGCATCCACGTCGTCGTGGGCGAAATGGGTATGGAAGAGCTTGTCGATTTCCGTATCGAGGTCGAAACTCACTTCGGCGGCCAGGTCGATGACGTTGCCAGCGACGGCGACTTTGACCGCAGTCAGGAAGGGATCGTCCGCCTTTGCAATCTGCTCGCGCAGAAAAGGAATGAAGGTTTTGGCTTTTTCGGAGGAGTAGCGCTTGACCTCATCGTAGAGGTCCTTTTTCCCTGCGAGCACGGCCAGATGCTCGTAGACTTCCCGGGCGACTTCCGGCGGCGACTTGGCAAAATCGAAATCTTTCGACATTGCCAAAACGTCTTCCCGGATCTTCTCACGGAGAGTCTCATCAGCCCCGATCGCATCGGCAACCCGCTGCGTCTGTCCAATGATACATTCGACACAGGCATTTTCTATTTTCATTCGCTTCGCTCCTTACGCAAAGGGAGCAAAGCCCCCTTTTCTACGTTAACACTGGGTTCTCCTCGGCGGAGCGCCCGCGCGCTTTTGGCGCTTTTGATCAAGTCGTTTTGAATGAAAATAACACCCATTGTTTGAATTGTTATAACTTCGTCTCGATCTCGAGAGAGTCCATTTCGACTTTTTTCGCCTTGGCGACGCGGTCTTCCTGGAGCTTAATACGCAGGTCCTCGTTATCAAGCGCCATAATCTGCATCGCGAGGTAGGCGGAGTTGATCGCCCCCGCTTTGCCGATAGCCACGGTCGCAACCGGCATGCCCGCTGGCATCTGGACGGTGGAGAGCAGCGCGTCGATCCCGCTCAGCGCGGAAGCGCTCATCGGCAC
>JACXUG010000083.1 GCA_014764065.1 Campylobacterales bacterium
CGGGAAGGGGCGGCAGCCGCAGGGCGCGCACGAAGAGCCTGAAGGGATCGGCCACCCAGAGATTGTCTGGGCCGAACTCGATCATGGAGCTCTCGCCCAGGGCATAACCGCCCCAGGGGGTGATTGCCGCCAGATCTGAATCGACCCCCTCTTCGCGGTAGCGCAGCAGGGGTGTCGCGTCGCGCGGCTGCAGCAGCCAGGGATGGGGCATGATGCGAACAGGGGCCTCCAGACCGATCATCGGCGCGCGGGTCTCAATCGTGCGCGGGACGCTGTAGGCGGTGGAACCCGGCTTGACGGCGATCTGGAGCAGCGGGAGGTACTGGGCGAGCTCGTCGGTGCCGAATCCGCGGAAAAAGAGCGTAAAAAGGCCGTGTTCCGCGTTGCGCGTGACCCAGTCGAAGAGCGCCGCGGGGCGGGGGTAGTCGCTCTCCATCCAGAGCAGCACCCCGGCAAAGCGCTCCTCGGGATGCTCGGGGAGGGCGTAATGGCGGAAGTCTTTCAGGACCGGGACGTAGCCGAGGTACTCCAGCGGCATCGAACCGAACTGGTGGACACCCTGGAAGTGGGCGGGGTAGAGGTCGCCGTCATAAAGCGCCAGGATCTCTCTCCTGACTGCCTCGCGCGAGGAGAGGCCGTAGCGCATCAGGTGTTTGTCGGCGATGTAGGGGATAAATCCCTTTGCTTCGAGCGCTTTGACATCTTGGTGCGCTTCGTCACCGTGGAGGTCGGCCAGATAGTCGACGGCGATGATGTCGAGCCCGTGGACACGGGCGGGGGCGAGCATTGCGTCGAGCCATTGCCGGTCTGCTTCGTTGAGGGGAGCGTACTCCAGGCGGTCGTCGAGACCCCGGTAGTATGATTCGAAGAGTATGGCGGTAACGGCGTCCGCAACGGTATCGATGATCCCGAAGCCGCGGTTGAGCACGAGGCGCCCCTCGGGGAAACGGCGGTGCACGGCGCGGATCAGTTCGACGAGCCCCGCCTCCTGCGCCTCCCACAGCTTGCGGTCCAGCTTCCGGTATGAATCGAGGGTGTCGAAGAAGAAGTTTCGGAAGCCCTGGGCGTGCAACGGGGCGATCACCTCTTCGAGCATGAAACGGCGGTAATCAGGGTCGGAGAGGTCCGTGATACGGCTCTGCCAGGCCTTGTTCTCCTCGAAAAGCCAGTCGGGGTCGAGGCGTTTGAAGTACTCCCTGGAAGGCTCCGCCTCTCCCAGGCTGACGTAGGCGTAGACGCGGTCGGCATAGGTGCGGAAGCCGTGGGTGTCAGTGGCGATGTGATCGGGCTGGATGATGATGTAGTCGTGTACCCCCGCCATGTTCCACGAAAGATCATCGCCGTAATAGACTAGGGCGCTCTTGGCGGTGGCGGTTATCGGCAGCAGCAGGGCCAGCCAGAGCAGCAGGAGGCGTTTATTGCAGCATGAAGGTTTCATAGTCGAGCCTTTGCATGGTGGTGCGGATGACCACGAGGGATAGAGTGAAAACGATCAGCAGGGAGAGCGCGTAGCCGTAGCCGAACCATGCGGGTCCCAGGTAGATCGTATAGAGGGTCAGGAGGCTGTTGAGCAGGAAAAAAAGAAAGCTCAGCACCATCGCCTTGTGCCGCTGGTCGAGGTAGTGGAGCAGGGCGAGGAGCGACATGAACCCCAGCTGCAGCTGCGCCCCGATGGTGAGGACGTAGAAGAGCCCGAGGTAGAGCTGCGGGATGCGCAGCAGTTCGAAGAGCCAAGGAGCTCCCAGAAAGAGGGTGATGTTGACAATGGATTGCACCACGATGATCTCGCGCACGGCGTGGCGGATGACCCGTACCATCTCGTTGCGGTAGAAGCGGATGGTGTGCAGGGTGCCGCCGCCGCGGACGTTGTCGTAGAAGCGGTCGTACTGCTCGGCGAAGTCCGCTTCGAGTCGGTAGAAGAAGATTGCCATCCCCGGCAGGATGGAGAGGTAGGCGAGAAAGACGGGCAGGTCGTAGACGACGGAGGCGTGGATGGCGTCGAGGACAGCCTCGCCCGTCAGCGGGTGGTACCAGAAGATGACCTTGTCCGCCCAGGTGCCCATATTGTAGAAGAGTCCGGCGAAACCGAGGCTGTAATAGAGGCGTTTGCGGTTGAAAAAGCCGAAATGCATGAAGTGCGAGGGGCGGTAGCTCTTGACAATGAGGGTGATCATGACGACCATCAGCAGGGCATTGCCGCTGTAGAAGATGAAGAGCAGCGCATCGAGGCTCTCGCCGTAGCGCCACGAGGCGAACATGATCAGCCCGTAGGAGACGAAGTAGGCGGCGATGGTGGCATGGTAGTACTTGAGGCTGCTGACGAGGATGTTGGCGATCCAGACCCCCGAAAGCGTCAGGAAGGTGGCGATGATCATGATGTGCTGGGTCGCGCTCAGATGGGGCAGCAGCCACGGTACGAGGGGGGCGAAGAGGAGCAGCTCGGTCAGCCAGACGACGAAAAGGACGCCGAAAAAGCTGCCGCTCACCTCTTCGGAGCGTTCGGCGAAGATGAGGTCGGCGACGTAGCGGGTGAAGGGGAGCTGGATAAAACCGGTAACGATCAGGCTGGAGGCCAGGACGAAGGCGTAAGTGATGATGATCTGGAAGTGGACCGATTCGCCCCCGCTGCCGAATTGGAAAATGTGGATGAAACCGACGGCGAGGATCGCCAGAATGGAGATGACCCAGGGCCCTGAGCTCAGCAGGCCGGAATAGCTGTAGACCTTTATCAGGGAGAGGAGACTCTCCTTATGGATCATTTTGCGCAGTTCAAACCCGATGCCGGCCATGGTCCAGTACCTTGTCGTAGTAGTCGGTGTAGCGCTGCAGGAACATCTCCTGGCGGTAGTATTTGTTCACGCGCGTCAGCGCGGCGTGCTGCGCGCTTTTCCAAAGGGTTTCATCCTGCAAAAAGCGGAGGTACTCCGCGGCCAGCTGCGCCGGGTTGGCGATCGAGGTGATCGCCCCGGCGGGTCCGATGGCGATATCCTCATCGTCGAGCGCCCCTTCGATGAGGTCGCGGCAGCTGCCGACATCGGTGGCGACACAGGGGACGCCGGCGGCAAACCCTTCGAGGATGACCAGGGGCATCCCCTCGCTGATGGAGGTGAGGGTCTGAAGGCCCGTTTTGGGGAGGATATCCATGATGTTCCGAAAGCCCAGAAATTTGACGCTCTCTTTGAGCTTAAGGGATTCGACCATTTTGAAACACTCGTCCGCGTAATCCTTGTCTTCGTCCAGCGGACCGACGATCCACGCCTCCGCTTCGGGCATGGCGTCGGCGACGATCCGCATTGCACGGATGAACGTTTTGATGTCCTTGATGGTGACGACTCGGCCGATCAGGGTGATCACCTTCGGCACCCCCTCTCCCCGGCGTTCGAGGGTCTTGCCCAGCCCGTCGACGTCGACGCCGTTGGGGATAACCTCCAGTTTGGCGGGGTCGGCGCCGAAGCTCTCCTGGATCCGCATCGCCCCCGGGAAGAGGCTGAAGATCCGGTCGGCGCGGTGGTAGGCGAACTCTCCCAGGCGTGAGAAGAAGTTGATCCACATCTGCTTGATGTAGTTGAACTCATCGGGCTGTTTGAGCAGGCCCGGTTTGCGGTACGTGATCCAGTCGGCGCCGAGCAGGTCGATTTTGCGTTCGCGGGTGTAGATCCCGTGTTCGGTCAGGTAGTAAGGGGTGCCGCGGTTGTGGGAGACCAGGGCGGCAAGGAAGCCCGCGTAGCCGGTGGAAGGGGAGTGCAGGATCCCGCATTCGGGCAGGTCGGCGGCGATGTCGGCCAGCAGCCAGATGGGGCTGTGCATGTTGCGCAGCGCCCAGAAGTAGTCGATGAAAGGGAGGTCGGGGCAGTGTTCGAGGTAGGCGTCGTTGAGGTACTCCCAGGCGTTTTCGCTGTGCATGAAAAAGTTCTTGGTCGCCTCTTTGCGGTAGAAATCGAGGTTGCGCAGCGCGTCGGGAAAGCTGCCGGAGGGATCTTTGAACCAGTCGTGCAGGGCGCGTACCTTTTCGATCGCCTCGGGGGAGTTCCGGACCTTCGCAGGGGGCACTTTCCTCTCATCGTCGAACATGTAATGGACCTCGACGTGGATGATGTTTTTGGGCAGTTCGTAGCGCACTTCCCCGTAATCGCTCGGCCGGGAACCTATGAAACAGATGCCGAAGGTGAACTGCTGCAGATTGGTGATGATCTGGTGGATCCAGGAGGAGACGCCGCCGCGGATGTAGGGGTAGGTGCCCTCGGCGAAGATCATGATATCGACGTAGTCGGCTTTGGGGAGGGTTTTGTTCATGCGCGCCACATCCTGTAGACGGGGTCCGTGGTCGCATGGAGCCGGAAGTAGGTCGAACCCGAGATCACCGCCTTGACGTAGTCGAAACGGCGTTGACGGTAGTGGATCTCCGCGAGGTAGGGCTGCAGGAACCGGGTGTTGTTCATATCGTTGGCGAGGTCCAGGGCCGTGGCATTGGTCAGCGCCCGTTCGGCAGCACTGTCGTCGCCGCGCCGCAGGGCGATCTTGCCAATCAGGAGATAAAGATCGATATCCTGCGGGTTATGCTCCAGCCCGCGGCGGCAGTAACGCTCGGACTCATCGAGCAAGAAGCGGGTCAGAACCTCGTCCGCGAGTTCCAGGTAGACCAGTTCCCAGTAGAGGTAGGCCAGCTTCTTGGCGTTGAGGCAGCGCAGCGCTTTGGAGAGGGTGCCGTTCTCGATGATGTTCTGGGCTTTGTGGATCTGCTGATACAAGGAGTGCTCGACGCTTTCGATGACGGAGAAGCTGAAGAGACGGAGTTCGTCGTTCTGGTTTGAGAGCATCTGTCTGAACAGTCCGATACTCTGTTTGTCCGCCTTCTCCGAGAGTGTGGTCAGAGCGACGAGGCGTTTGGAGGCTGGGATCTGTTTGTCGTTCATGCTGGCGCTAAGCGACGCTTCCCCGAAGGTGTGTTTGATGACGGGGAAGGTGTCAAAAAAGGGTTCGAGGTGGATGCTCTTCATCTGCGGCAGCGGCGAATCGTAGCTGACGTGCTGCTGGTAGTGGATCAGCAAGAGGGCGAGCGGGACCCCGATGATGGGCAGTACGATGCAAAAAAGAGCGTAGAAAGCGGCGATGGCCCGGGCATCGCGGCCGAAACGCACATACAGCCGGTACTGGGCGTAGTAGACGATGCCGACGATTATCAGCAGGTAGACGGCCCAGAACACGAGCAGCAGGTCAGGCGTCATCGGAGGGCTCCTGCAGCAGGTATGCTTCAAAGAGCGGCAGGGATTCGAAGGAGAAGATGCTGGAGCGGATCTGGGAGCGGAAGTCGGGTTCGAGGGCTTCCAGCAGCCGTTTCTGCGCCGCGGCCGCGGAGGTCGGTGCCGTCAGCGGCGCCAGTATGACGCTAATGTGGACATCGCCGCGTTCGAAGGTATCGAAGACGTCGAGACCGCGCAGATTACGCAGTGCCAGCTCCCGGATCTGGTGCTGCACCAGATCTGAGGCGGTCTTGAAGAGGATCAGGGCTGAGTCAACCCTGTAGCGTTCGTACACATCCATCATGCGGATGGATTCGAACCGGAAATCTTCGCTGAACTGTGGAAACTTCTCCGAGCTTTCGAGAATACGGCGGCGGTGCAGCGTATCGAAGAAGTAGTCGAAGACAAAAGAGATCGCGATCAGATTATCCTCATTGAAAGCGAGAAAGGGCATCTGCTCGATCAGCAGGACCCCCTGTTCCCCTTCGACTTCATGGTAGGAGGGGATGACGGCCAGGTAGGGGGATTTGACATGGGGGGTTTCGGCGATATAGACGGGCCGGTTCTCCTCGACGGCGCGTTTGAGCAGCGGGTCCTCCTCCTGCACGGCAACAGCGTCTGCGGATGCGGCTTTGAGGACGAATCCGCTCTCCGTACAGAGCACGAGGCTTCCCCGGTTGATATTGAAACTCTTCTCGAAAAGGACCAGGAGCCTGTGAAACGGCGCCTCTTCTTCGTTAAAGGCATCGAGTACCGTCCGGATCGACCTACGGAGGCTCACCGGTTTGACGATGTAGTTGAACTCCAGCTGGTCGTGGGAGACCTTGAGCGCGTAGAAGGCGCGGCCGAGCTGGCGCAGCCGGCGTCCGAAGAACTCGTGCTGGCTTTTATGGTGGCGGATGCTGCGGTGCCAGTAGTGGTGGAACTCGCCGAAGATCAGCGTCAGTACAAGGAGTTTCAAAAAGGGCACGTATTCGAACGCGGGGTAGAGCCACAGGGTCATCAGGGCAAAGACCGCTAGGGTCAAAAGCCCGAAAAGCATCCCGAAAAAAAGGGTAACGATGGCTGAAAAGGAGACGAGGTAGGTGATGTCTCCGCCGATCAGGAGCGGATCGTCAGGCCTGAAAAGGTAGCCGACTGCCGGGGCGGCCGCGGCGATCAGTAGCGACTCGAGCGCCGCGGTATAGCGCTCGTCGGCGAAGAGCTTGCGCGAAAGCAGCGGCATGTCAGCGCAGCAGCTCGTTGATCAGAAGCTGCGCGGTGTTGCCGATGGAGCCGTTGCCCCATTCGCTGCGCGAACCCGAGACGCTCCAGAGGGTATCGCCGCTGACGCCGTCATGCAGCCGCAGCGTCAGGCTGACGGCCGGTTCGCCGTCGATCCCCGTTTTGTACTGCCACTCGCTGACGCCGCCGTCGAGGTAGTAGGCGGCATCGCTTTTGCGGGCGAGTTCGCGCCGGGCATTGTCGTCGGCGGCTTCACCGTCGATCATGTTGACGACGGTGAAGCCGCCCGCAGCGAGTCTGCTGCCGATCAGGTTGGCGGCGCGCTTGCCCGCCTGCGGGGTTTGGGTGTAGTTCTCCAGGGCGAAAACGGCGATGCGCTCACCGGACTTCAGCGGCAGCTTCGGGGCGGAAAAAGTGATGGTCTGCGTGCTGCAACCCCCCACCATGACAAGGATGGCAAAAAAGAGAAAAAACTTCATCGTGAAAACGTTTTGCATACTAAAAACCTGTTTTTGATTATAGCGCATGCAATGATACTCGATCTTTGGTTAATTGTATAAGACGTTGCTGCCGTGAAATGGCGGAAAAGCGGAACTCAGCGAACGATCCGAGACAGTTCAGAATTTCGTGTCAGCATCCGATAGTTCCAGAAATTGTATCATAGCTTGAGAGCCTTATCGATTCTACCTTCGAAAAATATAGCCAATTGGGAGA
>JACXUG010000020.1 GCA_014764065.1 Campylobacterales bacterium
GTTTGCCCGTTCGACCATACCGTTGGTTTGCGGGCTGAAGGGTTCGGTAAGGCGGTGGTTGATTTTTAATTGCTTGCAGAGCTTATCAAAGCGGTGATTTGTGGCTGTCGACACGGCGTAGAGTGCAACAACGCAGTGGCGTATTGAGTCAGTAGAAATGCGGAAAAAAAGGGATACTCCCCGAAACGGGGAGTGCTGCTTAGAGTGCGAACTCTTCGAGCAGGTTGAAGTTGAGGTATTTGTAGATATCGGCCTCTTTGCCAGAGATCTTCTTTGGTACGATCTCGAGGTACTCCTCTTTTGTCGGAAGGCGTCCGAGCATGGCACAGACGGCTGCCAGCTCCGCAGAACCGAGATAGACCTGCGCGCCTTTCCCCATACGGTTGTCGAAGTTACGCGTAGAGGTGGAGAAAACGATTGCGTTGTCCGCAACACGCGCCTGGTTACCCATACAGAGTGAACAGCCCGGGATCTCCGTACGTGCGCCGGCGGCACCGTACATCGCGTAGTAGCCCTCTTCCTTGAGCTGTTTTTCGTCCATACGGGTCGGCGGGACAACCCACAGACGCGTCGGTACCTGGCCTTCACCCTTGAGGACTTCGCCCAGGGCACGGTAGTGGCCGATATTGGTCATACAGGAACCGACGAAGACTTCGTCGATGTTGTGCGGGCGGTTTTCGTCTGCAAGAACCTCGGAGAGGGTTGCAACGTCATCCGGATCGTTCGGGCACGCGAGAATCGGCTCCGTGATCTCGTTCAGGTCGATCTCGTAAACCGCGGCGTACTCGGCGTCTTTGTCCGCTTCCATCAGTTCCGGGTTTTTGAGCCACTCTTCCATCTTCGCTTTGCGGCGTGCCAGGGTGCGCGCATCCTGGTAACCCGCATCGATCATACCCTGGAGCAGAACAATGTTGGATTTGATGTACTCGATAACCGGCTCTTTGTTCAGGTGAACCGTACACGCCGCCGCAGAACGCTCTGCAGAAGCATCGGAGAGTTCGAACGCCTGCTCGACTTTCAGGTCCGGCAGACCTTCGATCTCGAGGATACGGCCGGCGAAGATGTTCTTCTTGCCTTTTTTCTCGACCGTCAGGTCACCCGCTTTGATCGCCACGTACGGGATCGCGTTGACGAGGTCACGCAGTGTGACGCCCGGCTGCAGTTCGCCTTTGAAGCGAACCAGGACCGATTCCGGCATCGTCAGCGGCATGGAACCGGTAACGCCCGCGAACGCAACGATACCCGAACCGCCCGGGAAGGAGATACCGATCGGGAAGCGCGTATGCGAGTCGCCGCCCGTACCGACCGTGTCGGGCAGACACATACGGTTGAGCCAGGAGTGGATAACGCCGTCGCCCGGGCGCAGTGCGACACCAGAACGGTTGGAGATGAAGTCCGGCAGCGTGTGGTACATCTTGATGTCAGAAGGCTTCGGATAGGCCGCCGTGTGACAGAAAGACTGCAGCACGAAGTCCGCGTTGAAACCGAGGGCTGCGAGCTCTTTGATCTCGTCGCGTGTCATCGGACCTGTCGTATCCTGGCTCCCGACCGTCGTCATGACCGGCTCGACGTACATGCCCGGGCGGACACCTTCGAGGCCGCAGGCTTTACCGACCATCTTCTGTGCCAGAGTATAGCCTTTGCCCGTATCGGCAGGCTGTTCCGGTTTGAGGAAGAGATCGATATCGCCCTGCCCCAGCACCTCACGCGCTTTCTTGGTCAGACCGCGGCCGATGATCAGCGGGATGCGGCCGCCGGCGCGTACCTCGTCCGTGATCGTGTTCGGGCGCAGGCTGAAGGTCGCGATCACTTCGCCGTTCTTCTCTGCTTTGCCTTCAAACGGGTAGATATCGACGACATCGCCTGTTTCCATCTTCGTGACGTCCATCTCAAGCGGAAGGGCACCGGAGTCTTCGGAAGTCGCGAAGAAGATCGGCGCGATGATGCCGCCGATAACGACACCCCCGGTGCGCTTGTTCGGAACGCCCGGGATATCTTCACCCATGTGCCACTGAACGGAGTTGATACCGGACTTGCGTGAAGAACCCGTACCGACAACGTCACCGACATATGCGACCGGGTGGCCCTTTTCTTTCAGGGCGTTGATCGTACCGATCGGGTCGTCCATTTTCGCCATCAGCATGGAGTTTGCGTGCAGCGGGATGTCGGAGCGCGTAAACGCTTCGGATGCTGGGGAGAGGTCGTCCGTATTCGTTTCGCCTGGAACCTTAAAGACCGTGACGGTCATTTTTTCAGGAAGGTCGGCTTTGGACGTGAACCACTCTGCGTTTGCCCATGATTCAAGGACCTTTGTCGCGGCAGCATTGCCCGCTTTGTGGAGCTCTTCGACATCGTTGAACGCATCATAGACGAGCAGCGTATGGCTCAGTGCTTTGACGGCTGCATCGATAACGGCGGCATTGGAGGATGTAAGAGCATTGATCATCGGTTTGACGTTGTAACCGCCGAGCATCATTCCGAGCATTTCGACCGCAACTTCCGGTGCGATACCGGAGACAGTTACTTTTTCCTGTGCGACGTCGTTGAGGAATGCCGCTTTGACATACGCTGCATCGTCAACACCCGGAGAAACACGGTTTTTCAGAAGATTGATATTTTCGGCCATATCGCCTTCGCCGGCCTTGATCATTTCGATCAGGTCAGCCGTCTGCGCCGCAGACAGAGGAAGTGGAGGTACGCCCAGAGCTTCACGCTCTGCTACATGCGCTTTGTATTCGTCCATAAAAGCCATCGTTATATCCTGTAAAGAAGATTTCGAGAGATTATAGCGAAGGAAAGAATCAAGTAGATTTCCTATGTTACAAAAGGAAACATAATTCTGAAATTTTGTTTCCAAAGTGTTTAATTTTGAAACACTTTTCTCGACGCGGATGCGTACACACTTCCTCAAGCGAGGATATCGCGGTTTCCTTTTGCGTTCGGAGGTGACAACAGCCCCCGCTGCTCCATCTGTTCGATGATACGCGCGGCACGGTTATAACCGATCTGGAGTTTGCGCTGCAGATAGCTGATGGATGTTTTCTGGTCGGCCAGGACGATCTCCTTGGCCTCTTCGTAAAGTTCGTCCATATCCTCGATGCTCCCCTCGTCCGAACCGGCGCTGCCGCTGCCGCTGCTTTCGGCCAGGAACGAGTCGTCATACTGCGGTTCGCGCTGGGATTTGAGGAACTCGACGATGTGATCGATCTCCTCCTCGCTACTCCACGGCGCATGCAGACGGATCAGCCCCGTGGCACCCGGAGGGGTAAAGAGCATATCGCCCCGCCCCAGCAGCGACTCCGCACCCTGGGCATCGAGAATGATCTTGCTGTCGACACGCTGACCGACACGGTAACTGATGCGCGAAGGGAGGTTGGCCTTGATAAGGCCCGTCACGACATCGACCGAAGGGCGCTGGGTCGCGACGATCAGGTGGATCCCCGAGGCGCGGGCCATCTGCGCCAGGCGGGCGATGGAGTACTCCACGTCCTTGCCCGAGGTCATCATCAGGTCGGCGAGTTCGTCGATGATGATGACGATGTAGGGGAAGGGCTGCCCGCCTTCGCGCTTCATCTTCTCGTTGTAGTTCTCAATGTTCTTCGTACGCGATTCGCTCATCAGCTGGTAGCGCCGCTCCATCTCCCCGACCATGTTATTGAGTGCCGCGATCGCCTGCTTGGCCTTGGTGATGACCGGGGTGAGCAGGTGCGGGATGTCGTTATAGATGGAGAACTCGAGCATCTTCGGGTCGATCATCAGCAGCCGCAGCTGGTCGGGGGAGTTTTTGTACAGCAGGCTGAGGATCATCGCATTGATCCCCACCGATTTGCCCGACCCCGTCGTTCCGGCGATGAGAAGGTGCGGGAGCTTTTTCAGGTCCGTGATGAAGGGCTGGCCGACGATGTCCTTGCCCAGCGCGATCGTCAGCGGGGACTTGGCCTCCTGGAACAGCTTACTCTCGAAAATCTCGCGCAGGTAGATCGTCTCGACGGTGTGGTTGGGGATCTCGATACCGACGACGTCCTTGCCAGGAATCGGCGCCTGGATGCGGATCGTCTCGGCACGCAGCGCCATCGCGAGGTCGTCTTGAAGGTTCATGATCTTCGAGACCTTAATGTGCGCGGCCGGTTTAAATTCAAAGGTCGAAACGACTGGGCCTGCGTAGGTGCGGATAACGTCCCCGTCGATCTTGAACTGGGCTAGTTTCTCGATCAGGTCGCGGATCTTCTCATCGAGCTCGCGTTCGTCGATACTGTTGCCTTGCTTCGGCGGCTTTTGAAAAAAATCGAGGGAGGGAAGCTTGAAATTCTTGGGCTTTTCCGACTTGCCCTTCTCGATCTGTTCGAGCAGTTTCTTGTTCTCATCGAGTTCCTCGACGATCACGGCGCTTTTTTTCTGCCGGACCCCCTCAGCCATCGCGAGAATCGTCCCCTCTTTCGCTGCCGGCGTGCTCACCGGCAGGTCCACTTTATCATCCCCCTTATCGGAAAGTGTTTCTTTGGGACCTTTCGAGACGAGCCGGATAGGAGCCTCTTCCGAATCCAGCGGCATTTTCATCCGTTCATAGGCTGGGGTATCGAAAGGGTCGTCGTCGAACAGGCCCGGCTGTTCGACCGCGACTGCCCGTTTCCCGGCTGTCTGGGTGTAAGAGAAGTGTTCAGGCTCCTCGTCATCGTCACCCTCGTCCGCTTTGCGGAATGAAAAAGGGAGTTTCGGTTTCGGCATCGAGGGGAACTTTTCGGCATCGATCAAGATCACGGCGGCAATCGTCACCGTCATCAGCCAGAAGACCCAGAGCCCGAACGTCCCGATATAAGGCTCGAGAAAATCGACAAAACCGGCACCGAGCGCACCGCGCAGCGCCCCTTCGGTCACGAGGGCCTGCAGGATCAGCAGGGAGAAAAAGAGGAGAATCCCCGCCAAAACCTTCTCGGTACGTTCGACATCGATCTCACTGTTCCGGTAATAGCGATAGAGCGGGTACAGCAGGACGAAGAGGTAGGCAAACGCCACATAACCGAAAAGTGCTCGGTTCGCTTTGGCGATAATCTCCCCGATGGTCCCGATGACGGCCACATCCGCGATGATCGTCGAGATCCCCGCATATACCAAAATGGCAAAAACAGTAATAAAAAATGCCTGCCGCAAAAACAATCCTCTTTTAAAGTAGTGTTAGGGATTATAACAAAAACTGCTTTGCCCTCCCATTGGGATAGCTCCGGGCCTATTTTAAGGATGCATCCATTACAATTCGGCTCTGCAAAATGCCGCTGTGGTGGAATGGTAGACACGACGGATTCAAAATCCGTTACCTTCGGGTGTGCCGGTTCAAGTCCGGCCAGCGGTACCACCCTCTTCAACTTTTTTTCAAACCTTTTTTTCTTCAAGCTGCTCCATGACGGTCACAAACGGTTCATTTTCAAGATAGCGAATTGAGGCAGCATCGAACGTGAGGCCGAAAATCCGGCTGCGGTGCTTGAACGTATGGTTGGCGGCGCCGTTTTGCATATTGAGCAGCTGTGATTCAACTTTAGCCTCATCGATCCGGTGCATAAAGAGCAGGAAATCCCCTTCGGCATAGCGGGCAATTTCAAAATGCACCCGCTGCATTTTCAGGAACTCGATCACATAGCTGCAGACCAGCATCAAGAGTCGGTTGCCGATGATGCTACAATGTGTTTATGGCATACCGTATCACGATAAAAGAGGGAAACCTTCTAGACACACCTTCATCAGACTTCATCGTCAACCCCTCCAATACGATCCTTTCATTGGGTTCGGGGGTTTCGGGGGCGTTTGCTGCGACCTGCGGGTCCGCGTTACAAGAGGAGATGAACCGGAAAAAGAGATCACAGCACCCCCTCTAAAAAGGCGATGTCGTCCTCACCGGGCCGGAGGCCGTACACAGTTCCATCACGTGCTGCATGCCGCAGTCATGGATTACCCTAACCTTGCCGCTGATGGGAACGGGCGTGGGCGGACTGGACAAACGTCATGTACTGGAAATCTATCGTGTTTTTTTCAGAAGGGAGGTCGATTTTGAGTGTGAAGTGTTGTTATATGGACACTCCGAAGCCGACTGCTTATTGATGCAGCGCCTCTTCGGCGAGGAGCGTGCTAGGCACCGCCGCCAATATCGGCACTCAGGTTTTCGGAGTGTTTGTCATGGGCGGCACCCCCTCGTTGGCAGCCTTCGCCTCCTGGAGCCCCTTGATCACCTCATCGATGTTTTCGTAAGGGATATGGACTTTCCAGTCGCTAGATGCGCCTTCCAACGCGATGGCAATACTGACCACCGGGCTGCTGTGTTTGCCGTAGGGCTCCTCGATGTGCGCGATACTGATCGTACCATTTTTCGTATGCGCCAATTTTAGCGTTTTGATCTCAGCCATAGATTTTGACATCCGATTCTCCTTAAATATGAAGTGGGTTAAAACCATTGTAGCACATTTCAGCGCCGGGGCACCGCCTTTTTACTCTCCGGCCCTCCCCCCGCCACGCGGTAAAGAGAGATAGTAGTAACGGTTCAGGTCAAACAGGCCCGCGTCGACGGGTACATCGTCTCGAAGCGTTTTTGAAACCAGTCGTACGACTCCCAGAAACGGGGGTTGTCCCGCGTCATCCCGAAATGAAAAAAGTGGCGGCGGTATTCCGGCGTATCCTTGTAATGCGCGAGCATATCGAAGAAGGCAGGCGCCTCTTCGAGGCCCATCTCCAGCAGCATATTCGGGTAGGAACCGATAAAATCGAAGAAAAAGTCCGCGCTGTCTCTGGAGGGGTCGAGACGGCTCTGTTCGTCAAACATAAAAGCGACGTTGTCGTCCAGCGGTTGACGACGACCGAAAAAAACGATATCTTCTTCCCCTTCGGGCAGGTCAGTTCGTCATTCTCCGGCCAGTATTCGCCGGCACGATGGGGCAATTGGCGTTTGGCCTCAAGCAGGCTGATCAGCGTCGAGTCGTTGAAACGGCCCGAAGCATGGCTGGCCGTGACGGAAAAAAAATCCGTAATCCTTATGCCACTGTTCGGCGGAATCCGCATCGACGAAGAGGCGGGTCGGATGGGCGCGCTGATCCATTCCGCGTCGTAAACCGTCCTCTTCGACGCGCCGCGTTCGAGCCCTTCGAAGGCGCTCAGTTTCAGCTGGCAGGGTGCGTTATAGCACGAATGGCAGACCACACAGCGACGGTCGAGAATGGGACGGACCTCTTTGGTGTAGTTGACGGCGCGCTCATACACGGCGACGGCGACAGGGGGGGAGGGTTTCGGCGCACAACCGGCCAACATAAGCAAGAGGATGGTCAAAGCATAAAATAAAGGTTTTATTGGGTGTAAGTGTACCGTAACCCATTTACATAGCCCTGCTACAATGCTAAAAAGCACGAAAGGAGTCACTATGCTTACGCGGCTGTTTTCCGTAGGGCTGCTGATACTGCTTGCCGGCTGTTCCGGCATGCAGGTGCAGCGCGACTACGATCCGGAATTTGATTTCAAACCCCTTAAACGTTTCGCCGTCATCTATCCCCTCAAAGACGGTGTCGAAACCCTGACGCAGAGCCGGATCGCCAACGCGATTACCGCCGATATGACCAAGAAAGGGTATCTCTCCGTCGACAAAGAGCGTGCCGATTTCGTCATCGTCTTCCATACCGACGTCACCGCCAGAAAACAGGTGACGACCGATTTCCAGATGGTCGGCTTCTTCCCCTACTACGGGTACGGGTACGGCGCCGCCATGACCGTGCCTGTACAGCGTGAATACGATTACGACGAGGCCAAGATCATCATCGATATGCTCAATCCTGTCGGGAACAAGATCTTCTGGCGCGCGGTCGCGACCGACCGGCTGAAACACTTCGATTCGCCCCAGGAGCGGACGGCGTACATCAACAAGGTGGTCGCCGAGAGCCTCGACGCCTTTCCCGCGAGAGGGCTGGAACCCTGAGCAGGCAGGCCGCAGGGAGTCGTGAAAAACTGATCTTTTTGTTCAATTCATTTGAATGGAAAAAGAGCCACTTTTTTCGCTATCATACACTCCTTTATTTTCGAAGGAGTGAACCATGATCGAACTGCTTGGCATTTTCTACACGATCGTCGCTGTAATCGGCTACGGTATGTATTTTTACCACAACACCGGCGACCGCAACAACTAAGAACTTTTCTGCCGGGAGACTCCTGGCCTTTTTCCCTTTTTTCTGCGCTACAATACCCCATGGCAATCGAAATCGAACGCAAATTTCTTATCGACCCCGCCCGGCTACCTGAGCTGCCCGCACCGCTGGTCATCAAGCAGGGGTACATTCCGTCCGAAGGTGTCACGGTCCGTATCCGTACGACAAACGGCAAAGCCTATCTGACCCTCAAAGGCAAAAGGCATGAGCTCGTGCGCAGCGAATTCGAATACCCTATCCCCTACGAAGACGCCCTCTCCATGCTCGAAGAGCTCTGTGTACCGCCGCTGATCGAAAAAAACCGCTATGAGATCATGTATGAGGGGCATCTATGGGAGGTGGATGTCTTCGAAGGGGAGAATGCCGGGCTCTTCCTTGCCGAAATCGAGCTGCAGAGTCCCGGGGAAACGTTCGCGCTTCCGCCCTGGGTGACCCGAGAGGTCACCGAAGACAAACGCTACTACAACTCCAACCTGCGCACCCTGCCCTACGCCCGTTTCAAGGACGAGGCGTAGCGCCCGCGCCGTGGATCTTCTCCGTCACCTCGTCGCGCTTGGTGAAATCCGCCCCCATACTGATAATGAAAGAGGAGGCTTCCTCCAGCGTGAGCGACACCGGGACGGTGAGCTCATCCTTAACCAGGACCGCATAGCCGCTGGTGGGGTTCGGCGACGTCGGGATGAAGAGGACGCAGATGCCGTTGTGGCGGTTGAGAACATAGGCCGGGACCCAGACGCCCTCTTTGGGGTATTCGACAAGCACGACCTCTTTCTTGGCCGAATCATCCTTGCCGGTCAGCATATTGGAGATCTTGCGTGACACGGAGTAGATCGTGTTGATCGCGGGGATCTTCTCGAACATCCGGTCGATCGCTAAGAGCAGGACGGAGCGGCCGTAGCGTTCGATGGTCCATCCCAGCAGGATCAGCGCTCCCAGCACCCCGAACATCAGCAGGAGCGTCGTGTCGGCCGAATCGGTCAGGGTGTTGAGCCTCAGATAGGCGCTGAGGCCGATGTTCTTGAGAAAATTGACTACAAGAAGGACCACCACCAGCGGAAAAAAGGAGAGTGCTCCCACAAAAAGGAAGCGGATCATCTTCTTGACGGCGGCAGCGATCATTTCGTACAGCTCTCCTCGACCTTCATGGCAAAGCCGATGTTGACATCCTGCCATGTTTTGCCGGCATGCAGGTCGTAGCAGGCGCGGTTGATGGACGTAAGCGCGTCAAGGGCTTTGAAGTCACCAAGGTCGATCACGCCCTTCGCACTGAAAAAACCCTTCTCAAAGCTGTAGGCCATCGGGACGTTGAGCCCTTTGCCGTTCATGATCACCTCGACCAGCACGATCTTGGCCGCTTCGTCCACGGCGAGGACCTGCGCTTCGAGCATCTGACCGTCCATCTGGTTGAAGAAGAACTGCACGAGCTTCGCGTCGCGCCCGGCATTGCCCGACTCGACGTTGTTCGTCTGGATCATCACTTTGGCACCCTTGAGTAGTTCCGTCAACGACGCCGCTTTGTCCGCCCCTTTGTAGACGATAGAGCGGAATGTCCCGTTGACCCCGGCCTTCATCGGTGTTTTGAATGCCGTCCAGTTGACGCTGACATCGCCCTCTTTCACATAGCTGCAGTCTGCCATGGCGACGGCGGCTGCAACAAGAACCGATAATGCAATCTTTTTCATCATTACTCTCCTGGTGAACCAAAGTTTTGCGGCTATTATAACTGCCATTGTTTAATCACTCATCAGCATCTTGAGGTAATATTTCAGCAAAGCAACAAGGACCCGTATGAGCAAAGCACCTTTTCTACCCTTTGAAGTCAACCTCGAGACCTTTATCGACGATCTCAAGCGTACCCTGGACGACGGGCGTGCCCGGATCCAGGCCCTCCTTGCCATCGAAGCAAAGAGCTATGCCAACTTCGTCAAGCCCTTCGAGATGCTTGATGAACGGCTCGACCACTTCTTTACGCCGATGTCGCACCTGCACGCCGTCAACAACAGCGACGAAACCCAGGAGGTCTACACCGCGGCTCTCCCCCTGCTCACCGAGTACAGCACCGAAGTCGGGCAGAACCTCGATATCTATATGGCGTTCAAAAGCATCAAGGCCTCCGAGTATGACCTCCTCACCCCCGAACAGCAGCGCGTCATCGATCTCAACATCCAGGGGTTCGAACTGAGCGGCGCCCACCTCGACGAGGCCAGCAAAAAGCGCCTCGCGGAGATCAGCCTCCGCCTCAGCGAGCTTTCCAACCGTTTCTCCCAGAACCTCCTGGACGCGACGAACGCCTTCGAGTACGTCATTACCAATCCCGCAGACGTGGAGGGGATGCCCAAAAGCGACATCGAGAGCGCGGCGATTGAAACAGAGGAGGGGAAAACCGCCTGGAAGTTCACCCTGCAGATGCCCTCCTACATCGCCTACATGACCTACGGCCCCAACCGCGAGATCCGCGAAGCGCTCTACAAGGGCTACACGACCCGTGCCCCAGAAAATGCCGAGATCATCGAAGAGACGCTCGCACTGCGCAAGGAGGCGGCACGCCTGATCGGCTTCGAAACCTACGCCGAACGCTCCCTCGCCACGAAGATGGCCAAAGACCCCGACACCGTCCTGGCCTTCCTCAACGAACTGGCCGACGCCTCCATGATCCAGGGACAGCGCGAGCTGGCCGAACTGCGGGAGTTCGCGGGTGCGCAGGAGCTGCAAAGCTTCGACAGCGCCTTCTACGCCGAACAGCTCAAAAAAGCGCACTACGACATCGACGAGGAGGAGTACCGCCCCTACTTCGAGCAGAACTCCGTCGTCGAGGGGCTCTTCGAATTTCTGCACCGTCTCTTCGGCGTCAGCATCCGTCCGGCCGAGGACGTAGCGCTCTGGCACGACACAGCGACGGCCCATGACCTCTACGTCGACAACCAGCTGCGCGCCCGTCTCTACCTCGACCTCGAAGCGCGCCCGAGCAAACGCGGCGGGGCCTGGATGCACAACTGGCAGAGCCACTGCCTCGACGAACACGGGGAGGAGCAGCTAGCAAGCGCCTTTATCGTCTGTAACTTCCCGCCCTCAAGCGCCACGACCCCCTCCCTGCTCCGTCACGACGACGTCGTCACCCTCTTCCATGAAACGGGCCATGCCATCCACCACCTGCTCAGTACCGTCAACGAGAACGGGGTCAGCGGGGTCAACGGGGTCGAATGGGACGCCGTGGAGTTCCCGTCGCAGTTCCTGGAGAACTTCGCCTACGAACCGCAGGTATTGAAGCTCTTCGCCAAGCACTATGAGAGCGGCGAAGTTATCAGCGACCTTATGATCGACAAACTGGTCCGCGCCAAGAACTTCCAGTCGGCGATGGGCATGCTCCGCCAGCTCGAATTCGCCATTTTCGACTTCACCCTCCACATGGAGGAGACGCCAGACGTCCAGGCGGTTCTCGACGCCGTGCGCGAACGTACCTCCCTGCTCATGCCCCCGTCGTACAACAAGTTCCAAAACGGCTTCTCGCACATCTTCGCCGGTGGTTACGCGGCGGGCTACTACAGCTACAAATGGGCCGAGGTCCTCAGCGCCGACGCCTTCTTCGCCATCGTCGACCAGGGGGTCTTCGATACCGCCCTGGGCCGCAGCTATCTTGACATCATCCTGGGGCGCGGCGGCTCGGAGAGCATGCGCGTCCTCTTCTACAAGCTGATGGACCGCGAACCCGAAACGCAGAGCCTGCTGCGCCTCAGCGGCATCGAAGCGTGATCAAACACGACGCATGAGCCCGTCAACGCCTCAACCTGCGGCTTCTTCTGGGCAGAAACGCCCAGGCCTCCCGGCGCTTTTCGTTACACTACTGGCAGCCATCCTCGTTTTCGCTGGCCTGAACCTTCATGCAGGAGAGACCGTGCGCATCGCAACCTATAACGTTGAAAACCTCTTCGACCTGGAGCGCAGCGGCCAGGAGTATGCCGAGTACATCCCGAACACCCCCTGGCAGTGGAACGAAAAGACCTACCGCAAAAAACTGAGAAATATCGCCCGCGTCATCGCTGAGATGAAACCCGACGTCATCGGATTGCAGGAAGTCGAGTCGGACCAAGCCCTGCGCGACCTGCAGGTGGAGATCAAGCGCGCCGGCCTCTACCTCCCCCACCGCGCTATTGCCGACGCCAAACCGAGTGTCGTCAAAACGGCCCTACTCTCGCGCTTTCCCATCAAGGTCAAGCGTGAGATCGCCGTCGCCAACGGCAACCATATCCGCAACATCCTCGAAGCCCGCCTCGACACCGGCGGTGAACCGCTCTACCTCTTCGTCAACCATTGGAAAAGCAAGTCGGGACCGGAGAGTTTGCGCATACTCTCGGCCAGGGCGCTCAAAAGCCGTCTGGATGCGCTGGGAAGCGTATCGTATGTCCTGCTGGGGGATTTCAATTCGGACTACGACGAAAAGCACCTTTTCATGCGTAAACGCAAGCACAACGACACCGACGGTATGACGGGGATTAACGACGTGCTCTTGACGATGCGCGATGAAAAAGGCGTCACCCTCGACGATCTGCGCAGCTGCCCGGAGTGTGCCTACGACCTCTGGTACGACCTCCCCGGCCTGCAGCGCTGGAGCCACAGTTTCTACGGGCAGCAAGAGGCCCTCGACCACATCATCATCTCCCCCGCCCTGGCCGACGGGAAAGGGAACGAATACGTTAAGGGAAGTTTTGCACGCTTCCGTCCCGACTACCTCCTGAGCAAGAAGGGGGCTCCCTACCGCTGGCAGCACAGCCGTACCTACCCCAAGCACCATACCGGGAAGGGCTACTCCGACCACCTTCCGATCTACGCCGATTTTATCTTGAAGTGAGGATGTAACAAAGCTGCACTATAATGTTCCATCATGGAAAGCGCGCTTTTGAAATCCTACCTGGTACAGCAGCTCGAAACGGCCAAGCAGCAGCTCACGCTTATCGGGCCGGACGCCGATATCGAAGCTCTGCACCGTTTCCGAGTCGCCCTCCGGCGGTTCCGCTCCGTCCTCGCGGCATACAGCAGGCACCTCTACGCCCCCGACACCATCGCCAAGTCGATGCTCAAAGTCACCAACCCGCTGCGCGAAACCGACGTCTTTCTCGATGCCCTCTCTCTTGAAAGCTACCCGCAGCTTCACAGTGCGCTGACGCGCTACCGGACCAAACAGTACAAAAAACGGTGGCCGCCCGAAACGGCGGCGCGTTTCGGCCAGACGATCGACCTGCTCATTGCCGATGTCAAAGCCCTGAAACTCGACCAGCGGAAGAAGCGGCTCGTCGTGCGGGGCGAAGCCCTGTATGAAAAGGCCAAAAGCGCGGGGAAGGCCCTCAGTAAGGATTCCAAAGAGAAAGAGATCCATGAGATCCGCCTACTATACAAACAGGCACGGTACGTCCTGGAGTTCCTCCATGAAGCCGGGCTGATCGAGGCCAAACGCAAGATCAGGAATGCCAAAAAGTACCTGGAACATTTCGGTGCCATCCAGGATGCAGCCAACCAGCTCGACTGGCTCCACCGCTTCTGCGAAAAGCACCCCTCTGACGAGTGCCATACGCTTTACGATACACGCAGGCAGGCACTCCGTGATCTGAAAAAGGCTTTTGAGTTCTAGGTCAGCAGGGCTCCCAGCCGCTGATGTCGTCGGGAATGCCGAGGTCGAAGGTATCGAGGGGATAGGCCATCTCGGGGTGGATGATGTAGAAACCGCTCTCGTGGACGAACCCCTCGATCGCTTCGATCATGTCACTGTGGTCGCCCATGCTTTCGTCGTTGAAAAGGACATGGTCTTGTCCGCCGCCGTCGCGGGTGACATAGAACACACCCGCCGCAGTTTTGAAACGGAGTATCTTTGTCAAATATGCTCTCTGTTTTTCCGTACTGAATGCAACCGTCGTTCTATAAAACAGAGGGCCTCAGAGCTGCCGTTTGTACGCGGAAAGGTCGACCCTCTCCCCCGCCTTAAGCTTCGCCTCGATCGCATCGATCATCTCCCGGTAGCCCTCGGCATCCGCCATGGCCAGATAGGCAGCGAAGTGTTTCGGATCACTGCAGCCTCTGAGTTTCTCCGGGAGTGAGGCGGCTTCCGTCTCCACCCGTACGGGTAGCAGGAAGCGCCCGATTACGACACCCG
The DNA here is from genome assembly GCA_014764065.1 of Campylobacterales bacterium. Lineage (GTDB taxonomy): Bacteria > Campylobacterota > Campylobacteria > Campylobacterales > Sulfurimonadaceae > Thiomicrolovo. Next base: position 14,314 of record JACXUG010000020.1, read on the forward strand.
CCAACAGCGCCAGCAGCAGGTGCAGCCACGATGCGTTCCACTCCACTGACGCTTCGCCGGACGGCGCAGGCTTCGCTTCGTCCGCAGCGGCGTCAGCCGCGGAACGGACGGCTACAGTATGAGGCTCGGTGGTCAGTGTCACCGTCCGTTGCTGCTCCGTGTCGTAATAGGAGAGCTGCAGGGCCGGTACCGTGAAATTGCGGTCCGATACGATGGCAAACTGCTGGCCGATACTCCCCTCGTAGCCGTTATCGCCGAGACGAAGCGCTTTGGCCTCCCCGTCGGTAAACTGTCGGGCGCCCGGAATATTCAACGCAAAGGGCACCATCGTATCAAGGTTGCCGTAGCCGTCCAGTCTTACGGCCACCTGTACCGGCGTAAAGGCATCGACCGTTTCGCGGTCGACCACGAGCGAGAGGCTCAAATGCCCGGCATAAGGCGTCTGCTGCGGTGCCACCGCTACGTCGATCACGGGCAGCGAGACGGTACGGGCCGTATAGTCGAGCTTTTCGACGTTGTCCCGCCCCATCACCGCGTTTTCGATAGAAGCCTTCGTCGTTTGCTCCATCGTGGCACTGAATGCCAGCGAAAGGGGTCCGGCTATTTTCGGGAAAACGGTGAAACGGTAACGGTTGACCCGATGCCCGTCGACGATCTGCTCCTCGCTGTTCTGCGGTTCAATGCGGTATGCCTCCGTCTCCCTCACCGGATCGAAGGCGATGATGTAGGCATAGGCTTCCGAATCGAAGCGGCAGGTGTACTCGACGGCAAAGGCTTCGTGCTGCGCTACACGCGTTTTCGTCGCCGCGGCACTCCAGGTGTAGGTTGTTTCCACGGCCCATGAGAACAGCGGCAGAAGCAGCAGTATCCAGAGCAGCTCTCTACCAGGGGTTCGTTTCATGTACGCTCCTTTGATTGATCAGTTCATACTGTTTTGAGCTCAGGCGGCTGTTACCTTTGTTTGAGAACTCCAGCTGCTCCTCCCGCTCCACCTTTTTTCCCTGGCTTCCGGCCCCGGAGCGGCGTTCGGCACTGCTCTGCTGGTTGCTGCCCCCGCCCTCTTTCTTTGGGCCGCCTTCGCTGCGTTCGGTCTCCTGCTCCTGGGCGCGCTTCTTGCCCTCCTGGCGTCCTGTGAGCATATGGTCCTGCTCCTCCGCCGCGAGAATATGCATCATGTTCGCGAGCGCTTCCTCATCGTAATGCAGCGCCAGAGAACGGGCAAAGGCCTCGCGCGCTTTCGCGAACTCCTTGAGGCGGACAAGGGCATTGCCACGGTTGAACCATACCGACGCGCCGAAGCTGCCTTCATGCTGCTCCAATGCGCTGTAGTACTGCAGTGCGCGTTCATACTCGCCTGTACGGTACCAGGCATTGCCCGCATCATACAGTGCCGCCGCCCCCTCCATCTGCGCATAGAGCGCGGCACTGCGGTTGAAGTCGGCCGCATGATAGGCCTCTGCCGCCCGGTACGGCAGCGTCGCATTCCACAGTAGCAGCAGCAGTACCGACAATAGCGCCGCAAAGAAACCGAGCAGAAGCGGGAGCAGCGCTCGGTGCCCTTTCCATACGGAGATCACGCGCCATCCCTGCACCAGGAGGGATGCAGTGACCGCGGGTATAGAGGTGATATGGCCAAGACGGTTACGCACGACGCCCTCCGATCCGTGAAATAACATCCGTCATGCCAAGCATGGCGAACAGCAGTGCCAGTGCAAGCGGAGCGTAAAAATACTCCCGGTAGAGGATAATCTTCCGTTTTTCCCGTATATCCGCCATCCCCTGGGCTTTGATGGCTGCCGCCAGCGCCCCGGCATCCGCCCCGTCGATCACGACACCGCCGGTCGCGTCGGCGATCGCGTCGATCGCACTGTTGCGTGCCGTCACGACGATGCCGCCCTCCTCGTTGCACAGCAGTTTCCCATCTTCGGCTTTCAGCGTGCCTCCCGACGGCGTCGCCAGCATGACGACGTTGACGATCAGCCCGGCTGCGCGTGCCTTCGCCGCCTCCTGGGAGTAGCCCAGACTATCGCCGCCGTCCGTCAAAAGGACGACGATGGGATGCTCGGAACGCGACAGTTTGCGCGCCAGCTCCAGCGCACCGCCTATTTCCGTCCCCCGGGTCATGACCATCGACGTGTCCAGACCCGAAAAGAGGTGTAGCAGCAGTTCGTCGTCGCGGGTCAGCGGCGACAGAATCACAGGGTTCGTCGTAAACGCCAGGACACCGAAGCGGTTCGTATCGTCAGCTTCCACCACCGACGAGAGCAGCTGCTTCGCCGCCTCAAGGCGGCTCGGGGCGATATCGGTCGCCTGCATGGAGCGGGAGATATCGATGGCAAAGATGACATCGCTGCCGCGCTGCTCGATCGACACCGGTTCCTGCATCGACACCGGGCGGGCCAGTGCGAGAATGCCGAAGATGATCGCCGACACCAGGAAACCGCTCCGCACGCTCCAGACGAGACCGCCGCCGCGCTGACGGCGATAGACGAGATAGAGTCCGAAGAAGAGCAGCAGCCAGAGCCACAGCGGCGCCATAAACGTCATAGCAGCGCCTCCCTGCGCCAGAGGTAGAAGAGCAGCAATACGCCCATTGCCAGCGGCCAGGCGTAATAGTACTCTTTCCGCAAGATCCGTTCCGACTTGATTCTGGAGCGCTCCAGGGCGTCGATCGCATCATAGACCTCGGCCAGGGTTTCCGGGTCATAGGCGGCAAAGAAGACTCCGCCGCTCTCGTCGGCGATCCGGCGGAGCATCGCTTCGTCGAAATCCCCCTGCTGTCCCATCCCGACCGTATAGATGCGGATACCATGTTTGACGGCCAGCTCCGTCGCCGCTTTGGGCGATACCCGCCCGCTGTTGTGTTCCCCGTCGGTCAGCAGGACAAGTACCTTGGAGGCCGCCTTGGAGTCTTCAAGCGCCCTGACGCCCATGGCGATCCCCTCGCCGATGGCCGTGTTCTGCCCCGCCATGCCGTAGACGAGGTAGTCCGTCATCTCCGCGACAACGGTTTTTTCATAGGTTACCGGCGAGGCGATAAAGGCGAAATCGCCGAAAAGGACGACTCCGGCGTTATCGCCTATACGATCGACGATAAAGTGTTTGGCGATCTTTCTGGCGATATCGAAACGGCTCGCCCGGCTTTTTGGGTCAAAGCCCGACGCCCCCATCGACCCGCTGCCATCGAGCGCCAGCACGACGTCGACCCCCTGGCGGTTCAGCGGGTCATCCTGATCGATCGTGACGGGAGAGGCGATTGCTGCTACCAGCAGTAGCACCGCAAGGTAGCGCAGCAGCCAGAGCCGTTTGAACCACCCCCGCCGTACGGCAAAGAGTTCGAGATGGACAAAATAGCGCGGGCTCAGGCGTTCGCGGCAGCGGTAAAGGCAGTACCACAACGGCGGCAGCAACAGGAACAGCCAAGGGAATTCAAAACTCATGGGTTACTCGGACGAAGAAAGTAAGTCGGCGCCGTCCGAACGCCAGGAGCGGCACGGCAAAGCGGAAGCCGCGCATCGTTACCGCTGGAGAATATCGACGATTTCCAGTGTTTTTTTCAGCGACCCGGGCCACTTTGCCATCGATACGGACGGTCAGCAGACCGTCACGGTCACGCGAAGCGATAATCACGGCTTCCTGTTCAAACACGGCACGGTCGATCCGTTGCCCTCTTTGGAGCTTTTTCTACTAGCCCGGGGGCAGCGGCTTGCCGCTGCGGGCTTTTTTCTGTAGCCCCGGGGGCAGATCGCCGTGTTTGTCGTTTTTCGCCTGGACCGGGAAGACACAGAGTACTCCGATACATGCAAGGGCAAGAAGACCTTTAGTGATCATAAATACTCCTTCCGGTGCACGACACCGATTATGCGCATATACTATACCATAACCTTATAGTAACTCAAACTGCGGACGCGTAGCGTCACACCATCATCGGTTCGTCGGTCGGTTCGATCTCCTCGAAGTCCGCGACGATCTGGTCGAACATCTTTTTCGTCTTCTCCGCCTTGGCGATATGCTCGGCGAAGATCGGCGCCGTCGCGGGGAAGGTCTCTGAGAGCTCACGGTAGATGAGGATGCGCCCGTTGATGTGGTTGTTGATCTCGTCGAAGGCGCCGCGCAGCCACGCCTTGGAGTTCGTATGGCGGAACAGCGCCTTGACCATCTTTTTGCGCTCTTTGATCGGCAGCGATTCGTCCAGGGCCTGGGAGATGCGTTTGATATCGATACGCGAGAGGTAGACGCCGCTGAGTGCCGGTGCCAACAGCTTGTTTTCCAGTTCGTCTACAAAGGCCGGAACGGGCTCGTCGTCGACGGCATCACCGGCATCGCGCTCGTTTTCGACGGGGTTGCCGCTTTCATCGGTCGAACATTTTTCGCGGACGAACTTGTCGAACTCCGCTTTGAGATCGTCGAGATCATGTGGGTTCATCTGGTTTCCTTTGTCAAATAATTATAAACGGTCTCGGTCATAATGTCCAGCAGACTCTCGTAACCGCTGTAGGAGCGGTCCAGTTCGACGCAGCGCTGGCGCAGTGCCGAGGGCTGCCGGGGCTGTTTGAGGTCGACATTCAACGCCGGGAGTGCGGTGACCATCGATAGATCCCGCATCCCGGAGAGGTCGATGAGCATGTCGTAACCGGAAAGATCGACGCTCATCCCCTCCGCGAGGCGGTTGATGTCGAGTTCGGCGCCGAGGCGTTCCTGCAGTGCCATCAGATCCTCGATCCACGGATCGAACATCGCGACGCTCATGTTTTCCGAGATCAGCGCCAATGCCCCCGCCAAAAGGGTGGCACCAATCAGAGCGATACGCTTCACACCGCTTTTTTCCGCCATCTCTTTCAGGGCAAACGGCAGGAGAAGCTCGCCGTGCATCTGCCCATTTTCAGCGACGACGGTATCGCAAATCCCCGTACGTTCACACAACGGTGAAGCGGTATCAGCGATTTCAAGCACCTGGTCCTGGTACTCCATTGCGATGACCGCCCCGTTGACGTGCGACTGTTTCATGTTCGAGAGCGTAAAATAGAAGTCGTCGGGACGGATGTTCATCGGTATCATCATCGCATCGTCCCCGCTCGCCTTGAACCGTTTGTTGAGGGTGAGCGCAAAACGGTTCTGCTGCGCCTCTTCCGCAATAAAACCATATAGCTTCGTTACCTGTGTTATCTGATTCGCTTCGTTCACTCATCATCTCCTATACCCCAGAGGGTGCGCGCTTCCTCCTCCTCGATCCGGCAGCGGTGGCAGACCCGCTCCCCGGTGAGGGAGGTAAAGGGGTTCCCGCACTCGTCGCAGTTGCGCACGGAGAAGGTCACGAGGCGCTGCTGCGTCGGTTCGAAGAGCTCTTTCATATTGAACGACGGCGACAGCGTCAGGGCGTCCGGTTCGCAGACGTCATGGCAGAGGTGGCAGCGCACGCACATCATCGCGTCGAAATCGATCTTGGCCCCCTTGATGTCGCTGGTGAGCGCCCCCGTCGGGCAGACACGGTAGCACATCTGGCACGCCGTACATTTGTCTCCGTCCATCAGCTTCTGGGAGGCCAGCGTCAGTTCGGAAGCGTCGACGACGTGGTACTCAGAGGGCTTTGCAGCCCGTTTCATCGCCGTAAAGAGCAGTTTGCGCTTGTCCGGCAGGCTCTTCGTCCGCAACTGGGCGATCGCCGCCGAATCAAGCTGGTGACGGATCAGCTCATCCGTCGTCGTCTCCACCTCGCGCTCGAACTTCGCCTTACCCTCGGCCAGTGTCTTGAGATTGAACGCCCGCAGGAAGCCGCGGCGGTCACTCTCATCTGCAGCTGTTTGCGCTGCATAGGCGACATCCTCGAAAACGATCTCCGCACTGCTCATCATCGCCTCGAGCAGGTAGGAGGCTTCTTCGGCACGCGCCTCGAACTGGGGGCGGCAGGTTGAGGCGATCTCACACCCCTCACAATGGCCCGTATCGAGACGGATACCCCCCTTGAGCGAGGCGAGCGAGAAGAGATGATCCACACTCAGCGCCGCGATACAGGGAACGTTTTTGCGGCAGGAGACGAGGTTTTCCTCATCGCCGGCAAAGGCAAAAAAGAACTCCGTCGCACTGAAATCATCGACGCGGATCGCTTCGGTCGGGCAGGCGCCCGCGCAGCCGCCACATCCAACGCAGGCAGCCTGGTTGACGGCGGGGACGTTTTCCGTCGCCACGAGCGCTTCGGTCGGGCACGCCGTGGTACAGCTGTTACAGGTGCTGAGGGTGCTCAGCTGCCGTACGCAGCGGCCCGGGTTGAGGGTAATACCGGCCATCAGGCTCCCGCTGTCTCGCTGAGGTACTGGTAGTCGCTGAGGATGAACTCCAGCGTCATGTCCGCCGCATCATAATAGAGCGGTGTACGGGACTCGTGCTTCATGTTGAGCAGGTACATCGGCGCCCAGCGCACAAGGTGCTTTTCGAGGAAGGTGCGTTCCACCTCCATCAGCTCCTCGACCGCTTCGCCGTCGTTGTCGTTCATCGCCTTGATCTGTGCTTCGCAGAGATGGTACATGAACTCCAGTTCGACCCCGATATGATCGGCCGAAACAACGCGGGCCACTTCGAAATCGACCATAAAATCGTACGCCGAGTAGATGTCTGTCACCGGATTGGCGCCCCCCGTCTCGAGCATCTGGTCCTCGCGGGTATAGAAGGTCTCGTAGGGGATCAGATGAAGCAGGGAGACGTTGGTGAAATCTGGGTTCAGATGCTTCTCGATCAGTTCACTGCTTTGAAGAGTCATGCGTGCTTCCCAGATCTTGTAGTTCGGCATCATCTCCAAAATGGCGTCATCGTTGTTGATAATGTCTATAAGTTCCGTATCGGCTTCCTGCATCAACACTCTTGAAAGAAGTGCGTAGATATTGCTGCGTGCTTGTGCCTGTTCCATTAATTACCTAACTGTAGAAAATGTGGTGAGATTGTAACCGCGCAGGCTGAAGGCCTGCTTGGTGGGAAGAATTAAACTCAAACGTCTTTGATATCGACGCGGTACGCTTTTTCGTTGAGCGGTACCCACGGACGCTTGATATGCGGCGGGCGGCGGAACTCTGAATTGGCGTCCAGACCGCGCGTGAGTTCGTCACGCCATGCCTGATAGGTTTTAAAGTTGTTCTCGTAGTTGACAACGATATCACCGATTTTGTCACCCGGCTGCGCAGGCTCCAGGATAACCTTCTGGTGCCAGCAGTGCATACCGGAGATCGGGTCCGGGTGCGCCGGCGCGACGGCATTCTGCCAGGAACCGGAAAGACCGTCCCACCAGATGTTGTCGCTGTCTTTGTTGTACGCCGCGAAACGCTTGGTATGGAACGGATGGATCCCCTCGACATATTTGAGTTTACCCGTTTTCCCGTCCATCTGCATCTCTGCCGTCGGAACACCGAAGCTGTTCATGCCGGCCGTGCCGTCGTAATCAGCAACTTTGATCGCACCGGCAGCCGTACCTGCACCTTCCGGTGAGGCCTGCAGGAATGCAGGATCGTTCAGGTCGCCGGAACCGACGGGGATGTCTTCAACTTTACCGTCGGAAACACCGTTCGGGATTGTGACGGAGTTTTTCAGCTTCCAGCGGCCACCGTGGTGTGAACAGGCGAGAACGCCCGGCATCTGACCTTCGGTCGGAACCGCCATCGCGACGAAGTAACCGCTCTCCAGGCCGGAGACCGTATCCGTGATGCGGACACGGATGGCGTCGCCGCGCTTGAAGCCCATACGCTTCGCATCCTGCGTGTTGATCCAGATCGGGTCGTGGTTCTGTGAGATCTCCATCAGGTGTTTGGAGTTCGCAGAACGCGTATGGATGTTATACGGCAGACGGAAGACCGTGTTGAGCGCAAACTCGTTGTCCGCTTTCATGTACATATGGTTGACATGGGAGACGATATGCGGCATCGCTGCTTTCTCTTCGTCGTTACGCGGGTAGAACGGTACCGCGTACTCCGGCCATTTCCACTCGTCTGCAAGCCACTCGGAGAAGAAGTTGAGCTTCTTGTCCAGCGTGGCGAAGCCGTCCATCGCTTTTTCGGTCTCTTTATCGTAGATACCGATCGGGACCAGATTGCCTTTACC
>JACXUG010000084.1 GCA_014764065.1 Campylobacterales bacterium
TTCGATCAAGAGCTTGCACCCCATCACTTAACCTTCCGGCACCGGGCAGGCGTCACACCCTATACGTCCACTTTCGTGTTTGCAGAGTGCTGTGTTTTTAATAAACAGTCGCAGCCACCTTTTCACTGCGGCCCCTTTCTGCTCAGCCTGTACAGCGTCACATACCAGAGGCGTACCTTATCCCGAAGTTACGGTACAAATTTGCCGAGTTCCTTCTCCCGAGTTCTCTCAAGCGCCTTAGAATACTCATCTCGCGCACCAGTGTCGGTTTGCGGTACGGTCGCGTCTAGCTGAAGCTTAGTGGCTTTTCTTGGAAGCAGGGTATCAATCACTTCAGCAGCAAGCTGCCTCGTTATCATGCCTCAGCTAAGCCCCCCGGATTTGCCTAAGGGGCACGCCTACACACTTGAACCGGGACATCCAACACCCGGCTGATTTAACCTTCTCCGTCCCCACATCGCACTAGACATCGGTACAGGAATATTGACCTGTTTCCCATCGACTACGCATCTCTGCCTCGCCTTAGGGGCCGACTCACCCTACGCCGATGAACGTTGCGTAGGAAACCTTGCGCTTTCGGCGAAGAGGCTTTTCACCTCTTTTAACGCTACTCATGTCAGCATTCGCACTTCTGATACCTCCAGCATGCCTCTCAGCACACCTTCACAGGCTTACAGAACGCTCCTCTACCATGTGCTTACGCACATCCGCAGCTTCGGTATATAGCTTAGCCCCGTTACATCTTCCGCGCAGGACGACTCGATCAGTGAGCTATTACGCTTTCTTTAAAGGGTGGCTGCTTCTAAGCCAACCTCCTGACTGTCAATGCCTTCCCACTTCGTTTCCCACTTAGCCATATTTAGGGACCTTAGCTGGCGGTCTGGGTTGTTTCCCTCTTGTGTCCGGACGTTAGCACCCGGTGCACTGTCTCCCGCGCTGCACTCACCAGTATTCGGAGTTTGCATTGGTTTGGTAAGTCGTCATGACCCCCTAGCCAAAACAGTGCTCTACCCCTGGCGGTGATACGCGAGGCACTACCTAAATAGTTTTCGAGGAGAACCAGCTATTTCCGGATTTGTTTAGCCTTTCACCCCTATCCACAGCTCATCCGCTAGTTTTGCAACACTAGTCGGTTCGGACCTCCAGTACGTGTTACCGCACCTTCATCCTGGCCATGGATAGATCATCCGGTTTCGGGTCTACACCCAGCGACTAGACGCCCTATTCGGACTCGGTTTCCCTGCGCCTTCCCTATTCGGTTAAGCTTGCCACTGAATGTAAGTCGCTGACCCATTATACAAAAGGTACGCCGTCACCCCGTAGGGCTCCGACTTTTTGTATGCATACGGTTTCAGGATCTATTTCACTCCCCTCCCGGGGTTCTTTTCACCTTTCCCTCACGGTACTTGTTCACTATCGGTCGACTACGAGTATTTAGCCTTGGAGGATGGTCCCCCCATGTTCAGACAGGATTACACGTGTCCCGCCCTACTTGTCGCATACTTAGTTCCACATAAGGCATTTTACATACAGGGCTATCACCTTCTGTGGCCGACCTTTCCATGTCGTTTTGCTATACCAAATGCTAAATTATGCAGGCTGCTCCGATTTCGCTCGCCACTACTATCGGAATCTCGGTTGATTTCTTTTCCTCGAGCTACTGAGATGTTTCAGTTCGCCCGGTTCGCTTCAATGACCTATGTATTCAGTCAGAGATACCCTTACGGGTGGGTTTCCCCATTCGGAAATCTGCGGGTCAAAGCTTGTTTGCCAGCTCACCGCAGCTTATCGCAGGCTACAACGTCCTTCATCGCCTGTAGTCGCCAAGGCATCCACCGTATGCACTTAGTCGCTTGATCCTATAATTTTGACCACCGGTCAAATAGGATTGAACTCATATTTGCGATGCAATCGCAAAGTATGACTCTCATCATACAAATATCAGCTTTTGAATTGTTAAAGAACACAACGATGGTTTCATCAAAAGAAAATAATTTTTCTTTTGATGACTGGTGGAGGTGAACGGGATCGAACCGATGACCCCCTGCTTGCAAAGCAGGTGCTCTCCCAGCTGAGCTACACCCCCGGGGTAAACTCCAGTTCTGGTGGGTCTGGTTGGATTCGAACCAACGACCCCCGCCTTATCAAGACGGTGCTCTAACCGACTGAGCTACAGACCCGCTTGGGACACGAAGTTCGGTATCGCAACCACCATCAACGTTGACAACCGATAAGGGTGAGCGCTCGACTTGATGCGTCTCTAGAAAGGAGGTGATCCAGCCGCACCTTCCGATACGGCTACCTTGTTACGACTTCACCCCAGTCATGAAGCCTACCGTGGTAATCGCCCTCCTCGCGGTTAAGCTAACTACTTCTGGTAAACCCCACTTCCATGGTGTGACGGGCGGTGTGTACAAGACCCGGGAACGTATTCACCGCGGCAAGCTGATCCGCGATTACTAGCGATTCCGACTTCATGCAGTCGAGTTGCAGACTGCAATCCGGACTACGAGCGGTTTTAAGGGATTGGCTCCCCCTCGCGGGTTGGCAACCCTCTGTACCGCCCATTGTATGACGTGTGTAGCCCTACCCATAAGGGCCATGAGGACTTGACGTCATCCCCACCTTCCTCCGGTTTGTCACCGGCGGTCTCATTAGAGTGCTCTTGCGTAGCAACTAATGACAAGGGTTGCGCTCGTTGCGGGACTTAACCCAACATCTCACGACACGAGCTGACGACAGCCATGCAGCACCTGTGTCCAGGCTCTCTTTCGAGCACCAAGCCATCTCTGGCAAGTTCCTGGCATGTCAAGGGTAGGTAAGGTTTTTCGCGTTGCATCGAATTAAACCACATCATCCACCGCTTGTGCGGGTCCCCGTCAATTCCTTTGAGTTTTAACCTTGCGGCCGTACTCCCCAGGCGGTCGACTTCACGCGTTAGCTACGTTACTGAACAGTAACCCGTCCAACAACTAGTCGACATCGTTTAGGGCGTGGACTACCAGGGTATCTAATCCTGTTTGCTCCCCACGCTTTCGTGCATGAGCGTCAGTGCAGGCCCAGGGAGTTGCCTTCGCCATCGGTGTTCCTCCGCATATCTACGCATTTCACTGCTACACGCGGAATTCCACTCCCCTCTGCCGCACTCTAGCCAGGCAGTCACAAATGCAGTTCCCAGGTTGAGCCCGGGAATTTCACATCTGTCTTACCTAACCGCCTGCGCACGCTTTACGCCCAGTAATTCCGATTAACGCTTGCACCCTACGTATTACCGCGGCTGCTGGCACGTAGTTAGCCGGTGCTTATTCTGCGGGTACCGTCATCACCGAATGGTATTAGCACTCGATATTTCGTCCCCGCCAAAAGTGGTTTACAACCCGAAGGCCTTCATCCCACACGCGGCATTGCTGGATCAGGGTTGCCCCCATTGTCCAAGATTCCCCACTGCTGCCTCCCGTAGGAGTCTGGGCCGTGTCTCAGTCCCAGTGTGGCTGGTCGTCCTCTCAGACCAGCTACGGATCGTCGCCTTGGTAAGCCTTTACCCCACCAACTAGCTAATCCGCCATCGGCCGCTCCTATGACGTGAGGTCTTGCGATCCCCCACTTTCACCCTTAGGTCGTATGCGGTATTAGCTACGCTTTCGCGTAGTTATCCCCCATCACAGGGCACGTTCCGATGTATTACTCACCCGTTCGCCACTCGCCGCCAGGTTGCCCCGCGCTGCCGTTCGACTTGCATGTGTAAAGCATGCCGCTAGCGTTCAATCTGAGCCAGGATCAAACTCTATAGTTCGATCATTTTTGCATTGCGAACAATGCACGCTCAAGGAATTACGGAAAACTTCCGTACTTCATATGAGCGTTTGGTATATTTGCATCAAGCCAAACGCCCACGCTTATCGGTTGATTTCTTAATGAGCCCGCCCATTTAGGCGTTTGCTGCATTTGCAGCGAAGATACACATTATTGCACTAATTTTAATTCCGAGTCAAGCGAAAGGTTTTACTGTTCTCTTGCTTCGGTCGCTGATTTTTCGTAGCGAAGATATCGATTATTGCACTAAATTTTATTCCCAGTCAAGTAAAAGGTTATTCGTTATTTTTTTGCTTGACTGCTTGGCGCGGTCAGCGCCGAGAGATGGGATTGTGCATGGGGCGAAACTACCTGTCAAGCACTTTCGTGACATCTCGATGAAAGTCCCTCATTGCCGGGACGTTTCAACGCTGACTACGGCTAATGAGACTGGCTTTTCTTGGCTTCTTGGTAGGCACTGTAGAGTGCGGTCGCCACCGGTCCGGGCTTGCCTTGCCCTACTGCCTTGCCATCGAGTGTCGTGACGGAGAGCACCTCTTTTGTTGCGGAGGTGAGCAAAATTTCGTCGGCGCAGCGCAGCTCCCACTCGGAGATGGGGCGGAATTCGAGTCTGATTCCAATTTCGCCGCACAGCTCTTGCAGCAACCCGACACGAATGCCTTCCAGTTTATCGTGGTCCCGAAGGGGGGCCGCGAGTCGGCCGTTGCGCACCAACCAGACATTTGAGGCCGAGGCTTCGGTCAGTTGGCCGTCTCTGATGAGAATGGTTTCAGTAGCCTCGCACTCAACAGAGAGTTGCCGGGCCAGGACGTTGCCGAGAAGCGAGATCGATTTGATATGTGCGTTTCTCCAGCGCAGATCGGGCGCCGTGATGCAGGCCACGCCCTGGGCGCGCTTTTGTTCGAGCACGTGCGGAAACGGAAAGCTCATCATGAACACGGTCGGCTCGACACCTTGGGGAAACGCATGATCGCGTTTGGCCACGCCACGGGTGACTTGTATATAGATGCACTGATCATCCGGGGCGTTGCGCGAGATGAGTTCCCGCACCAGCGCCAGCCAGTCGTTGGCCTGACTGGGATTCTTGATACCGACTGCGTCTAGGCTGCGTGCCAGTCTTGCGAGGTGGTCATCGGCCCGGAAGACCCTTCGGCCATAGACGGGGATCACCTCATAGACCCCGTCCCCGAAAATAAAGCCGCGATCAAGTACGGATACCTGGCATTGGGCGAGCGGCTGAAAGGCGCCATTCAGATAGCACTCGGACAGATCGGTCGGCATCGGGTTGGGCGACATAGGGAAATCCTAGGGGAGAGCGAAGAGCCAACGGGGGCCGCGGGTTCAGCGCACCAGACCGCGCCTTACCGCCTCGAGAGCAGCTTCAGCGCGCGAAGAGATGTTGAGCTTGCGGTAGATCTGCTTGACGTAGTCGGCCACGGTGTGTCGCGACAGGCCGAGCTGAACGGCAATTTCTGGCAGGGTGTAACCCTTGCCGACCAGTTGCAGCACCTCGCTCTCGCGTTCGGTGAGTGCAATGTGTTCTTCTTGCGGCAGGTTCGGAGAGGGGGCCGACATCGTGCGATGCAGATGGGTGAAATGCTGCACCATGCGGCGGGCAATACTGGGCGACAGCGGCGGCTCGCCATCCTGGATGCGTCGAAGTTGGGCGCGCAACTCGATTTTTGGGCGATCCTTGAGCAGATAACCGAAGGCGCCCGCCTGGAGTGCGGGGAAGAGATGGTCGTCGTCGTCAAAGATCGTGACCACCACTGAGCGAGCCTGAGGGCGGGTTTCCGTGAGGGTGCGGATCAATTCCAGACCGCTGGAATCGGGAAGGCCCAGATCGACCAGCAGCAGGTCGACGGGTTCGCGCTGCAGAATCTGCATGGCGTCGGTCATGCGACCCGCCTCGAAAATGCGCACGCCGGGATAGTTTTCGCGCAGCAATTCGACAAACCCGGCCCGCACAGCGGGAAGGTCATCGACGACCAAAGCGCATTGCATGGTGCTCATCGGCTTCCGTTTCTGATTCTTGCGCCGAGCAGACAATGTCGGCATCAGCCCGATACTATCAACTCACGCCCCTGAATGCGGGGATTTGTGCAGCCATCGGCGGTGCAACCCTGTTCGTCCCCATGCCCAACTCGCCCGTGCAACTTCGACACACTTTTTCCCCGCCCGACAATGCCCGACTCGCCCAACTCTGCGGCCCGCTGGATGAAAACCTCAGACAGATCGAGGTCGCGTTCGACGTTCGCCTGTCGCGTCGAGCCGACACCGTGAGCATCGAAGGCGAAAGCGCCGCCGCCCGGCGCGCACTCGATCTGCTGCAAACGCTGTGGGGCCGGGCCGACGCGCGATTCAGTCTGGAGGACATCCAGCTCGAACTGGTGCAGGCCGCACAAGGACAGCGCCCCAAACTCGCCGCGGCCGAGGACGAGCCGGTGCTCTACACCCGCCGGGAAAGTCTGCACGGCCGCACGCCCAATCAGGTGCAGTACATCCGCAACATTCTTCAGCACGACATCACCTTTGGCATCGGCCCGGCGGGCACGGGCAAGACCTTTCTTGCGGTGGCCTGCGCCGTCGATGCGCTGGAGCGCCACGCCATCACTCGTCTGGTGCTGACGCGCCCCGCGGTCGAAGCCGGGGAGCGGCTCGGTTTCCTGCCCGGCGATCTGACCCAGAAGATCGACCCGTACCTGCGCCCTTTGTATGACGCGCTGTACGACCTGCTCGGCATGGAAAAGACGCAAAAAATGTTCGAACGAGGCGCTATCGAGATCGCGCCGCTGGCTTTCATGCGCGGGCGCACGCTCAACCAGTCGTTCATCATTCTGGATGAGGCGCAGAACACCACGCCTGAGCAGATGAAAATGTTCCTCACCCGTATCGGCTTCGGCTCTCGCGCGGTCATCACCGGCGACATCAGCCAGGTGGACTTGCCGCGCGGAACGCAAAGCGGTCTGGCGCAAGCTCAGAAGGTGCTGGCCGATGTGCGCGGCATCGCCTTCAGCTCGTTCACCAGCCAGGACGTGGTTCGACACCCGCTGGTGGCGCGCATCGTCGAGGCCTATGAGAGAAAT
>JACXUG010000085.1 GCA_014764065.1 Campylobacterales bacterium
CGTCAAGGCCGGTGCGGACGTCAAGGTCGTCATGACCGATGCGGCGAAAAAATTCGTGACGCCGCTCAGCTTCGAGACCCTCAGCCGCAACGAAGTGCTGCACAGCGCCAATGAATCGTGGGCATCGCGCCACAACCATATCCAGAGCGCCGAGGATGCGGACCTGATGGTTATCGCCCCCGCCAGCGCCAACACCATCGCGAAGCTCGCCAACGCCATCGCCGACAACCTGCTGCTGCAGTGTGCCCTGGCCTTCCCCGGCGTCAAACTGCTGGCCCCCTCGGCCAACACCAATATGATCAAGCACCCCATCACCCAGGCCAACCTGAAGATGCTCGGCGTCGCCAACTACGAAATCGTAAAGACCCAGACGAAAGAGCTCGCCTGCCAGACGACCGGCGACGGCGCCATGGCCGAACCGCTGGAGCTCTTTTGGCAGAGCGCACGCCTGCTGCTCAAAAACGACTTCTGGAGCCACCGCCGTGTTATCGTCACGGGCGGCGGCACCGTCGAGCGGCTCGATGACGTCCGCTACCTCTCCAATTTCTCCAGCGGAAAGATGGCCTCCGCCCTCGCCACGGCGCTCTACCTCCGCGGTGCCGACGTCAATCTCATCGCGACCCGCTTCGACGACGGCCTGCCCGAGAGCATGCACACCCTTGACGTCGAGGGGAGCGAAGAGATGGCCGAGTACCTGACCGACTCCATCCGCGTCGCCAAAAAAGGGATGATGAGCAAACCCTCCCTCATTACCGACGAGCCGATCCACCTGATCCAGAAGACCCCCTACCTCTTTATGGCCGCCGCCGTCAGTGATTACGTCCCGGCACACCCCCAGCAGGGGAAACTGAAAAAAGAGGCCCTCGGCGCTTCCTGGTCGCCCGAACTCGTGCAGAACCGGGACCTCATTGCCTCCGTCGACAAAGAGGGGATCAAGAGCGTCGCCTTCAAAGCGGAATTCGACGAAAGCAGCGCCCTTGAAAACGCCAAAAAAGCGCTGGCAGCCAAAAACGTCGATGCGGTCTGCCTCAATGTCCTCACGGCTTCCCAGGGTTTCGGGAGCGACGACAACGCCATCACTTTCATCTCCGGCCAGGGGGAGAAGGTCCTGCCGCGCTGCGGCAAGCTCTCCCTCTCCCTGCAGCTGCTTGACGAGGCGGAGGGCCTATGAGCAACCTGCCCCGCCACGTCGCAATCATCATGGACGGCAACGGCCGATGGGCACAGCAGCAGGAGCAGCCGCGCGTCAAGGGGCATGAACGCGGTGCGGAGGTCATCCGCGACATCGTCACATTTGCATCCAGGCATGAAGAGATCTCCACGCTGACGCTCTACGCCTTTAGCACCGAAAACTGGAAACGCCCCAAGGTTGAAGTGGACTTCTTGATGAAGCTCCTCAACCGCTATCTGAAAAAAGAGTTGCCGATATACCTTGAAAACAATGTGCGTTTTTGCGCGATCGGAGACGTATCAGGGTTCTCTGGAAAGCTTCAGAAGCTTATCCGTGAGACGGAGGAGAAGACGGCGCATTGTACCGGTTTGACACAAAACCTTGCCCTGAACTACGGGGCCAAAGACGAGATCGTCCGGGCGGTCAACACGCTGCAGGCCGAAGGGAGGGTTGTGACATCCGAAAGCCTCAATAGCGCCCTGGATACCCCGCAGTCCGTCGACCTGCTTATCCGCACCGGAGGTGACCACCGCCTCTCGAATTTCCTGCTGTGGCAGGCGGCCTACGCGGAACTCTTCTTCACCCGCACCCTCTGGCCCGATTTTACGTCTCATGAGCTGCAAAGCATTATCGACCGCTTCAAGTCGGTCGAACGCCGTTTCGGGGGATTATGATGTTCTGGACCCTTCTCTTCCTCGTTTTTCTCTTCGGCGCGCTTGTCGGCTCCTTTCTCAACGTCGTCATCTACCGCATCCCCCGCGGCGAGAGCGTCGTCTTCCCCGCGTCGCACTGCCCGCACTGCGGCACAAACCTGAAGCCGTGGCATAACGTACCGCTCTTCTCCTGGCTCTTTCTTCGCGGCCGCTGCGCCTTCTGCAAGGCGCCCATCAGCACCCAGTACCCGATCATCGAACTGCTCAGCGCCGCAATGGCTGCCGCACTCTACCTCAAACTCGGGCTCTCCGCCGCCATGGTCGGCACCACCGGGGTCTTTTTGACCCTGCTGGCCCTCTCGGTCATCGACTTTTACTACAAGATGGTCCCCGACAGCCTCAACCTCTTTGCCCTGACCCTGGCCGTCGTCAGCGCCTGGTCGCCGCAGATGCTGGTCGAAAATCTCAAAAATGCCCTCCTCTTCGCCGGGGGGTTTGCCCTGCTGCGCTTTTACGTCTCCTACTATCTGTACGTCAAGCTCAAGCGCATGAGCCCCAATCTCAAACAGGCCTCTTGGGTCAAAAACTACAACACCCTGCCCGCCGTCATCGAAGCGATGGGCGAAGGCGACATTATGATCGGCGCGACGATGGGCGCGCTCCTTGGCATTGAACTCGGCCTTGCCGCCGTCTTCCTCTCCGCCCTG
Source organism: Campylobacterales bacterium (assembly GCA_014764065.1). Classification (GTDB taxonomy): domain Bacteria; phylum Campylobacterota; class Campylobacteria; order Campylobacterales; family Sulfurimonadaceae; genus Thiomicrolovo. The sequence continues at coordinate 2,532 of JACXUG010000085.1, forward strand.
CTCGCCCTGCCAGCGATGCTGCTGCGCAACGAGACCGATGCGAGCAAGCAGGTGCCCTTTATCCCGTTCCTGGCGACGGCGACCTGGATCGTCTACCTTTTCGATACGCCGATCGCACGCTTTGTGGACGCCCTCTATGCATAGACTGCGCCGCTATATCCTGAGCACCTTCTCGCTGCTCTTCTTTTCGATCTTCCTGCCGCTCTTCTGCATTGCGTCGGTGATCTTCCTGATCAAGCTCGCCAGCTATACTGCGGTCATCCAGCTGAGCCTCTGGGAGATGTTCAAGCTCTATCTGTTCATCCTCCCGGAGATCCTCTTTTACACCCTGCCCATCACCTTCTTTGTCGCAGCGGCCCTCTCACTCTTCCGCCTCTCGACAGATAACGAGATGGTCGTCGTCTTCGCCCTGGGGATAAGACCCACCTTTATCCTCACGACGCTCATGAAACCGGCGGCACTGCTGAGCCTGCTGCTCATCTTCGACTTTTTCGTTCTCTTTCCCCATACGACGGTCCTTTCGACGAACTTCGTCCGCTACAAACAGAGCGAAGCGAACTTCAACCTGCAGGCTTCCGAGTTCGGGCACAACTTCGGCGACTGGCTGCTCTACATCGGCAAGGCACACAAGGATCGCAGCTACGGCGACGTCGTGCTGTTCCACAAGGAGCAGAAAGAGGAGATCCTGATCCAGGCGGAAAAGGCCGAGGTGCTCAACAACCGGGGCATCCTCCGCCTGAAACTGACGAAGGGTCAGGGGTACAGCTATACCGATGAAAAACTGACCCAGATGCAGTTCGAGGCGATGATGATCAACAACGTCATGGAAACGGAGCTGCGCCCCTACCGCACTCCCATCGAGTTCTGGCTCGACCCCGACCGGCGCAAGAACAAAATAAAGATGTTCATCACCGACATTCTGCTCTCGCTCTTTCCTATCGCAAGCCTTTTCGCGGCGCTCGCCCTCGGCATCGCCCACGTCCGCCACCAAAAAGGGTATGTCTACCTCTGGCTCTTCGTCTCGATGCTCTTCTACTACGCAGGGACGACGGGACTGCAGAAAGCGCTCGGTTTCTACACGATCCCGACCGTCTTTTTCAGCTGGCTCTTTGTCACCTACCTCATCTACCGCAGACGCATCCGGGCACGGTTCTGATCGATGCGCATCAAACTGACCATGAGCTATAACGGCAGCCGCTTCTCCGGCTCCCAGAGCCAGACGGAGACGGGTAATACCGTCATGGGCGTCCTGCACCGGGCGCTCACACGCCTCGGCATCACCGCCAAACCCATCGCTTCGGGCCGCACCGATGCCGGCGTCCACGCCTTCCGCCAGGTCGTGCATCTCGACCTGCCGCCCCACTGGAGCGACCTCGTCAAACTCCGCCGCGCCCTCGCCCATCAGCTCCCCGACGCCATCACCATCCGCCGCCTGGAAGCGGCCGATGGTGACTTCCACGCCCGTTTCAGCGCACGCCGCCGGGTCTACCGCTACATCATGAGCGACCGTGAACCCAACCCCTTTGAAGCGGAACTCGTCACCTTTACACCGCCACTGGACCTGGAGCGCCTCAACAGTGCCATGCGTCTTTTCGAGGGGGAGCACGATTTCGAGTACTTCAAGAAGAGCGGCTCCGACGTCAAGCACTACGTGCGCACCATCTACAAAGCCTTCGCCTACCGCCACAGGGGCTACACCATCCTCTACTTCGAGGCCAACGGCTATCTCCGTTCGCAGATCCGGATGATGGCCGATGCCGTCCTAAAGGTCAACAGCGGCGAGATGAACCTCACGCAGCTGCAGGAGCAGATCGGCCTCACAGCCCGCCACAGCACCGACCTCGCCCCCGCCGCCGGGCTCTACCTCTCGAAGATCATCTACTGACGGCCTCTCCTTTTCATCCCATCGTAATCCAAGGAGAACCGTCCCATTTGTTTAGCCTTTTACACTAAAGTATATTGATATTACTTGCAACCATTAATTTTTTTTAGCTAAAATCACATCTGAAAATTCAACACACTAATGAGGAGTTTTTACGATGGCAAAACATCAGTTCCAGACCGAAATCAACCAGCTGCTTCAGCTGATGATCCACTCGCTCTATTCCAACAAAGAGATTTTTCTGCGCGAGCTCGTCTCCAACGCTTCAGACGCCCTCGACAAGCTCAACATGCTGCACCTGACCGACGATGCCTACAAAGACATCGCCTTCACACCGCGTATCGACCTCACCATTAACAAAGAGGCCAAGACCCTGACCGTCAGCGACACGGGGATCGGGATGAACGACGAGGACCTCGTCGCCCACCTCGGTACCATCGCAAAATCCGGCACCAAAGCCTTCCTGGAGAACCTCTCCGGCGACGCGAAAAAAGACAGTCAGCTTATCGGCCAGTTCGGTGTAGGCTTTTACGCCGCCTTCATGGTCGCCGACAAAGTCGAGGTCGTGACCAAGAAAGCCGGCGAGGAGCAGGCGTATAAGTGGATCTCCGCGGGCGACGGCGAGTTCGACATCGAACCCTCTGAAAAAGAGGGCAACGGTACCAGCATCACCCTCTTCCTCAAGGACGAAGACAAGGAGTTTCTCGAGACCTACCGCATCGAGAGCATCATCAAAAAGTACTCCAACCACATCCCTTTCCCGATCTTCATGGACAAGGAGAAGTTTATCCCGGCCGAGCGCGACGACGAAGGCAACGAAACGAAACCATCCAGCACGGAGATCAAGAACGAGCAGATCAACAAGGCCTCCGCGCTCTGGACGCTCTCCAAATCCGACATCAGTGACGACGAGTACAAAGAGTTCTACAGCTCGCTGTCGCACGACTCCGGCGAACCGATCACCTGGCTGCACCACAAGGCCGAGGGCGCCATCGAGTACACGACACTCTTCTACATCCCGTCCAGGGCGCCGATGGACCTCTACCGCGTCGACTACCAGCCGGGCGTGAAGCTCTACATCAACCGGGTCTTCATCACCGACGACGACAAGGAGCTGATGCCGACCTACCTGCGCTTCCTGCGCGGGGTCATCGACTCCAAGGACCTCCCGCTCAACGTCAGCCGCGAGATCCTGCAGTCCAACCCGGTCATGAGCAAGATCCGCAACGCCTCCGTCAAGAAGGTACTCGGCGAGCTCGCCAAGCTCAAGAAGAATGACGCCGAAAAGTACGACGCCTTCTACGCGGAGTTCGGCAACGTCCTCAAAGAGGGGCTCTACAGCGACTTCGGCAACCGCGAGAAGATCCTGGAGCTGCTGAAGTTCAATACTCTCAACAGCGAAGCGATGACGGACATCGAGTCGTATGTCACCAAGGTCGACGAGACGAAAAAAGAGATCTACTACATCACCGGCAAAATGAGCCTGCAGATGCTCAAGAACTCCCCGCAGCTCGAGCGCTTCAAGGCGAAGGGTATCGACGTGCTGATCCTGAGCGAGGAGATCGACACCATCGTCTTCCCGATGGTCACGGAGTACAAAGAGTACAAGTTCGTCAACGTCACCGATGCTCAGTTCGAGGAGAGCGAAGCGGAGAAAAAAGCGGACGAAGAGACCGCAAAAGCCTTTGAAGGCCTCGTTGGCGCCATGAAAGAGGCCCTGGGCGATAAGGTCTCCAAGGTCGAGATCACAACGGATCTCACGGACTCGCCGGTCTGCCTCAAGGCCGACAAGGATGACCCGAACTACCAGATGGCCCAGATGATGAAACAGTTCGGCTCTAGCATGGGCATGGAAGTGCCAGAGATCAAGCCAATCCTGCAGATCAACCCGAAACACGAGCTGCTCGAGAAGCTCAACGGCACGTCAGACGTCAACCTCATTGGCGACGCCGCCTTCGTCCTGCTGGATCAGGCGAAGCTCTTCGAGGGTGCTGAACTCGACGACACCGCCGGTTTCATCGCCCGGATAAACCGTATCATGAGCAAGGCGCTGTAAGCGCGCCTTGTTCCCTCTTCGTTCCTGAACCCCCTTCTTCCCTACTTGCATTGCACCCTACCAAACCATTTGCTTCCGACTTTACTCTCCTGTGTCTTCATATAATTTGATAATTTCACGTTTTTATGTTTTTAATTATTTATTAATACTATATTATAACGATAGCAATGATTTCAGGAAAATAGAAAATAGGGGTCAGGTGATAGTAATAGTATGATATACTCCTTCAACAAACGTCGAAAGGAACTCCAATGCCCCGCACCCCGAGAATAGAGATG
>JACXUG010000021.1 GCA_014764065.1 Campylobacterales bacterium
TCATCGTGAACTCCTTGTATTCGATCTGTCTGAAAGCATTGTAGCGGGAAGGGCTCAATACCATCAGCAGCTATGATCGCAGAGCATCGATAACGTTTCATAAACAGTTTTTTTGGTGGTTTGGATAAAAAGAAGAAGCAATGAGGAACTCTCCTCCAGATACCTGCGGCACATGCACAGAAAAGGTGGGCTGCTATGTTCCCATCCTGACCCAGTGCCTCGCCTGCACATTGCACAGGGCTAAAGGAGAGCGTTGAGGGCACCTGCATGCCTTCAGCGCTGGCGGAATTATACCACAGGGTACGCGCGATTGCAATATCAGTGCGCTTCCGTACCTCGGCACCAGTGGGGTTTGAGGTTGAGCAGCAGCAGCCAGATCACCGCCACGTCGATCATCACGTCGGCAAAGTTGAAAACGGCGAAATCGAACCCGCAGTGCCAGTAGACGTAATCCACGACTCCCGGCTGCACAAAACGGTCGTAGACGTTCGAGAGGCCGGCACCCACCAGGATGCCGACGGGGAGCATGTAGCAGGTTTTTTTCAGCCGCACCACGTAGATGAGCACCCCAGTGATCAGCAGCAGCTGCAGCCACTTGAGCCACTCCTCCAGGAAAGCGAACATCGAGAAGGCAACCCCTTTGTTGTAGACGAGGGTCAGGTCGATGCAGTCGCTGTAGAAGCGGTAGCCCTCTAGGAAAAGCGTCTTGATGTTCTGGTCAATGATAAAGATCCCGGCCAGGGCCAGGACAAGTGCGATAATACCCCTAGTCATTGAGGGCATGCTTGAAGAAATCGCCCAGACGTGCCATCTGCTCCGTCATCGCATCGCGGTCACGCCCTTCGAGCAGCAGCCGCAGCTTGTTCTCCGTCCCGCTGTAGCGGATGAGATGACGCATGCCCGCGGCTTCGATCCCGGCCAGCACGTCGGGGAGGCCGCTAATGCTCTCCAGCGGTTTTTTCGTTTTGACATTGAGGCTGACAAGGCTCTGCGGGTAGAGTTCAAAAGGGCGCAGCGCCGCGGAAGCTTTATCCCCGCTCATCAGGACCATCGCCAGTACCTGCAGCGCCGTCACGAGGCCATCCCCGGTCTTGGCGAAGTCGTGCATGATGACATGGCCGCTCTGCTCCCCGCCGAAGTTGATACCGTGTTCGCGCATCGCCTCCAGCACATACTTGTCGCCGACGCCGCAGCGGTGGAGTTTCAACCCCGCGGCGGCCATGGCATCTTCAAGGGCCTGGTTGCTCATCACCGTCGCCACGATCCCGTCGCCCTTGAGCAGGCCGTACTTGTGCATGAAAAGTCCCAGGGCGCCGAGCAGCTGGTCCCCGTCGACGACGTCGCCTTTTTCATCCACCACGACCAGGCGGTCCGCATCGCCGTCGAGGGCGAAACCGATATCCGCGCGATACTTCTTCACCGCTTTCTGGACATCTTTGGGGTGCAGTGCGCCACACCCTTCGTTGATGTTGAAACCGTCGGGTTCATGGTGCAGGACGATCACTTCGGCCCCCAGCTCCTCGAGGACCGTCGGACCGACCTTGTAGCCTGCGCCGTTGGCGGTATCGAGCACGATACGCATCCCCTGCAGGCTGAGCGCGCTGGGGAAGGAGTTTTTGAGCCGGACGATGTAGCGGCCAATGACGTCGTCGATCCGTTTGGCCGAACCGATGGCACGCCCCGTCACCTGTGCCTTGACGATCTGCGCATCGTCGCGGTAGATCGCTTCGATCTGCGCTTCGACCTCTTCGGAGAATTTATTCCCGTGGGCGTCAAAGAGCTTGATACCGTTATCTTCGAAAGAGTTGTGGCTTGCCGAGATCATGATCCCCGCATCGCAGCGCATGTTCTCGGTGAGAAAAGCGATGGCCGGCGTGGGCATCGGCCCGATCTGCACAACGTCGTACCCGACCGCGGTCAGGCCGCTGACAATGGCATTTTCGATCATATAGCCGCTGCGGCGCGTATCTTTGCCCAGCAGGATCTTTTTGGTTTTGGAGCTTTTTTTGAAGTAGATCCCCGCCGCCATCGCCGTACGCATCGCCAGCTCCGCCGTCAGGAAGGCTCCCGCTTCACCACGTACGCCATCGGTCCCGAATAATTTCATTTCTACCCCTGTTGTCGTACACAAAGTGTTTGATACACTAAGTTTAACTTAAATTTAATTATTTTTAAGGTATTATTCTACCCTAAATTTTTTTCCAGAAGGATAAAGGCTATGGCAAACCATAAGTCATCGATGAAACGTATCCGTCAAACTGAAAAACGTACGGAACGTAACAGATTTTACCGCACGCGCTTGAAAAACATCGTCAAAGCTGTCCGCGCAGCCATCGATGAAGGCAACAAAGAAGCAGCATCTGCCGCTATGACCGTCGCTAACCAGCAGATCCACAAGTTCGTCAGCAAAGGGATCCTGAAAAAAGAGACGGCTTCTCGCAAAGTCAGCCGCCTGCAAAAAGCCGTTAACGGTCTTTAATTTATACGGCAGCGGAGCAAAGCCCCGCCGCCTACGCTAACGCTGAGTTTTCCTCGGCGGAATGCCCGCGCGCAGATAAACCGCGCTTCACCTTCCTGCCACCATACACATAACCTCAGACGATAGTACAAAATGACTGTTTTAACCGCTATGAATGGAGCATTGAATGCTATCTGACAAACTGAACCCCTTTATCGACCGTTACAACGAACTGAGCGAACTGCTGAGCAGTCCCGATATCGCCAATGACATCAAACGGATGACCGCGCTCTCCAAGGAGCAGTCCGCCCTCCAGGACATCGTCGACACCGCCAAGGCCTACAAGCAGCTGCTTTTAGACATCGAAGAGAACAAATCCCTTGTCTACGACGACGAACTGGGGGAACTGGCCAAAGAGGAGCTCAAAACCCTCGAACCGCAGGTCCCGGTGATGGAGGAGCAGATCAAGATCCTCCTACTGCCGACGGACCCCAACGACGACCGCAACATCATCCTGGAGCTGCGCGCGGGCACCGGCGGGGACGAAGCCGCGATTTTCGTGGGCAACCTCTTTACCGCCTATACCCGCTACGCCGAGATCAAAGGGTGGAAGATCGAGCTGATCAGCTCCAGTCCCTCCGACATGGGAGGCTACAAGGAGATCACCGCCCTGATCAAGGGCGACAAAGTCTACAGCCGTCTGAAGTTCGAAGGGGGGACCCACCGCGTTCAGCGGGTCCCTGCGACGGAGTCCCAGGGACGCGTCCACACCTCGGCGATCACCGTCGCCGTCATGCCCGAAGCGGACGACGTCGACGTCAAGATCGATCCGAACGACCTCAAGATCGACGTCATGCGCTCCAGCGGCTGCGGCGGCCAGTCTGTCAACACGACCGACTCCGCTGTGCGTATCACCCACCTGCCGACCGGTATCGTCGTCACCAACCAGGACCAGAAATCGCAGCACAAGAATAAAGAGAAAGCGATGAAGGTCCTGCAGGCGCGCCTCTTCGAGATCGAGCAGCAGAAAGTCCAGGAGGCGGAGGGCGCCGCGCGCAAGGAGCAGGTCGGTACCGGCGACCGCAGCGGACGTATCCGCACCTACAACTATCCGCAGAACCGCATCTCGGACCACCGCATCAACCTGACGCTCTACCGCCTGAGCGAGATTATGACCGGCGGCCTCTTCGACGAGATCATCGATCCCCTCATCGCCGACGCCCAGGCGAAAAGCATGGAGGCCGCAGGCCTCTAAGCAGCAGAAGTGCTAAGTGCTAAGTGCTAAGTGCTAAGTGCTAAGTGCTAAGTGCTAAGTGCTAAGTGCTAAGTGAAGAATGTCAGTATCCGCTTCTTCTGTCAAGGCTGAAACGGTCATTAGTGGTCGAGCGGATCACCGGGGAGGGCATGCCCCGAAAGCGGCAGCCCTTTATCCTTTTTTCTTCCCAGTTCGGCTTCTTTTTTGGATACGCAAAAAGAAGGGGAACAAAACCCCTTATTTGACGTCCAAAACCGTCTCGAACGTCTTCTTCACCAGCCCTTTGAAGGTAATCATCCCCGCTTCCAGCCCGAGATAGAGCGTCTCCCCGCTTTTGGGGTAAACCTCCGCCCTGTCGCCGACAAGCCCTTCGCGGTTGGCGCGGTAGAAACAGGCCGCCATCCCCGTCCCGCAGGCCAGCGTCTCATCCTCGACACCCCGCTCATACGTCCGCACCCGGATGGAGCCGTCGCCGTTGACACTGGCGATATTGACGTTGGCGTTGTGCTCGAAACGCAGACTGCGTGCCTCCGCGAGGTCGAAGTTCTCCATGTCGGCATCGAAGGTGACGAGGTGCGGCACACCCGTATCGAGCAGCCACCATTTCTTGCCGCCCTCGGCGATGTCGTCGCGCAGGATCTTCGGAGGGGTCAGGTCGCTCTGCACCATCTCGCCCTCCACTTCCGCTCCGATAACGCCCGCTTGCGTCAGGAAGGTCATATTCGCCGGTGCCAGGCCGTTGCTGTAGGCGTAGTGCGCACAGGCGCGGCTGCCGTTACCGCACATCTCCGCCGTCGAGCCGTCGCTGTTGTAGAACTGCCACTCGAAATCGTGCTCCGCGTGCGGCACGAGGACGATCAGGCCGTCGGCCCCAACGCCGTTCTGACGGTCGCAGAGGGTGCGGGCCAGTTCGGAGCGGTCTCTGGCGATAAAGCTGTGAAAGAGGAGAAAGTCATTACCGCTGGCGCTGTATTTGGCGATCATCATCGTTTATGCCTTTTGGATTGTATTCGGTATGAAAGTGTAGTGGGTATTGGTTGAAAGCGTATTTAGGGCACATTTATTTTGCTTTGATCGTATCGACGAAGGCCTCGCACTCCACCTGGAGGTGTTTGAGGTTACCGCTGTTGTCGATGACCCAGGTCGCGCGCTTCTTCTTCTCCTCGATGTCCATCTGCGACTCGATGCGGCGCAGCGCCTCGGCTTCGTCGAAGCCGTTGCGTTTCATAAACCGCTGCAGCTGCGTCGCCTTGGGGGTATAGACGACGACGGAATCCACGATGGGGTACGCCTGCGTCTCGAAATAGAGCGGGATGTCGATCAGGTAGGGGAATTTGAAAGCGTCCTGGCGTTCGCTCTCCTCCTCGATCGCCGCACGGATCTTGGGGTGCAGGAAAGCTTCGAGCGTCGCCTTGGCGGTGGGATCGGAAAAGATCACCTTCCCAAATTCGCCGCGATGGACTTTGCCGTTTTGGACGTACTGTGCGCCGAAAGTCTCGGCGACCCAGCCGCTGTGCTCATTCAGCAGTCTGTGCGCAATCGCATCGGCGTCGATGACCCGCAGTCCATGCAGGGCCAGCAGGGAGGCGACGGTACTCTTGCCCGTCGCGATTCCCCCGGTCAATGCGATCGCGTATTCAAACGCCATCACAGCCCCCTGGGAAGGCGTGGGCCCGCCACCGAGGCGGACATAGCATCAGCGTAGTCGGAGGGGCTTTGCTCCTTCGGCGTACTCACAATAGAGGCCATTTAGTTGCGGATGATCCCGAGGTAGGTTTTACGGATGTAGTTCGGCATCGCGAACGCGGCCGGGTGGATATCGCTGTTGTAATACTCCAGCCCGTCGAGCATGTCCGCACGCTGGAGGTTGATGTCCGCCGTCGGGTGGTTGCCCTTGCTGGCCAGCAGCAGGGTCTCCTCGTTAGCAAGGCGGTACGGCATGATCACCTTGAAATAGTTACCCAGGACGCCGAGCAGGACCGTATTGGCCTGGACCTCCTCGAGCGAGGCGTGGCGCATGGAAACGACCCCCTCCTCGCTGAGGAGACGATTGATGTGTCCGGCCACCGCCGCGTCGACATCCGCTTCGCAGATCACGACGTCGACACTGCCGTCGGCGACTTCGCGCAGCGCTTCAAGGCTGGCGGGAGCATGGACAACAACGACGCCCTCGTGGCGTGCCACTTCCCTCTGAAGGCTTTCGGGCGCATCGCTGATCACCAGAACATTCTGGGGAGCCTTATGGGTACACATCGGGACGTGTACCATCATTTCAGGGTAGACAAACTCTCTCATTTTCTCAATTCCTTGGGGGCTTCGGACGCGGTATAAAAAAGCATCCTCAGGCCGAAAGTGGCGCGATTTTAGCATCTTACATTTAAACCGAAATGAAGAAATCTCCAACTTCTCCCCGGCCAAGCTTTTGGCGCACCGAACGCTTAGGCGAAGCATAACGCATCTGCGCTGACCCCCTTGCCAAACCCTCTCCTAACCCCACCTTCGCTATACTTCCATTAACAATCATCTGGAGCGATCTATGAGTCAAATCAGCTACAAAGACGCCGGGGTCGATATCGACGCCGGGAACAGTTTCGTCGAGAACATCAAACCCCTGGTCAAGTCGACCCGCATCCCCGGTGTTTTGGGCGGGATTGGCTCTTTTGCCGGCGCCTTCGAGATGCCGACCGGCTACAAAGAACCCGTCCTTCTCGCTGCCACGGACGGGGTCGGTACCAAGCTGAAACTGGCCATCGACTCCGGCAAGCATGACACGGTCGGCATCGACCTCGTCGCGATGTGCGTCAACGACCTCATCTGCAACTTCGGCACCCCGAGCTTCTTCCTTGACTACTATGCCACAGGCAAACTCGAAGTCGACGTCGCCACTGCCGTCGTCAGCGGGATCGCCGAAGGGTGCCGCCAGGCAGAATGCGCCCTGATCGGCGGTGAAACGGCCGAGATGCCGGGGATGTACTCCGAAGACGACTACGACCTCGCCGGTTTTGCCGTCGGTGTCGCAGAAAAGAGCGAACTCGACACCCCCGCCAACGTCCGCGCAGGCGACAAGCTGATCGCCCTGCCGAGTTCCGGTCTGCACTCCAACGGCTTCTCCCTGGCGCGCAAAGTCCTGTTTGAAAAGATGGGGATGAAGTTCAACGACGACTTCAACGGCAAACCGCTCATCGATGCCCTGCTCACTCCAACGCGTATCTACGTCAAAACCTTCAAACAGCTCAAACCGAAGATCCAGGCGATGGCGCACATCACCGGCGGCGGCCTTGTCGAGAACCTTCCGCGCGTGCTCCCCGAAGGGCTGCGTGCGATGATCAAAGGCGACGACATCCGCGTGCTTCCGATCTTTGAATTGATGAGCGAGCACGTCGCCCGCGACGAGATGTTCCGCGCCTTCAACATGGGTGTGGGCATGGTCCTCGTTGTCCGTCCCGACGACGTCAATGCCGTCCTCGACGCGACCGACGGCTACCTCATCGGCGAGATCGAGCCGGGCGAAAAAGAGGCCCGGATCGTCTAAGCCGCTCCCGGCATCCACTCGCAAAAGAGAGGGCACCCCGCAGGGACGCCCCTGCACCTTCCCCCACTTCACAACACCGTAAACCTTCATCGATTCAACAGCAGTACGGCCTCCGGGCATCTATCCGATTGCGCCAATGAACATTGTCATACATACATCAGCGGGCACCCTGCTTTGCATGAAGAAAACCTATCAGATGCTTCGAAATAGCGGAAGGAAGAACGGAAACCGCCCGGGGTTCAGCAGTTCGGGCAGCCGTGGGAGGAAGTGAACGGGAAGGAGCTGTTCAAGAAACACGGCGATCGCTGCCGTGTCAAGAGGTGGTTGGGAACGTTATTCCGCCACCTTGTATTTGTCGTAGCGCGGGAAGATGAAGGTCGATTCACGGTCGACGGCGATCTTCGCTTTGTCGTCAAGGGCATAGGCGTGGATCTTGATCGGAAGTATCGTGTCTTTACGATCGTCCCTGACCAGCTCCTCCGTCGTAAAGAGACGGACGATTTTCTTCTTCTTCACGCCCGGACGGACGGTAAACGGTTCGGTCGGCTTGAGAATTTTGATCTTGCCTTCCATACCCTTCGGCGCTTCGATGTCGAAATAGAACTTATGGTCTTTATCCTGCGTATTCTGCAGCAGGAAGATATAGTCGTTCTCGACCATGATTTTGCCGTCCGGCGTTTTCTCGATCGCGTAGAGACGGTTCTCTTTGTTGATGTTGAGCAGCATATGCTCTTTTTTGCTCCCCATCATGCCGAGGACGACCATGATGATCACCAGGACGACGGCGTAACCGATGATCTTCGGACGCAGGTAGTGCGTTTTGCCCTTCTGGAACAGCACCTCTTTCTCGCTCGACCAGCGGACCAGCGACGGTCTGCCCAGCGCCCCCATGACCTCCGTACAGGCGTCGACACACTCGAGGCAGTTGATACACTCGAGCTGCAGCCCCTTGCGGATATCGATGTGGGTCGGACAGACGGTCACACAGCTTTCACAGGTCGTACACTCCGCACTCGGTTCCACCGCCTGCAGGTCTTTTTGTTTGGTGTACTGCTTCTGTTTCTCTTCGTCATAGATCTCACCCCCACGGTGCGGATCGTAGATCGCCATCACAGTATCTTCGTCGTACAGGACCGACTGGATACGGGAGTAGGGGCAGACATAGACACACCAGTTCTCTTTGAACCAGACGACATCGACCACGAGGAAGAGCGTCGTAATCAGCAGGATTCCGACAAGGATCAGGTGGTCACCCGCGTTCATGATGTACGGGAAAAAGTCCTCCGGCGGGACGAAATACCACAGGAAGTTCGCCGTTGCCAGCAGGGAGAGCGCCGTCCAGATTGCAATAGCGACCAGACGTTTGGCCTTGTTTTCCGGCTTGCTCCAGTCGGGCTCTTTCTGTTTGTTCTTGATCCGCTTGCGCAGTTTCAGGATCTTCGTTTCGATCAGGTCGCGGTAGATGACGCGGAAGATCGTCTGCGGACAGACCCAGCCGCAGAAGACGCGGCCGCCCAGTACCGTCATCCCGAATATCCCGATGAAGCCGATCATCAGAATAAACGGCATGAGGTACATCTCCTGCATATCGAACTGGACAAATGCCAGGTGCAGCTTGAGCTTATCGAAACTCAGCAGGAAAAAATGGTTGCCGTTGACCGTAATCCACGGCAGCACCAGAGAGACGATGGTCAACCCCACGAAAAACCAGTAGCGTTTTACGCGGTAGGATACCCACCCCTTCAAATACTCTTTTTTGCTGACCTTGGCCGTACCGGCCTGGCCTGAGACTTCTGCCTGACTCACTGTCTACTCCTTTTCATTGACTTGTGGACATTCGATCGTTTCGATGATACTGGCTTCGGCGTTGTCCACATTTTCCAAAAAACTGCTGCCCATCGCGACCTCTTTGAGCTCCCGTGACTCGATGTAGTCTTTCAGGGAACTCCGGCTCACATCCAGCACTCTGGCGATTTCACTGACACTCTGCCCCTCCCGAAGCGATCCGATGATCACCTCGAGATAGGGGTCGAACTTGGAAGAGGAACGGCTCCCTCTCGGACGGCCGATCACCTTCTTTTCCACCGACTGAATCGTCTGCCGCAACTGGTCCACCATGCCCATCGCCACGATAATATCACTTTGAGCATTCAAAACGATTGAAGGTTTGATCAGATGGAGTTCGATGCCGTTCTTGAGCAGACAGCTCAGCATCTGAACGACATCCTCGAGGTTGCTGCTCAGGACCCACAGGTCGTAAATCAGTAGCGTACCGCCGATGTGTTCAGGCTGACGCATAAAACGCACCGCCTCGTCGCGTTCGCTCAGACGGCTGTTCTGCGAAAGCTGATCCACCATCTCATCTTCGATCACCAGATCATGTTTCTTTGCATAGGCACTGATCACTTTCAGCTGCTCGTACACACCGTGAAAGTGGCTGTCGGCACGTATATAACTGAATATCATTGACGTATAAACCTTTCACATTATCCAGTTTCAACGTCATTTTACCCTTTTTGGCGAAGTAAGGTCAATATTTCTTCGATTTTTTTCGTCACATTTTTATCTCATTTTCTCCGAAAAGTTCAAAAGCGCTATAATGGCTGCTATTCAAGCGCCCCCAGGCATTGCGACAGGAGCCGACGTGAACAGCCTCTTTATCGAATTCCGAGACCCGCTTTTCGGCATCATCGTCTTCGTCGCGCTGATCTTTATCATCGCGTTCGTAAGCTACTGGTGGGGACGGCTGCGTAGCAAGGAGGACCACCGCTACCTTGAACGCTTCTTGCGCTCGTTCACCAAGCCCCCTTCCGAAACCGAACTGCACCGGGAGATCGGCTCCAGCGCCGTCTCGCAGCGGTCGTGGCTCCTTGTCGCCCAGACCTACGTGCAAAACGGAGACTTCGAACAGGCCGTCGCGATCTACCGCAGCCTTCTGGAGATGCAGCGCGAACCCCACCGCCGTCGTGAACTGCTGCTGCTGCTCGCCCAGACCTACTTCAAAGCCGGCTTCCTGGAGCGGTGCGAAACGATTCTGCTCAAGATCCTCGGCCGTTTCCCCCGCACCCCTCAGGCCCTGAAGCTCCTGCTCTTCACCTACGAACGGCTCCGGACCTTCGACAAAGCCCTGCAGGTGCTCGAACCCCTCGACGAACTCGGCAGCGACATTGCCGGCGACCGCCGCTACCTGGAGACCGTGAGCCTGCTGCAGGAGACCAAAACCGATACGGCGGCGAAATGTGCGCGCCTCGCCGAGCAGTACCGCGAGCACCAGACACTCACGTATCTCACCTTCGAATACCTTTTCCGCCACGATCCCGCCCTGGCCTGGAAAACCCTGGACTCCTCAAGCAGCCGTGTCATCGCCGATATCCTCTGGCATTTACCCGACGAACACCTGAATTTGGATATAATTGCGGCTGATGGCTATTTGCGGCAGCTGTATAGCGCCAGAGGAAGCGTGAATCTTGCTCAGAACAGCTCCGAATTCGAACTGGATGTTCTGATCAAACTTCGCCAAAGCGGCCAAAGCGGGGCGACCCTGCAGTTTGAATACCTGTGCGGCCACTGCAAGCAGATCTTCCCTTTCCCGTTCCACCGCTGCCCCAACTGCCATACAATCGATTCCGTCGTCACCGAACCGTTGCTGAGCAAGGCCGTAGCGGACTTCGCCCCGTCGGAACGCGCGGAAAGGGCTTACGAAGTATGAAGCATATCACCCTGTTCAGCGACGGTTCCGCCCTGGGCAACCCCGGCCCGGGTGGCTACGGGACGATCCTGCGCTACGGTGACAAAGAGCGCGAACTCAGCGGCGGCGAACCCCATACCACCAACAACCGTATGGAGCTGCGCGGCGTCATCGAAGGGCTCAAGGTGCTCAAGGAGCCCTGCGACGTGGAGATCGTCTCCGACTCCTCGTACGTCGTCAAGGGGATCAACGAGTGGCTGCAAAACTGGATTAAACGCGATTTTGCCAAAGTGAAGAACCCCGACCTCTGGCGCGAATATATCCGCGTCAGCGCGACCCACCGCATCAAAGCGACCTGGGTCCGGGGCCATGACGGCCACCCGGAAAACGAACGCTGCGACACCCTGGCCCGCGGCGTCGCCGAAAAGATGAAAAGAGGATAAGCATGGATCAAATGGCGCGCATTGAGCAGACGCTCGGCTACACCTTCGACAACAAACAGCTGCTGCGCGAAGCATTGACGCATAAAAGTTTCAAACAGCCCTACAACAACGAACGCCTCGAGTTTCTGGGCGACGCCGTCCTTGACCTCATCGTCGGCGAATACCTCTTCGAGCACTTCCCCAAACACGACGAGGGCAAACTCTCCAAGATGCGTGCCTCACTCGTCAACGAAGAGGGATTTACCCGCCTGGCCAACCACATTCAACTGGGTGAGGCGATCTTCCTCTCCAATGCCGAGGAGAATAACGGGGGACGTTCCAAACCCTCCCTGCTCTCCAACGCTTTCGAAGCCGTGATCGGCGCCATCTATCTCGAAGCGGGACTGGCACCGGTCAAAACCATCGCGACAACCCTGCTTGAGAGCGTCTACAAAGAGATCTCATTCGACACCCTCTTCAAAGACCACAAGACGGCACTGCAGGAGCTGACCCAGGCTCACTTCGGCATCACCCCGGAGTACCGGCTGGTGGGCAGCAGCGGTCCCGACCATAAAAAAGAGTTCACCATCGCCATCCTCATCGACGGCAAGGAGTATGCCAAGGCCTCCGGCAAGAGCAAAAAGACCGCCCAGCAGGAGGCGGCGCAACAGACTATCGCCCGACTCAAAGAGGAGCTTTCATGAACCGTTTCGGCATCCGTTTTAGTTTTACCACCTTCGGCGAATCCCACGGCAAGGCTATCGGCTGCGTCGTCGACGGCGTCCCCGCCGGCCTTGAAATCGACGAAGCCTTCATCCAGGGGGAGCTCAACCGCCGCAAACCGGGGCAGAACGCCTACGCGACTGCCCGCAAAGAGGATGACGCCGTCGAGATCCTCAGCGGGGTCTTCGAGGGCAAAAGCACCGGCACGCCGATTGCCATGGTGATCTACAACACCAACCAGAAATCGAAAGACTACACCAATATCAAAGATGTCTTCCGCCCAGGCCACGCCGATTTCACCTACTGGCACAAGTACGGCATCCGCGACTACCGCGGCGGCGGGCGCTCCAGTGCCCGCGAAACGGCGGCCCGCGTCGCGGCGGGGGCGATTGCCAAACTGATGCTCGCCCCGCTGGGCATCACCGTCAAAAGCGGCATCAGCGAGATCGCCGGGATCGCTGCGAGCACCTTCGACTTCGACCATGTCGCCACGAGCGAGATCTACGCCCTGGATCCCGGTGTGGAGCAGGCCCAGAAAGACGCAATCCTCCTCGCCAAAAACGACCATGATTCCGTCGGAGGAGTGGCCCACGTGCGGATCGAGAACCTTCCGGTCGGCCTCGGCGAGCCGCTTTACTACAAGCTCGACGCCGTCCTCGCCGACGCGATGATGGGCATCAACGCCGTCAAGGCCGTCGAGATCGGCGATGGCCTGCTGGGAGCGCGCCTGCACGGTTCCGATAACAACGACCCCATCCGTAACAGCGGGTTCGAATCCAACCACAGCGGCGGGATCCTGGGCGGAATCAGTAACGGGAGCGACGTGCGCCTCAACGTCTATTTCAAACCCACCCCGTCCATTTTCCGGGAACAGCACACGATCACCACCCAGGGTGAAGAGGTCGACTTCGCCCTCAAGGGACGCCATGATCCCTGTGTCGCCATCCGCGGCTCCGTCGTCTGCGAAGCGATGGCCGCCCTTGTCGTCGCCGATATGGTCCTGCTCAACATGGGGCGGACGATGGACGGGGTCACCCGTTACTACCGCGCCTAGGGCGCGCTGCCCAAAGTTCATCCATCCACATCTTTCCGCATTAAGCTTTGCAGGGTTATAATCAATTTAACTCATATGACCGAAGGATGCGCTTTCCATGAGTCCCACACAAAAATACTACCTCCTCGACACCTCGGTGATCCTTGACGATCCGACCAATATCCTCCGCATTTCCGAAAACAACAAGAATATCGTGGCCATCACCAACACGGTGCTGGCCGAACTCAACAACAAAAAAGACGACATGCGCTCGGATGCCGGGTTCCGCGCCCGGGAGTTCTTCCGGCTCGCCGACTACGAAGTCGGCCAGACCCTCACGTTCGAGGAGCTTCCTGAACCGCTGCGCCGCTCCCGCGAAACGGCCCCCAACAATAGCGACTGCTACTACCGGCTCACCCTCCCCTTTGCGCCGGAGCTCAACCCCGAAGCGGGCGGCGAAACGAACGTCGAACTGCTGATCATCTACCGCGAAGAGTACCGGATTGCCAAATCCTACTCCGAACCCAAGGGCTTCAACGATGCGAAGATCGCGGAGATCGCCGCGGACTACCACCTGAAGCTCGTCACGAACGACATCTCGTTCAAAATCGCGGCCGAGGTGCAGGGGATCGAGGCACAGAGCCTCCGCAACGCCAGCGTCGAGCGTCCCGACGCCATCGAATTCGCGCACACCGTCACCTACTACGACGAGCCCGAACTGGGTGCGGGGACTGGTTTCCGCAACTTCGAGCAGTTCAGCTTTATCCAGGAGGCGACAAGCGAAGGGCACAACGAGATCTACGAAACCGGGCTGCAGCGCTACGCCGTCATCTACAACGGCCACCTGGAGTGGTGCGACTTCGACAAGCGCTTCGGCGAGCATTTCGACGAGACCCTCATCCGCCCCATCAACCTGGAGCAGAAGTTCTACTACACCATTCTCACCCATCCGCAGAACCACCTGACCGTCGTCGCCGGTTCCACCGGGTCAGGCAAGACCCTGATGGCCCTGCAGGCGGGTTTGGAGATGGTCAAAGAGGGGATCGTCGAGGGGATCGTCTACGCGCGCAACACGGTCACCGCTTCCGACCCGCAGGCGGAGCTGGGCTTCCGCAAAGGGGATGAGCACGAGAAACTCGGCTACTTCATGTACCCGCTCTACTCCGCCATCAATTTCACGATCGAGCACCAGAACAAGCACTCCATCGAATCACAGGTGGTGTTCACCGGCAACACGAACTCCACCAAGCGCGAAAATGCGACGGAGCTCTTTATGGCCAAGTACAATATCGAGGTCATGGATATCGCCCACATGCGCGGGACGACGATCTCACGCAAGTTCGTCATCATCGACGAAGCGCAGAATATGACCAACGCGACAATGAAACTGATCGGGACACGGATGGGCGACGAGACCCGCCTGGTCGTCATGGGCGACCCGAACCAGATCGACCACCCCTTCCTCTCCAAGCGCCGCAACGCCCTGGTAACAATGCTCAACAAGGCCCAGCACAGCAATTTCCTCGCGGGCATCCAGCTGCGCCACACGATCCGCTCGGAAGTCGCAAACTGGTTCGACAAGAACCTCTGAGAATAGAGCGTTGCGTCCTCTAGATGGCGAGTGAACCGAACCGGCGCGGATACCAGAGCTTTAAAAACACGGTGCGCGGAACGATCACGGCGCCCAGGTCGCTCTTGTATTTCATATGGGGATGCCCCATATTCCAAAAGCGCACACCGGCGTTCTGCAGGTGCCTCCCCAACAAGACCAGCTGCAGCGTCCCCCAGCTGCCGTAGCGCCGCTCGGGGCTGTGGAACCCCGAGAGGCTGGTATAGATGTTGTTGGCCGTGATGTAACCGATCTCGCCGGCAACGAGGGTACCTCTCTCCTCGTCGAACAGTTCTACGCTCAAAAGCCTGAAGGGATCGCCGCTGCGTGCGTTCAGCCGCCGCAGCAGCGCCGCATACTTCCCGACCATCCAGCACTCCGCATGCGATGCCTGTATCCCGCGGACGACATCGTCGAAGGCGGTGTTGAAAGCGAGCCGATAATTCGCCCTCCGCAGCAGTTTTCCCACCTTCTTGCTGACATGCATTGCATCGAACTGCAAGAGCGCGTATTCCTTCTGAATCTCACCCAGCAGAAGCTGTCTGCCCTCATACGAAAACGACACACTGATAAAACCGGCATTGGCCAGGGCGACATACATCGCCTCGGAAAAATCGTCGCTCCAGTAGTAATCGTGTTCCATGTCGCGGTAGATCTGCTCAAGAATACGAAGATTCCCGAGGGTTTCACGGTCAATCCAGCAAACCATGACATACCGCTTTTGCCACTTGATCCGGGAACTTTTCCGTTTCCGCCGCCATCTGCTACAACATACTCCGCACGCCGATCGCATACCAGAGGATGATCAGGTTGAGGAAAAAGATCCCCAGCGAACTCCCCCTCGAGAGCAGCTGCTGCCACTTCGTCCGGCTGATCATATGTGTTTTGAAGGCGATGACAAGATGAACAAACGTTAACATTGTCAAAACGATGACCAGGTAGACCTTATGGTGCATCATCTGCGACAGCTCCGAGTCGTAGGCATACTTGAAGACCTCGTGAAAGCCGTGGTGAAGGTAGAGCATCGTCCCCGTCGCCCAGAGCGAGACCAGCCAGAACACCTCGAACCAGCCGTAGATGGGCCCCAGGTGTTCGTAGGTCTGCCGCTGCGCCTCTTTGTCGCGCAGCAAAACGCCCAACGCGAAAAGCAGCAGTGACCCGCCGATCCATGCCGTCGCGGAAAGAATATGGATGTATAAAACGAAATGCATACAGGATTGTAGACTATCCGGGGTAAAAAAAGGAGGTTCAGGCCGGAGAGGGCCCGAACAAAAAGGGGTTAGAAATCGCCTTTGGCAACGCGTTCCGGAATCTCTTCCATCGCTTTCTTGACAGTGAGCGCCATCGCAAGCATGTCATCAGGGAGCGGATGGCCGCCGTGGATCGCCAGTGTCATGTCCATCGCAATGAGGAAGCGGTCGCCGTTTCCGTATTCGACGAGCATGATACGGCACGGCATAAATCCGCCATACCAGCGTGAATAGTTCAGGAACACTTTTGCGATCGGAAGGCTGCACAGCGAGAAGATACGTGCATGCTTGATTTCTCCCGCGACCGCGTCATCTTTCGTATACATTTTGACGTCGCCGGTAATGCGCATGTTGTACTCTTCGGCCAGGGACTTGATCAACTCCGACGCGTCGTCGTTGGAGACCTCATCACTGATCTTCCACTCTTTCATCATGGCGCGGGCTGCATCGCCGTTTTCCAGGATGTTGCCGAACATCTTCATATATGCCGGAAGCGCGCCGCCGTCAAGTTGCTGGACTTTGCCGCCGAACATCGCGTATCCGCCGATCACAGCGACCAGTGCCACTGCACCGATCAGTGCCAGTATGTTTTTGAACATTACTATCTCCTTGTGAACGTATGAAAGGCGGCATTGTACAGGAAAAGTCGGCATTTAAGCAACATCCGCTGATAAAAAAAAGGGGGGGTGAAATCGTTAAGAGTAGGGGAAGGTGAGAGGGGCGTAGCCCCTCGTCATGACATCAGATCGGCAGAACGCGGATCTTGTCGGAGAGCTTCTCTTTGAGGGCCGCTTCGATGGCGTAGAGCGTGCCCGTGCTGGAGCTCGCGCAGCCGGAGCATGAGCCCAGGTAGCGGATGTAGACATCGATGTAATCTTCGCCCTCCTTGACGTCGATGACTTCCATGTTCCCGCCGTCCATGATGAGGAACTGGCGAATATTCTCGTCGACGACCGCATCGATCGCCTTGATCTTCTGGACCAGCGTCATCTTCTCGAAATCGCCGCCGAGGCCCGCTTCCGCAGCCGCCTTCATCTTGGCTTCGTCCATCTCACGGCGGACGTCAGCCAGGATATCGACGAGGTAGTATTCGCGCGCTTCGTGGCCGCCTGGTTTGATACAGCTCTTACAGAAACCGCCCGCTTTCGTATAGTCGGTCACCTGCTCGATCGTGTGCAGGTCGTTGAGCTTGATGACCTCTTTCAGGGTCGAAAGGCTGACACGTGCACATTCACAGACGATGATCTCCTCTTCGAAGCTCTCCGCGTCGACGCCCTTGTAAAGGCTCGCCGCTTTCTTGATCACGTCATAGGCCATGACCGAACAGTGCATCTTCTGAGGCGGAACAGCCGGAACGTCCGGCGTATCGCGCAGCGCCATTTCGACGTCGATGTTAGTGATCTTGACCGCTTCGTCGACTGTTTTGCCCAGACAGAGCTGTGTCATCATATCGGAACTGGCAATCGCCGTCCCACAGCCGAAGCTCTTGAACTTGGAGTTTTCGATAACATCGGTCTCCGGGTTGACTTCCCAGTAGAGGCGTACCGCGTCGCCGCAGCTCTCCGCGCCGAAATCTGCTACGATGAGCTTATTGCCGTGTGCCGCCGCTTCCTCTTCCGTAATCTCCCCCTGGTGCTGGGGATTGTTCATCAGCGATGTAACTTTGTTTGAGTACTCATCCCACAGGGATGGGCCAAACAGATCACTCTTTGCCATAATACTTTCCTTCTCTCTCTAATTCTCAGTGCATTTCGCACGCAGTGGCTTCACCGCCGAGCGTCGGTTTGACTTTGGCGTATGAGCTGGAGATCGAGCGCAGGCGCTCGACAGCCGATTTGAAGTGGTCGATGACGTAATCGACCTCTTCGTCCGTTGTATAGCGGCTAAGGCTCAGGCGGATACCGGTGTGGGCCAGTTCGTGGTCCGCGCCGATCGCGAGCATAACCGTGTTGGCTTCGAGGTCCTCGGAAGCACACGCAGAACCGGTGGAGGCACCGATCGCGGCGTTGTTGAGGTCCCACAGCATCCCTTCGCCTTCCACCCCGCGGATGGAGATGAGGATCGTGTTCGGCGTGCGGTGGTCGCGTTCACCGACCGTAAAGGTATCGGGGATCAGCTTGAGCAGCGCATCCTCGAGGCGGTCGCGCTTGGCGCGGATGGAGGCCATCTTCTCTTCGATATTCTCTGTCGCCATTTCCAGCGCCTTACCCATCCCGACGATGTAGGGGACGTTCAGGGTACCCGAACGGCGGCCACCCATGTGATCGCCGCCGTTGAGCAGCGGGGAGAGGGCCTGTCCGTCCCTGATATAAAGCGCCCCGATCCCTTTCGGGCCGTGGAACTTGTGCGCGGACATCGACATGAAGTCGACATGGACCGCCTGGACATCGACCGGGATCTTGCCGACGGCCTGGACGCCGTCGGTATGGAAGAGCACGCCCTTCTCTTTACAGATCTCGCCGATCTCTTTGATCGGGAAGATCATCCCTGTTTCGTTGTTCGCCCACATCACGGAGACGAGCGCCGTCTTCTCCGTAATGAAGCTGCGCAGCATCTGTGCATCGATGATGCCCTGCTCGTTCACCGGCAGGTAGGTCACGTTGACACCCTGCTCCTCCAGGAATTTACAGGTCGAAAGGACGGAGGGGTGCTCCACCTCGGTCGTAATAATATGGTTCTTTTCCCCGTGAAGGATCTTGTCGATCCAGACGGATTTCAGTACCCAGTTGTTCGATTCGGTTGCGCAGGACGTAAAGACGATATCGTCATTGTCCGACGCATTGATCGCTGTGTAGACCTGGTCGATCGCTTTCGAGATCGCAGGGTGGGGCGCCGTACCGAATTTATGCAGCGAGTTCGGGTTTCCGTACTGCTCGCTGAAAAATGGAAGCATCGCTTCGACAACCGTCGGATCCACCATGGTCGTCGCATTGTTGTCCATATATACTTGCATCGCTCTTCCTCAATTCAATCGTATTTTGATAACAATTTTAAAAAAGATAAATTTTGTCCTTTTTTGCGTGTTGAGATATTAGATCATCTGTCGTTAGAACTTCCTTAATCAATTTTTATACTTAAAAAAGCTTAAGAAGCCCGAACCGCCGAAAACTAAGAGTGATGTTAATCTAATTAAGGTAGAATTGCGCAATTTTTCTCCGTATTGCCGCATGGGCTGAGCCGGAAGAAACAGAAGATAAAGGTAAGAGATCACCATGGAAATGAGCACCAACAAAATCAACGCAGCCAATGCCGAAATCAGTGCGACCGTCACTGCAAGTGACCTGGACAAGCATTTCGACAACATGGCCAAAAAGCTGAGCAAGCAAGCATATATCCCGGGTTTCCGCAAAGGTAAAGTCCCCGTCAACGTAGTCAAGAAACATTACGGCGAACGCCTCATGCAAGATGCCGAAAGCCAGGCGGTCCGTGAAGCCCTCAACGAAGGCCTCAATGCCCTCAGCGTCGCAGCAGACGCCCTGATCGGCGAACCGCAGTTCTCCAAGTTCGACAAGAAAGAGGACGGAAGGATCGAGATGACGATCAAAATCGCCATGCGCCCCGAAATCGACCTCGGCGACTACCGGGCACACGTTCCGGAGGTCAAAACACCGAAGATCTCTGCCAAAGCGGTCACAGACCGTATCCAGGAGATCGCGAAAGCGCAGGCGCCTTTCGTTGACGTTGAAGAGGAGCGTCCGGTCGAAGATGGCGACACTGCCGTTATCGACTTCGAAGGTTTCCTCGACGGTGAAGCGTTCGAGGGCGGCAAAGCCGAAGAGTTCCCGCTCAACATCGGCAGCGGCCAGTTCATCCCGGGCTTTGAAGAGCAGATCATCGGCATGAAAGCGGGCGAAGAAAAGATGATCGACGTCACTTTCCCGGAAAGCTACGGCAGCGAAAAACTGGCGGGCAAACCGGCACAGTTCAAGGTAAAACTGCACAAGATCCAGACCAAAGAGAGGGTCCGCATGGACGCAAAACTGGCCAAGCAGCTGCTGCCGGGCGAAGAAGAGCCGACAATGGATATGGTCAAAGAACAGGTCCAGAAGCAGCTTGAGAACGAAGAGCGTAGCAAACTCTTCAACGAAAAACTCAAGCCGGAACTGCTCGAGGCATTCGTGGCCGCTTACAGCTTCGACCTGCCGGAGTTCGTCGTCGAGCAGGAGATGGACATGGCGCTGAACAACAAGGCACGTGAAATGAGCGAAGAGGAGATCACCGCGCTGCGCGAGGACCAGGAGAAGCTCAAAGAGCTCCGCGAAACCTTCCGTGACGACGCAACCCGCTCCGTCAAGGCGACCTTCATCATCGACGCCCTGGCCAAAGCCGAAGGCGTCAACGTCAGCGAGCAGGAAGTCATGCGGACGATCTACTTCGAAGCGATGCAGACAGGTCAGGACCCGCAGGCGGTCTACAGCCACTACCAAGAGAGCGGCTACCTGCCGGCGATCCAGATGGCCATAGTCGAAGACAAAGTGCTCAGCGGTCTGCTCAACGCCAAAACGGCGACTCCCGAAGAGTAACCCATGAGCTATATTCCGTATGTCATTGAAAAAAGTGCGCGCGGCGAACGCTCGTACGACATCTACTCCCGCCTTCTGAAGGACCGCATCATCATGCTCAGCGGCGAGGTCAATGACGCCGTCGCTTCGACCATCGTCGCGCAGATGCTCTTCCTCGAAGCGGAGGATCCGGACAAAGACATCTACTTTTACATCAACTCCCCGGGCGGCGTCGTCACCTCCGGGATGGCGATCTTCGATACGATGAACTACATCCGTCCCGACGTCGCTACGATCTGTATCGGCCAGGCGGCGTCCATGGGCTCGTTCCTGCTCAGCTCTGGTGCGCAGGGCAAGCGTTTCGCCCTGCCGCACGCGCGCATCATGATCCACCAGCCCCTCGGCGGCGCCCAGGGACAGGCGACCGATATCGAGATCCAGGCCAACGAGATCCTGCGTATGAAAAAGGAGCTCAACAGTATTCTTGCCAAAAACACGGGCCAGAGCCTCAAAAAGGTCGAAAAAGACACCGACCGCGACTTCTTCATGAGCGCCGAAGAAGCCAAGACCTACGGCATCATCGACGAAGTCCTCGTCAAAAACGCAAAGAAATAAGCGACGGACGCTTCCCATGCAGCTTCCGATCGTCACCTACCCCGATAAACGCCTCAAACAGCCCTCCAGACCTGTTGAGCTCTTCGACGAAGCTTTGCACGCCTTCCTGGATGACATGTACGAAACGATGATCGCTTCCAACGGTATCGGCCTGGCGGCCATCCAGGTGGCCAACCCGGTTCAGGTTCTGATCATCAACATCCCCGACGAGCAGGGCGAACAGGACAAAGCACAGCTGCTGGAGATCATCAACCCGCAGATCATCCTCAGTGACGGCAAGACCTTCTACCAGGAGGGGTGCCTCAGCGTGCCAGGCTTCTACGAGGATGTCGAGCGCTTCAAGACGGTCACCGTCAGCTACCGGGACCGCCACGGCAACGAGCAGGTGCTCGAAGCCGACGGCCTGCTCAGCGTCGCCGTCCAGCACGAGATGGACCACCTCGCCGGCAAGCTCTTTATCGAAAAACTTACCTACACCCGCCGCAAGAAGTTCGAAAAAGAGTACAAGCGGATCCAGAAAGAGAAGAAGGGCAGCTGACGTCAACGCCCTTGCCGGGTATCACAGCGCGTCTGACGTTTCAGGGGTATCCCGCTCACGTCCGGTCCGTAGACGACCTTCTGGTCCGGGTCGGGCGTCACGGCAAAGTACCGCTCCGCCTCCACCGCTACATCTTCCGTAACAACCGAGCCGTATTCGACGATCTGATCGGGATCGGGTGCACGGCCTTGCGGGCTTTGCGCTTCATCGTTCGTAGCACCCGACACGTCAGGGCCGTATACCACGTACTGCCCTTCTCCTAGGTC
>JACXUG010000141.1 GCA_014764065.1 Campylobacterales bacterium
GTCTACAGCAACCAGATCATCAGCCGGGACGTCCCGGGCAAAGGGATCAAAAGTGAAATGGAGCTTATCGCCGACAAAGGGCTTTTGAGGGTCAATCCCTGGATCCCCGACCGGCTGCGCACGATCACCCCGGAGAACCGGCTCGAAGCGGGCCAGCTGCTGACCAAGCTCGCCTGTTCCAACTGCCACGGTCTGGAGCCGGATGCAAAATTCCGCCCGCTGATGGACAAATTCAAAGGGCAGGACGCGGCAACGGTCAAGGCCTTTATGCAAGGCGCGCTGGCGACGGGTTCCATCCCCTATATGCCTAAAATCGATCTTCCCGACGCGGAATTCGATGCCATGGCCGCTTGGATAGCGACCCAAAACCACTAAGGAGTTGAGTATGGATGCAACACTATTAAATGCGCTTCGCGACCCCGCAGGGGTTCCGTTCTACCCGGTCGTCTTTCAGGCGCTCTACATTCTGACATGGGCGCTGCACGCCGTCTTCGTCCTGCTCGCGATCGGGGGCATCACGTTCTCGCTCGCAGGCCACGGTAAACAGAAAAACAGTGCCAACTGGAAGCTCCTGACGGCCCATATGATCCAGACCGGCAAAATCAGTATCTCGATGGCGATTCTGCTCGGCATCGGGCCGCTGCTCTTTACGCAGGTCATCTATGACCCCAACTGGTACGTCACCAACACGCTCTCCGGGCTGTGGGTCTTTATCTTTATCTACGCGCTGGTCGCGGGCTACATGATGTTCTACTGGTTTTACTACGCCAACAAAAAGGGCGGCGGCAAACTGATCGGCATCATCTCCTTCGCGTTCATCATCTTCGCCGGGCTGCTGATGCACGTCTTCTCCGTCGAGTCCATCCAGCCCGAACAGTGGATGAACTGGTACGCGCCGGATGGCGTGGTTGATACGTCTGGGTTCAACTTCCATATGGATCCCGTCCGTCTGCTCTTTATGGTGTCGCTCAGCGCCCCGGTCGTCGGGATCTTCTTGCAAAATTACAGCGATTTCCTGAGCACACGCAAAGATTTTACCGAAGCGTACATCGCCTTTACGCGCGCGCTTGGAACGAAGATCGCGACCATCGGCCTGCTCGCGAGCGCCGTACTCTTTGTCGTCTGGATGTTTATGGCAGGGCTGCTGCTCAACCCGCTCTCCCTTGCCATCGTCGTCTCCTTGCTGCTCCTGCTCGCGATGATCAACTTCGTCAAGCGGAGCTACCTGACGACCCTCTGGCTGGTCGTGGTCGCCCTGCTGATCTCCGGCATGCGCGAACTGATCCGCTTCAACATCATGGACAAGCTCGGCTACTCCATCTACGACTACCCGATGAACATCGACTGGCCCTCTGTCGCGATG
>JACXUG010000086.1 GCA_014764065.1 Campylobacterales bacterium
CGTTTTTCGCGCAGGGCGTCCGTCATTTTCCGCAGCTCGAACAGGTTGGCGATGACGGTTTTCTCGTCGTCGTTTTTCGGCGGTACCGCTGCGGGGGATTCAAAAAGGGCGTCGACCTCTTCATAGTTGAAACGGCGCTTGGAGTGGATGATCGACTCGAAAAGTTCCGTCTCGGTGACCTCGAGGCTTTCGGGGTCAATCACCATCTTGAAGGTGTAGGCGAGCCGGTCGACGTGCGGCTGCAGGGAACAGAGCGTCTCGGAGAGTTCGCGCGGCAGCATCGGGATGGAGCGGTGGGGCAGGTAGATGGAGAAGCTGCGGTAGATCGCTTCGGCATCGATGGGGCCGAACGGCGTGACGTAGGCGCTGACGTCCGCGATGGCGACGTAGAGGGTATGTGCCTCGGGGAGGTAGCAGACGGCGTCGTCGAAGTCCTTGGCGGTGACGGGGTCGATGGTGCAGAAGGGGAGGTGACGGAGATCCTTGCGGTCGGGGAATTTCGAGGCATCGACCTTCTTGTCGAAACTGGCGGCGAGTTTTTTGACCTCTTCGTCGAAATCATCATGTTTGTTGTACAGGGCAAGGAGGATTTTTTCATCGACGAGGGGATCGTTTAGGTTGCCGAGGACCTCCATGATCTCGCCGTTCTGGTTGTTGACCTTGAAAAGGGTGCCCTCCTCGTAGCGGGCCAGGGCTTCGGCGCTGAGCGGAACGCCCGCGGGGTAGTCGTTGCGGATATCGAGCACGCTGCGCACACCGTTTTTGACCTTGATGTAGGCGACGCTGTAGGTCTCGGCACGACCGACGACGGCGACGAGCTTCGCCGAGGGTCTGCCCCGGCGTCCGAGCAGCCGTTTGACGATGACAAGATCTCCCTCCTTGGCATCACCCAGGTCATGTTCGTCGATAAAGAGGTCGCGGACATTGGCACCGAGGACCTGCAGGTAGGCGCCGCTGCCCGACTGGTTCATGGCGATGGCGCCGGCGCGGTATTGCGAGGGGAGGCGGTAGATGCCCTCTTCGAGCACGACAAGGCCCTCTTGGAGCCATTGCGCGACGCGCTCCTTTTCCGTTTCGGCGACATCCTGGGCATAGAGTCCGACGGTCAATCTGACTAAAAGTGATTTCATGGAGGCTTTTCGTTTTTTAGCAGATTATAGCGTATAGGAGAACTTATGCTAAAATTTGCGACTACCCGAAACCAATTTATGACAGGAGAAAAACATTGCAGTTTATAGACAGTGAAGCGGTATTGAAACAGCTCGGTTATACGCCGAACGAGGCATTGATGGAGCAGATCGAACGGATCGAAGCGAATACCGTACACAAAAGACTGTTTCAAGATCAAGATCGAGGCATCGAGCGATGGGCGCAAAGCCGAAGCCGTGGAGCGCCTGAACCATTTCACCGAAAAATACAAGATCGACCTGGAGCAGGTACCGGGGAAAGAGACCTACTACATCCTGGGGTACAGCAAGTAACCCCAATGCCGGTAGAACCGATGACCCCCGAAGGGTATGACCTTCTCGTCCGGGAGTTCAAATACCTCAAAGAAGTCGAAAAGCCCAGGGTTAACCATGAAAAACAGGTGGCGGCAGAGCTCGGGGACCGCAGTGAAAACGCGGAGTACCACGCCGCCAAAGAGAAACTCCGGCACATCGACAAGCGCCTTTTCTACCTTAACGGCATGATCGAAAAGGCCCGGGTGATCGATCCCGCCGGACTCGACCACAACCGGGTGCATTTCGGCGCGACGGTCACCCTCGAGCGTGTCGAAGATGGTGAGGAGGAGCGTTACACGATCTGCGGGGTGCTCGAGAGCGAACCCGAGATCGGTTTGATCTCCGTGCATGCCCCCCTGGCCCGAGCCGTGATGGGCAAGGAGGAGGGCGACGAGTTCTGCGTCCGGCTCCCCGCGGGCCAACGCGTCTACGAGGTGATCGCCATCGAGTATATTCCGATCTTTTCGCTGAAAAAGCAGATCCGCGGTGAAGCGGATTTCCGCTTCGCCTAACCGCTCGCCTCATCCCCAGGATGCCCGTTGCGGGCGGCGTCGGGAAATTCAACTCCCCTTTGCTATAATCCTACCCACTATTTACGCGTAAGGAAATGCAGTGAACCAACCACTTGAAAACATCAATGAGGTTTTGGCGCAACACAAACTCTCCCAGCTTGATTATGCCCATATCAAGG
Organism: Campylobacterales bacterium; assembly: GCA_014764065.1. Lineage (GTDB taxonomy): Bacteria > Campylobacterota > Campylobacteria > Campylobacterales > Sulfurimonadaceae > Thiomicrolovo. Next base: position 2,194 of record JACXUG010000086.1, read on the forward strand.
AGATTCTCGGGCGTGAACCGAACCTGGTTGAGATCGGTATCTTTTCGGCGATGTGGTCGGAGCACTGCAGCTACAAATCCTCCAAAAAACACCTGAGCGGTTTCCCGACAAAGGCCCCGTGGGTCATCCAGGGACCGGGCGAAAACGCCGGGGTTATCGACATCGGCGACGGCTACGCGGCGGTCTTCAAAATGGAGAGTCACAACCACCCCTCCTTTATCGAACCGTACCAGGGTGCCGCAACGGGCGTCGGCGGGATCATGCGCGACGTCTTCACAATGGGCGCGCGCCCGGTCGCAAGCCTCAACGCCCTGCGTTTCGGCAATGTTCACGGTGACGATGAGACGGCACGCCATCAGCGCTACCTCGTGCGCGGCGTCGTCGAGGGGATCGGCGGCTACGGCAACTGTATGGGGGTGCCCACGATCGGCGGCGAGATCAGTTTCGACGAGTGCTACAACGGCAATATCCTCGTCAACGCCTTCAACCTCGGCGTCGCGAAGGCTGACGAGATCTTTTACGGCCGCGCGGAGGGGATCGGCAACCCGGTCATCTACGTCGGCTCCAAAACGGGCCGTGACGGCCTCGGCGGGGCGGTCATGAGCTCCGACTCCTTTACGGAGGAGTCAAAGTCGCTGCGCCCGACGGTCCAGGTCGGCGACCCCTTCACGGAGAAGCTGCTGCTCGAAGCGTGTCTTGAGCTTTTCAAAACCGACTACGTCATCGGTATCCAGGATATGGGTGCGGCGGGACTGACGTCGAGCTCGTTCGAAATGGCAGGCCGTTCCGGTTCGGGGATGATCATGCACCTCGACCGTATCCCGGCGCGCGAAGAGGGGATGACGCCGTACGAATTCATGCTTTCCGAATCCCAGGAGCGGATGCTGCTCTGCGCGAAAAAGGGAAGTGAACAGGCGATCATCGACATCTTCGAGAAGTGGGACCTCGATGCCGCCGTCGTCGGCGAAGTGACCGGCACGGGCCGTATGGAACTCTTCTGGCACGGCGAGAAGTGTGCCGACGTCCCGGTCGACCCGGTCTCCGAAGAGGCCCCGGTCCTCGACCGCCCGACAGCGCGCCCGGCTTACCTTGACGCGATCAAGGGCGTCTCTATCGACGATTTTGCTACTCCGTCCAATCAGGACGCGTTCGAAAAGCTGATGGCATCCATGGAGGTCGTCGACAAGGCGTGGGTCTACGAGCAGTACGACTCCATGGTTCAGACCAATACCGTCAAAAAAGGCGGGATGCTTGACGCCTCCGTCGTCCGTGTCAAAGAGAACGGCCGCGCCCTCTCTATGAGCTCGGACTGTAACGTCCGCTACTGCTACGTTGATCCGAAAGGAGGCGCGGCAGCCGCCGTCGTCGAAGCGGGACGTAACGTTGCGATGAGCGGTGCACGTCCGCTGGCGATTACCGACTGTCTGAACTACGGCAACCCGGAGAACCCGGAAGTGATGTGGCAGTTCGCCCAAGGGTGTCTGGGGATCAAAGAGGCGTGCGCCGAACTCAACACCCCGGTCATCGGCGGGAACGTGTCGCTTTACAATGAAACGAACGGCGTCTCCGTCTTCCCGACCCCGTCGATTGTGACCGTCGGCGTTAACGACGACGAGAAGAGGGTCCTGATGTCTTCTTTCCAGAAAGCCGGCAACCTGCTTTACCTCGTTGGCGAGACGAAGAGCGAGTTCGGCGGTTCACTCTATATGAAAGAGATCTGCCACACCGTCGCGGGCGAGATGCCTGCGATCGACTATAAGAAGGAGCTGGCACTCTGGGACCTCGTCATCGAGGCGAACAAAAAAGGGCTGCTCTCCTGCGCCAAAGACCTGAGCTCAGGCGGAGCGGCCGTGGCGCTTGGCAAGATGGCGGCAACGAGTGGCTTGGGCTGCGACGTCACCATGACGGTCGCGGATGCCCGCGACATCTTCTCTGAAAGCATGGCCCGCGCGATCATCGAGGTCGCACCGGAAGACGCGGCGGCCTTCAAAGCGATGGTCGGGGACCTGGCATGCGAGAAGATCGGTACGGTCGGCGGCGATGCTGTCCGGATTAACGACGTCACGATGTCACTCACAACACTGGAGGACCTCTACTTCAACACCTTCAAACGCGTCGTCGAGCAGGATATCTGATCTTGCTTTAAAGGATGGGTTTCTTTTCCTTTTGTCTGTCATGGACAGGAGTAGACGCAGCCCGGCATCTCTGCGAGGCGGTCGCGCGCGTAGGCGTTGACGAGGCGCATCATGGGGATAAGGTGACGCCGGGCCGGAGAGGGTTTGATCGAGAGAAAATAGAGCGGCGTCTCCGGCAGGTAACGCGCGCGTTTGGAGAGCAGGGCCTCGAAATACTCGATCACCTGCAGGTAGTATTTGCCGTCGCCAAGGTCGTTGTCCCCGGCGTAGAAAAAGAGTGTTTTCGGTCTGGCCGGGACGACAAGGCGTTCAAAGAAGTGGACGCAGGCTTCGAGGGTGGAACCGCCGAAAGCGGCGTTCGCGACCGCATGGGGCGAGAGGTCGTCGGCGAGGGTCTCCCACAGCCGGAACGAGGAGCTGCCGTAAAAGAGGTTGACGTTCGGGGGAATGGCGCCGTTGCGGATGCAGGCTTCCAGCGCCGCGACTGCCGATTCATACCACTGCATCAATATCCTTTGGGCACCTCTGAGATCCGCACAGGGTCTTTAGAGGTGCCCTTATTGAGTTTGATACTGTATTTTATCCGTATTACAGGGCGGTTTCACGCGCCGTGATAGAAAAAGAAGCCAATCCCGAGGGTAAAGACCAGGTCGCCGTAGAGGGCGTGCTCGATGCTGCTGGCGCCGACGGAACGGGTTTTGAGGTAGGTCGACATGAACAGCAGGCCACCCAGGAAACTGAACACGACGGCGACGACGTTGCCGAAGAGCAGGGCGTTGACGACGATCAGGGTGCGCGGCTCCGCCCGCTGTCCGAAGCGGTGGATGAAGAAGGCCCGGAAGACGATCTCCTGGGCCAGAACCGAAAAGAGCGGATAGAGCAGTATGACCAGGAGCTAGATTTTGGGACGTTCCAGCACGAAGGCGAAGAAGAGTTCGGGGTAGACGAGCCGGACGAAAAGGATTAACAGGGCGCCCAACAGCAAAAATCTGCGGAAAATTTTGATCCACTCCTTCTTGGCAATGCGTAGAGAAACTTTGACTCTGTCGCGGCGCAGGATGAAGAGCGCGTAGAGCATCCCGACCCAGAGCAGGGGCATGACAAGGCCTTGGGCAGGAGGCCGCCCAGGATCAGCAGGGGCGGCAGCAGGTAAAGAAACAGCGATTCGAGGGCAAGGAGATAGGTCGGCATGGGCGCATCATAGCAGATGCCCGCATCGAGAATGTTACTGTTTTTGATACAATAATCAACATGAATGTTTTCGCGCGAATTATTATTATATTTGTTTATATCACATCGTTGGTGGCGGCTGAAAAAGCGGTTGTCCTTACCTCTATCGCCCGAGATGCCGTCTTGGAGGAACTGACGGGGGAGAAGCGCTTTGATCGCGATGTGCTCATCAAGCGCTACCCGTACCTGAATGAGCCGGGCGCAGCGTTCGTGACGCTGCAGAAACAGCGCCGTCTGCGCGGCTGCATCGGTTCGCTCCAGGCGTACCGCCCCCTGATCGACGACGTCATCGCCAACGCGAAAGCCGCCGCGTTCCGCGACAGCCGGTTCCACCCGCTCAAGCGCTCGGAACTGGAGAGCGTGGACATAGAGGTCTCGATTCTGAGCGCCCCCGAAGCGGTGCCCTACCGCACAGTCGGGGAGCTGCAAGAGAAGATCGTGCCGGGTCGCGACGGGATCATCCTAACGCGCGGTCCGCACCGGGCCACTTTCCTGCCGCAGGTGTGGGAGCAGATGGACGACTTCGAGGATTTCTTTCACCTCCTCTGCCGCAAGGCGGGGCTGGACGCGGAGTGTCTGCAACTGCATCCCGACATTGCCCGCTACGGCGTTATCCGTTATGACGAGTACAACGTCTCCAAGCGCTCCATGGCCAACGCCGGGCTCTTTTACCCGAACAGTTGCGCCGAGCTTGAAAGTTGGTTCGCCAACACGCCCGCCATGCCGAAGCGCGTCAAACCCTCGGGGCGCATCAAGGCGCTGATCGTCCCTCATGCCGGGTACAAGTTCAGCGGCGCCACCGCCGATCTCGTCTACCGCGCGGCGGCGAACAGCGGCGCCAAACATATCGTCGTCCTGGGGCCGAGCCATTTCATTTCCTACAAGGGGATCAGCAGCGCCCCGGTCGACGCGCTGGCGACCCCCTGCGGCATGGTGGTGAACGACACGGCGGTGCTTACGCGCCTCAAGAAGGATTTCACCCCGGTCTACATCCCGCAGGTACACGACAACGAACACAGCACCGAGGTGCAGTTCCCCTTCGTCCAGCACTACTTCCCTTACGTTCCCGTCACAGAGCTCGTCTACGGCGAGGTCGAACCGGAGCGCCTCAAAGCCATGGTAAGCCGACTGCTGGCGATGCCGGACGTTCTGCTGATCGTCAGTACGGACCTGAGCCACTACTATGACCAGGAAAGGGCGCATCGCAAGGATTTTCACTGTCTCGACGCCGTCACGGCCGCCGACCCCGCGCCGCTGCGCCACTGCGAAGCGTGCGGCAAACCGGGATTGCAGGCGCTGCTGGAAGCCGCGCGGGAAAAAGGGCTGAAAACGCAGCTGATCGACTACCGCACCAGCGCGGATGCGACGGGGGATACGTCGCGGGTTGTGGGGTATATGAGCGCTGTTGTCTACGAGTAGGCTTTGCTATTAAAGACTAACCCCTAGAGTTCATCGAACGGCTTCATACAGCGCTAAATCTGACTGTTTAGCCTTCGAGGTTCGCATCCTGGCCGTGACTAAGCATATTAAAAGATTCGACGATCAGTTCGAGCGAGGGCGTCTTGGCGACCATGTAGAGCATGGCATCGAGTTCGGGAGGGATACTGTTGCCATAGGGGTTGAAAGCCTGTCCGCTGATCGTCATCGCGACCATGCCGACGGGATCGATTTTGCGCATCTTGCTGATCTGGTTGAGCAGCATCATAAAGGCTTCCGGCTCTTCATGCATCATAGAGTACATTGTCTAACAGCTGACCATCTCCATAGCATGGTTTTCAAAGGTGTCTGAAAGCGGATCGTCATCATCGATCATAAAGTCTATCCACATGTCGGAAAATTTTTGGTCGAAAAGTTCGTTGAAATCATCAATGGCATTCATGGAGCCGGCGTCTCTTCTCAGTTTTACAAGCACAAATTATATTGGACAATTCATACATGGCACTATGCGGGTCGCTTCGTAGCTGTGGAGTATAAGCTAAAAAATAGAATTGGACGAATCATCGATGAATGATTCGTGATGATTAAAAAATCAGTAGTTGACCGCAACCTTATAAGTCGGATCACTCTCTTCGTAAGTGCAGTGCGGCCCCGCAGCTTTGAGCAGGTCTTTGCAGTCCTTGCTCAGGTGGCGGAGCGTCAGGTTTTTGCCCGCGTCTTCGTATTTGCGCGTCAGGGTGTCGAT
>JACXUG010000142.1 GCA_014764065.1 Campylobacterales bacterium
CCGGTCGCGACCCTGGTTGGGCTGGGGCAGGGGGCGAAACGGGGGATTCTCTTCAAAGAAGCGGCCCAGCTCGAGACCCTGGCGCAGATCGATACCCTGGTGCTTGACAAAACGGGGACCATTACCGAGGGGCGGCCGCAGGTCGTTGATGTGCAGTGGTACGGCACGGACAATGAAGGATACCGCCTGAAGCTTCAGGCCCTGCTGAACGCCTCGAAGCACCCCGTCGCCATCGGCGTCTGCGAATACCTCAATGCGGAAACGGCACCGGCGGCACTGCCGGTGCTTGATGAAGTGCGGCAGATCGCGGCCAAGGGAATGGTGGCTCGCTGTGAGGAACAGATGCTCAGCGGCGGCAACGAGGCGTTGATGCGGGAGCGGGGAATCGTGCCGGCGGACGAGAGCGCGCATACACTCTTCTATTTTGCCGTCGACGAGACGCTGGTCGCCCGTTTTGAACTGGCGGACAAACCCCGTCCCGATGCGGCAGCAGCGATCCGCGCGCTGACCCATGCCGGAATCGACGTCATCATGCTGACAGGCGATCATGAACGCTCCGCGCGCAAGATCGCGGAAGCCGTCGGGATTGAACACTACCATGCGGAGCTGACCCCCGAGGCAAAAGCCGCCATGGTCGCGCAGATGCAGAGTGAGGGGCATAAGGTCGTCATGGCAGGAGACGGTGTCAACGACATCCTCGCGCTGGCCCAGGCGGAGATCGGCATTGCGATGGGCAACGGCAGCGACATCGCCATAGACGTCAGTGATGTAGTCCTGATGAACGATTCGCTCACCTCACTCGAGGAGGCGTTTCGGATCGGCCGGGCGACCTACGGCCTGGTCAAGCAGAACCTCGGCCTCTCGCTCGTGTATAATGCGATCACCATCCCGCTGGCGATGGCAGGCTATATCATTCCGCTGGTCGCCGCAATATCGATGTCGTTGAGTTCCCTGCTGGTCGTGGGGAACTCGATGCGCATCGCCTACAGCTGGAAGCGCGCGGCGAAACGCCGCTGAAAAGGAGAGACTATGGACAGTTGGGTAATTATCATGATGCTGGCCGTCTCGGTTTTCCTGGGGACACTGGCACTGCTGGGAATCATGTGGGCCATCCGCACGGGGCAGTTCGACGATAAGGAGAAGTTCCTCAACCAGGTGCAGTACGACGGGGAGGATGAACTCAATGATGCCGCGAAACAGGCGGAAAAGAAAAAGGCGATGAAAAAGAAAAAAGAGGCGTATAAACCCGAATAGCGGTGGCACGCCCGGAGGGATTCGAACCCCCGACACCTGGTACCGGAAACCAGTGCTCTATCCA
>JACXUG010000087.1 GCA_014764065.1 Campylobacterales bacterium
TTTTAAGAGCTGATTGTCAAAAAAACAGACTTGGAACATTCAAAAACGCTCAACTTTCAAAACAGAGCCGCAAAAGCGGCTTTGTTCAGAGGGTTCAATTATAGAGGCCTCTTTAAATCTCTTTGGATACAATACGCGCAAGATACATGGGGGTCTCCCCCGGGAAGGAGCCACGGTTGCAGGAGTGGTATGACGCCATCGCGTCGGCGCAGAGTGTCGACAAACTAGAAGAGATCCGTATTGCGGTGTTTGGGAAAAAAGGGGTGCTCGCGGCCGAGTTCGCGAAGATGAAGTCCGTTCCGAACGAGGAGAAGGGGGCTTTTGCCAAGGAGCTGAACGAGCATAAGGCCGGTCTGACCGAGGCTTTCAACGCGCGCAAAGAGATCCTGGCCATCGAAGCGCTTGCGGCGGGGATGAAGGCCGAAGCGATCGACGTCACGCTGTTCGGACGCGGGAGCGAACGCGGTGCGCTGCACCCGGTGATGCAGACGATGGACCGCATCGTCGAATATTTCGTCGCCATGAACTTCTCGGTCAAAACCGGGCCGATGGTCGAAGATGATTTCCACAACTTCGAGGCGCTGAACCTGCCCAAGTACCACCCGGCACGCGACATGCAGGATACGTTTTATTTCAAAGACGAGATGCTACTGCGCACCCATACCTCCCCGGTACAGATTCGCACGATGAAGCGGGAGAAGCCGCCGATCCGCATGATCGCACCGGGCGCCGTGTTCCGCCGCGACTACGACCTGACACACACCCCGATGTTCCACCAGGTTGAGGGGCTCCTTGTCGACGAAGAGGGCAAGGTCTCCTTCGCGAACCTGAAGTTCATCCTCGAGGACTTCCTCAAGTACATGTTCGGCGATGTTGAAGTCCGCTTCCGCCCTAGCTTTTTTCCGTTCACGGAACCGTCCGCGGAAGTTGACATCAGCTGTATCTTCTGCGGCGGCGACGGCTGCCGCGTCTGTTCGAAGACCGGGTGGCTGGAAGTCCTGGGGTGTGGGATCGTCGATCCCAACGTCTTCAAGGCGGTCGGCTATGAAAACGTCAGCGGCTACGCCTTCGGCCTCGGCGTGGAGCGTTTTGCGATGCTGATCCACCATATCGGGGATCTGCGGTCGCTGTTTGAGGGCGATATCAGACTTCTGGAGCAGTTCAAATGATTGTCACACGCCACTGGCTGAACGAATGGATCGACCTTTCCGACATTACGACGGAGCAACTGGCCAAGACCTTCAATGCGATCGGTCTGGAAGTCGACAGGGTCGAATCTTTCCGGATCCCCGAAAAGATCGTCGTCGGCAAGGTCGCGGCATGCGAAAGACACCCGGACGCGGACAAGCTCAACGTCTGCCAGGTCGATCTGGGCGGTGAAACGCGCCAGATCGTCTGCGGGGCGCCCAACGTTGCTGCGGGGCAGTATGTTCCCGTCGCTGTCGTCGGCGCGGTGATGCCCGGCGGCCTGGAGATCAAACCGGTCAAACTGCGCGGTGTTGACTCCGCGGGGATGATCTGTTCCGCGACCGAACTGGGGCTGCCGAAAGTGAATGACGGCATCCTCGTGCTTGACGAGAGTATCGGGGCCCTCGAGCTCGGCAAACCGCTCTCCGAGTACCCGCTACTCAACGACGATCTGATCGAGATCGAACTGACGGCGAACCGCGGGGACTGTCTGAGCATCCGCGGGGTCGCCCGCGACCTCTGTGCGGCCCTGGACAAAAGCCTGAAGACCCGGACCGCCGGCCGTGAAGATGAGAACCGCCTTGGCATCGGGCGTCTGCTGAAACTCGATGTCGACGGTGACGTCACCGGCAGTGTCCGCTACCATGCGGTCTCGGTCGAGTTCTTCGACGACTCACTGCTGATGATGCTGCGCCTGGCGATGATCGACGAGAGCCGTGCCAACGCCGTCGAAGGCTGCCTTGAGTATGCGATGCACAGCACCGGCGTCATCCTCCGCGCCTACCCGATCGATTTCTTCCGCGGCAACGACGAGAAGCTTGCCAGGATCGTCATCAAGCGCAATGAACACGGTCTGAGCGCCGTTTACGGGCGCGAGTGTGCCTCCATCATCGGGATCCGCCAGGAAGATGCTTCCCGGCTCCAGGATGTCCGCGGCGTCATCGTCATTGAGGCCAGCTACATTGCGCCGGACGTCATCTCGCAGAAGATGGCGGAGACGAAACTGCAGAGCGGGCCGCTGTACTACCGGACGTCGCGCGGCAGCGAACCTGAACTCGCGCTCGGAAGCGACTTCCTTTTCAGCTGCATCGAAGCCAAAGCCGAAGGCAAAATCTACGGGGGTGCCCTGGAACATGCCGAAGCTTTCGAACCGAAGAATATCAGTATCGATATGGGGTATGTTGGCCGCATTATCGGTACGGAAATCGATAAGAGCCGTGTGGCGAACATCCTGAAAAACCTCGGGTTCGACATTTCAAAGTCGAGCGAGGAACAGATCGTCGTCAGCGTACCGCGTTTCCGCCACGACATCGTCAACCGCCAGGACCTGATCGAAGAGATCGTCCGTATCGTCGGCATCGACAATATCCCGGCGAAACCGTTTGTGCTGACCGAAGCGGACCGGATCGATGATGACTATTTCGCCTTCCGGAAAAAGCAGACCTACCGCCAGCGCGCGGCACAGAGCGGCTTTTACGAGAGTGTCCACTTCGTTTTCAACGAACGCGAGCAGCTCGATGCTCTCGGCCTTCCAAGCGTCGCGAAAGAACTGGCGCTGCTCAACCCGATCGCGGGGACCCTCGATACGCTGCGGCCGACCCTGCTGGTAGGACTGCTTAATGCGGCGAGCAGCAACGCCAAAAACGGGCGCAAGCGCATCCCGCTCTTCGAGATCGGTTCGGTCTTTGATGTCCAGCGCCGTGAATCGGTCAAGATGGCGCTGCTCTTTGCGGGAACCCTTAACGAGGAGAGCCTCGACAACAGCGGAAAACCCGAAACGGTCAGCTTCGAGTCTTTCACCAAGCTGGCAGCGGACATCCTGGGGGATTTCACCCTGAAGCCCGTCACACCGACGCACAAGATGGCCCACCCCTACCAGGCAGCGGCCGTTTACCAGCACGGCGTGAAAATAGGGGAGATGTTTACCCTGCATCCGACACTGCAGGCGGAGATGGACCTGCCGCGCACCGTCATGTTCGAAGGTTCGTTTGACGCCCTGGCCTTTGAGCGGGTTGAAGCCAAAGCGTATTCGAAGTACCAGGCGTCACACCGCGACCTCAGTATCCTGATGCCGCAGGCGATGCCGTACGAGAAGGTTTCGGCCGTTATCGAAAGCAGCCGCAGCAGCGAGATCGTCCGCTTCTACCCCGTCGACCGTTACACGGACGAGAGCCTGGGCGACCAGATGAGCTTGACGCTGCGTTTCGTGCTGCAGTCGCAGGAGAAGACCCTGGAAGAAGAGGAGATCACGGCGGCGATGGAAGGGATTCTTACCGCACTCCAGAACGCTCTGGGGGTAGCACTGCGATGAGCCGGGTCCGTATCGCGCCGGCGGAGACGTTTGCGTTCCGCAGCGACAGGATCGCGGCGGATAAATCGATTTCGCACCGCAGCGCGATGTTCGCGACCCTTGCCGAGGGTAAGAGCGTCGTCCGTAATTTCCTGCGCGGCGAAGATACGATGAACACCCTGCGCATCGTTGAGGCGCTGGGAGCCGAGGTCGAGGATGACGGTGACGTCATTACCATCGTCTCGCACGGTATCCAGGAGCCAGACGACGTTCTGGACTGCGGCAACTCCGGTACGGGGATGCGGCTTTTCTGCGGCCTGCTCGCCTCGGCCGAGGGGCATTTCGTCCTCACGGGGGACAAATACCTCCGCCGCCGCCCGATGAAACGGGTCACGGCACCGCTGCGCAGCATCGGTGCAATGCTCGACGGCCGCAATAACGGCGACCTGGCGCCGCTGAGCGTGCGCGGCGGTTCGCTCAAAGCTTTCGATTACAAAAGCCCTGTTGCCTCGGCGCAGGTAAAGAGTGCGATGATCCTCGCCGCGCTGCGTGCCGACGGCCCCTGTTATTTCGAAGAGCCTGAGCTCAGCCGGGACCATACGGAGCGTATGCTTTCGGGGATGGGAGCACAGATCAAAACGGAGAACCTTCGTACGGAAGTGCAGCCCCTCACCGGCCTGCTGCAGCCCCTCGATATCCGGGTGCCGGCCGACCCGTCCAGCGCCTTCTTCTTTGCCGTTGCCGCGGCGATCACCCCCGGCAGCAGTGCCGTGATCGAGGGCGTTACCCTCAACCCGACCCGCATCGAGGCATTCAAGGCGCTGGAACGCATGGGCGCGGATATCCGCTACGAAGTGACGGATGAACGGTACGAACCCATCGGAAACATCGAGGTGCATTACCGTCCGCTCAAAGCGATCGTTGTCGAGGAGAGCATTGCCTGGCTCATTGATGAACTCCCAGCGCTTGCCATTGCGATGGCGACGGCGGAGGGCACGAGCGAAGTGCGAAATGCCGAAGAGCTCCGGGTCAAGGAGAGCGACCGCATTACGGCGGTGATGACGAACCTGCAAAAATGCGGCATTGCCTGTGAAGAGTTCAAAGACGGTTACCGCATCACCGGCGGCGAACTGCAGATGGCCGGCGTCGACAGTTTCGGGGACCATCGTATTGCGATGAGCTTCATTGTCGCCGGGCTGCGTTGCGGGATGGAGGTAGAGGATGTCGACTGTATCCAGACCTCCTTCCCGAATTTTTTCGAGCTGATCAATACGATCGGGGGAGTGCATTATGAAGATTGAACTGGCTGAGAATTACGGCTTCTGTTTCGGGGTCAAACGCGCGATCAAGATCGCGGAGGAGAACCGTCAGTCGGCCACCTACGGGCCGCTGATCCATAACGCCAAGGAGATCGACCGCCTCAAGAGGGATTTTCAGGTCTCCTTGACGGAGAATCTGGATGATTTCGCTGCCGGGGATACTGCCGTCATCCGGACGCACGGCATTCCGAAGCAGGAGCTGGAGATGCTCTATGCGCGTGATGTCAACGTCGTCGATGCCACCTGCCCCTACGTCACCAAACCGCAGCAGATCTGCGAGGAGATGAGTGAGCAGGGTTACGACATCGTCATTTTCGGCGACGAGGCCCATCCGGAGATCCGCGGGGTGAAGAGCTACGCCAAGAACGGCGCCTATGTCGTCATGAGTGTCGGGGAGCTCGAACAGATCCGCTTCAAAGAGAAGATTGCCGTCGTCGCGCAGACGACACGCAAGGTCGAAGAGTTTCTCGATATCGTCAATTACCTGATCCCGCGTTATAAAGAGGTGCGGGTATTTAACACGATCTGCAACGCGACCTTCGAGAACCAGGACGCGGTGCGGGAGCTCTCGAAAAAAGCCGATGTGATGATCATCATCGGCGGGAAAAACTCCTCGAACACGAAACAGTTGCACAGTATCGCCCAGGCGTACTGCCCCGACAGCTACCATATCGAAGGGCCGGACGACATAGACGACAGCTGGTTCGGCGGGAAAGAATATTGCGGCATCAGTGCCGGTGCCTCCACACCGGATTGGATCATCGAGCAGGTGATCGAGCGGATCGGAAAAGGGCGATAGAACGCAGGGGACTCCCGCTGCGTTTCGGGGAGACGCTTCTAGCCGTAAAAAATCGACCCTTTCACAATATTTCTGCTTCATAAAAGCTTTCTTTCGCTATACTGACGCGATTTTATTACGTAATAAGGGTACAGGTATGGCTTTCGATAACGAAGCATTTGAAGAAGAAAATTTCGCCGAGATGCTGGAGGCTACTTTCCAGGAGCAAGAATCAAATCGCATCACTGAAGGTGAAATTGTCACAATCCAGGAGGACGATAATCGCGCGCTCGTCGGAGTGGGAGAAAAACTGGAAGGTATCATCAGTCTTGATGAGATCAGGGATGAAGCGGGCAATCTGCTTTTCAACGTCGGTGACAAAATCACGGTTATGGTAACGGGACACTACAATGAGCGTCCGAAAATCTCCTACCGCAAAGTCCTCGAGCAGCAGAAAACGATGGAGTTCGTCGAAGCACACAAAGAGGATTTCGAAGATGTGATCATCGAAGGAACCGTGACGAAAAAGAACCGCGGCGGCTATGTCATCGAAGCGGACGGCGTCAGCTTCTTCATGCCGCGTTCACTCGCAGCCTTCAAAGAGAGCGACAACGTTCTCGGCCGCAAAGTCAAAGCACAGGTGATCAAACTTGATCCGAGCGACAACTCCATCGTCGTCTCCCGCCGCAAACTCTTCAACGAAGAGCGCAAGCGCAAGAAAGAGATCATCGAGCAGCTGATGGCCGACGAG
>JACXUG010000001.1 GCA_014764065.1 Campylobacterales bacterium
CATCGGCCTCGAAGTGCCGCGCCGCGCAAAGGTCATCCGTATGATGCTGCTCGAGGTCAACCGCCTGATGTCCCACCTCTTCTGGCTGGCGACGACGGCACTCGACATCGGGGCGATGACGGTCTTCCTCTACGCCTTCCGCGAGCGCGAATACCTAATGGACCTCGTCGAGGATTACTGCGGTGCGCGCCTGACGCACGCGGCGATCCGTATCGGCGGCGTGCCGCTCGATATCCCGGACAACTTCCTGGGCGATCTCAAGAAGTTCCTCGACAAACTGCCGCAGAACATCAAAGACTACGAGGACCTGCTCGACCAGAACCGCATCTGGAAGATGCGTATGGAGAACGTCGGAACGATCTCGACGGAGATGGCCCTCTCCTGGGGCTGTACGGGGCCGATGCTGCGTGCTTCGGGTGTGCAGTGGGATATCCGTAAAGAGGAACCGTACGAACTCTACGACGAAGTCGAGTTCAACGTCCCGTGGTCAGACAAGGGCGACAACTACGCGCGTTACAAAATCTACATGGCCGAGATGCGCGAATCCGCGAAGATCCTCTACCAGACGATCGAGATGTACGAGGAGACGGTCAAGAACAACCAGACCGAGCTGATGGCGCACGCGCCGCAGTATATCTCCGCGCCGAAGCTCGACATCATGACGCAGAACTACGCCCTGATGCAGCACTTCGTCCTTGTCACCCAGGGGATGCGCCCACCGGTCGGCGAGGTGTACGTCCCGACCGAGTCTCCGAAGGGGGAGCTGGGCTACTTCATCAACAGCCAGGGCGGACCGTACCCGTACCGCCTCAAGCTGCGCGCGCCGTCGTTCTGGCACACGGGGATCCTCACGGATCTTCTCCCGGGCCACTACATCCCGGACGTCGTCTCCATCATCGGAACGACCAATATCGTCTTCGGCGAAGTCGACCGTTAATAAGGAGCGCATGAATGTTACGTTACGACCTTAGACATCTGCACAATGAGTTTGATGGCCGCATGATGGAGATCATGCAAACGGCTCCTGCGGGCGAAGTGATCATCTTCCTGTTCGAAGTGGGTGATTTCTCGCCGGTACAGCGCAGTGCCGACCTGATGAAAGAGCAGGGTTACGAACTGCTCAATTCGTTGAAGTTCAACGAAGTCGACTGGACCCTTGTTGTCCGCAAATAAGAGGAAGAAAAGTTGAGTAAAGTCTATTTCTCCACGTGGAAATCGGAGCAGATCAATAATATCGGCAAACCCGAAGAGGCGTGGGAAGAGAGTGCATACAAGCTGCCGATGCAGTACAACGAGCACAGCGACGCCAAGGCCTTCATCGGCTGGGACGGCGTCGCGCTGTACGATCCCGAGGTGGATGTTGTACGCCTGGCAACCGAGTATGCCGCGCAGTATCAGGTCTACTCTGAGGCGTGCGGGCGCTGTGCCCCCGGACGCTGGGGCGGACGAATACTGTACGACCTTCTGGACAAGATCGCCCGGGGCGAAGGTGCGCTCAGTGACATGGATCACCTCAAAGAGGTTGCGCGCAATATGCAGTTGACGTCCAAATGCGAGATCGGCAAAACCGTACCGAACCCGCTCTTGGACCTGATGACGCATTTTGAAGCGGACTTCCTGGAGTGCATCAACGAGCAAAAGCCTTCGAAACACTACAACGAGGAGGTCGGCTACATCGCGAAGATCACGGCGCCGTGTATGGATGCCTGTCCGGCGCACGTCGATATCCCGGCTTACATCGAGGGTGTCCGCGACCTCCGTTTTGATGACTCCCTGATGGCGACGCGCCAGACGATGCCGCTGGCGCACACCTGCGGCCGCGTCTGTCCGCACCCGTGCGAGGACGAATGCCGCCGTACGAACCTGGACGAGCCGATCTCCATTATGGCGCTCAAGCGCCTCGGTGCCGACTACGAGACGGACCACGGTTTCGGCTTCTTCCACCCGGAGGAACAGAAACCCTCCACCGGCAAAAAAGTCGCCATCGTCGGTGCGGGCCCTGCAGGCCTCACGACGGCGTACTACCTGGCCCTCGAAGGGGTCCACTGCGACGTCTACGAAGAGCTGCCGGTCCTCGGCGGCGAAGTGACCGTCGGCGTCCCGGAGTACCGCATGCCGTGGGACAAGTATGAGAAGGATATCGAGGCCGTCAAGGACCTCGGCGTCAACTTCATCCTCAACACCCGCGTCACGGCGGATATGATGCGCCAGTTCGAAACGGACTATGACGCCGTCATGATTGCTTCGGGTACACGGATCTCCAAGAAGATCTACTGTGACAACGAGCGTCCGGAGATCACCGGTTACTGGGGTGCGATCGACTTCCTCGAACGTGTCAACCTCTACGTCAAGTTCGGGATCCCCCTGACCGAGGAGCAGAAAAAAGAGTACGCCATCGACAAGGATTACGTCGACCTGACGGGCAAGACCGTCGTCTGCGTCGGGGGCGGTTTTACCTCGATGGACGTCGTACGCTGCTCCATCCGTGCGGGTGCGAAACGGGTTGTCATGCTCTACCGCCGCGACGAGAAGACGATCATCCGCAACACGACATACGAAGAGTACCACGAGGCCGTCGAAGAGGGCGTCGAGTTCATCTTCCACTCCGCGGTGCAGAGGATGAATGACGAGGATGGCATCCTAAAGTCCCTCACCGTCGACAAGTTCGAACTGGTACCCGACCCGGACGGCGGTCGTCCGCAGCTCGTCAAGATCGAAGGGGCCTCCTTCGACATCGAGTGCGACTACCTGATCCCGGCGGTCTCCCAGAGTGCCGACCTGAAGTTCCTCCCCGAAGAGTGGGAACTGGAGATGACCTCCTGGGCGACGCTGAAAACGAACGGCAAGGACTATATGACCTCACGCAAGGGCATCTTCGCTTCCGGCGACTGCGAATACGGTCCGATGACTATCGTCAACGCCGTCGGCCAGGCGAAGCGCGCCGCGTCCGTCATGGCGCGCTACGTCGTGAGTGGTGAAGTGACGCTGAGCGACGACGAGGTGATGGAAGACCAGCTGCGCAAGATGCGGGTCTACGACAAGAATGAGAAGGTGACAGGCTGGCTGCCAGGTCTGCCGCGCCAGCACAGTGAAATCCTCGACGTCGATATCCGCAAGCTTAACAACATG
This sequence comes from Campylobacterales bacterium, assembly GCA_014764065.1. Classification (GTDB taxonomy): domain Bacteria; phylum Campylobacterota; class Campylobacteria; order Campylobacterales; family Sulfurimonadaceae; genus Thiomicrolovo. Next base: position 3,130 of record JACXUG010000001.1, read on the forward strand.
GAGGTCAACTTCGGTCTAACCCAGGAGCAGGCGATCGCCGAAGCGGAACGCTGCATGCGCTGTTACTACATCGCGATGGTCGCGCAATAAGGAGGCCGGATGAGTGAAATGATCAACTTTACGATTGACGGCCGCAATGTCAGCGCGAAGAGGGGCGAAACGATCCTCAAGGTCGCCCGCCGGGAAGGGATCTATATCCCGACGATGTGTTACCTGGAAAAAACGAACCCGGCGGCGTCGTGCCGTCTGTGCGTCGTGGAAGCCGAGGGCGTCGACGGGATGGTCCTGAGCTGCCAGACACCTCCGACCGAGGGGCTGGCCGTTATTACCAACAACAACGTCCTGCACGAAGAGCGCACGAACATCATGCGCCTTTACGACGTCAACCACCCGCTGGAGTGCGGTGTGTGCGACAAATCCGGCGCCTGCGACCTGCAGAACAAGACCCTTGAATTCGGGGTTGACCGCCAGCACTTCACGGCCAAGGAGCAGTCGCGCAAGATCGAGCACTGGGGAGTGATCAACTACGATCCGAACCTCTGTATCATGTGCGAGAAGTGTACACACGTCTGTAACGAAGTGATCGGCGACGACGCGATCGAGCTGAAATTCGGCGGCTACAAATCGACGATCATTCCGAAAAACAGCGACCACCTTGACTGTACGTTCTGCGGCGAGTGTATCGCCGTCTGTCCAGTCGGTGCGCTGGTCAGTTCCGATTTCCAGTACAAGGCCAACGCCTGGGAACTGGAGCGCATCCCCTCGACCTGTGCCCACTGTTCCGCGGGCTGTGCGCTGGAGTATGAAGTGAAGACCTCCGGTGCCGCCAAGCCGGGCGAAGAGCGCATCTTCCGCGTCACGAACAATTTCGAATATGCGACGCTTTGCGGCGCCGGCCGTTTCGGCTTCGATTTCGACCTTCGAGGCGAAAAGGACGGCAAGAAGTTCGTCGCGGCCCTTGAGGCGATCAAAGCGGCGGACGCGATCCGCTTTTCTTCGGTCATCACGAATGAAGAGGCCCTGATCCTGCAGCGGCTTAAAGAGCAGACGGGCGTCAAACTCTACAATGAAGACGCCCGTCTTTACCGCGAATTCGTCACCGCTTTCAAGACGACGGCGGACGGGCATGCGGAGCTGGCGACGGCGGCCGACCTCAAAGCGAGCGATGCCGTTATCGTGATCGGCAGCCGCATCGCCACGGACAATCCGGCCCTGCGCTACGCCATGACCACGGCGGCCCGCCACCGCGGCGCCAAGATCGTCTACATGCACCCGCTAGAAGACGCGCTCATGCAGAACACGGTCACACAGTTCATTAAGTACGAGGTTGGCACCGAAGAGGGCGTCATGGCTCTGCTGGCACACTCCCTGCTGGAGGGCGTCGAGACGACCAAGACTACGGCGGCGTTCCTGGAGGCACTCGACGACGGTTACCTGAGCGCCGAAAGCAATGTCGGCGAAGAGGAACTGGCGCGGATCAAGAAACAGTTCAAACGCACCAGGGCGAAGACCCTGGTGCTCGGCAGCGATCTTTTCGCACATCCCCGCGCGGAGAATATCGCCAAGCTGGCCGGGCTCCTGGCGCGTTACGGCGGCTACCGCGTCGTCGTTGCGGCCCGCGATGTCAACACGGTCGGGGTGTCGCTGATCTGCGATCTCGATGTCGACGGCGGAAGCAATGAAAATGTCGTCGGATACAACGCGGCCGGCGCTTTCGTCATTGCGGCGGACGATGCCGCGGACCTGACGGTTGCGGCGCTCAACCAGCAAGAGGGCACGGTCGTCAATCTGGATCACCGCGTCCTGCCGCTCAACGTTGCGGTCGGCTTCGGCGGCTACGTGCTCAACGACCTGGCCAATGCGCTGGGTATCGGCAAGCGCTACACTGTCGATTTCACGCCGGAACTTCCGGCGGAAGCCGGCTTCAAGGCCGTGGCGTTCGATAGCCTTGAAAACTTCTACTCTCCGCTCGGCGAAGACTCCCGTGGATACCCGCTGGACAAAGGGAAAAAGCCTGCGGCTCAGCAGTGCGAAGCGGTCGAAGAGCTTCCGGAGTTTAACGGCACGGTAATCTATTACTGTGATCCGGTCCAGCAGTTCAACGCGTTTACCGCGCGGACGGCGCAGCTCGATAAAGCTACGGAACTGCGCGGCAGCGAGCAGTTTGCAGTGGCGGCGCGTCTCAAAGACGGCGATCTCGTCGTCATTGGCAGCGGCGAGACCGCCCGTGAGCGCACCTTTGTCGTCGACGCATCCCTTAAAGGTACGATCGCGCTTGAGCCGACCTTCGACCGCGGTATCGCGGGAAGGAAAACGGCATACCGGTTTGAGAAAGTCAATATTATGAAAGCGAGCAATGATGAGTAAAGTCAATATTACTATCGACGGAAAACCGATCGTGTGTGAAGAGGGTGAATTCATCCTCAACGTCGCGCGGGCCAACGGTATCTTCATCCCTGCCATCTGTTACCTGACGCGCTGCAGCCCGACGCTGGCGTGCCGGATCTGTCTGGTGGAAGCCGACGGTAAACAGGTTTATGCCTGTAACACCAAGACGAAAGAGGGGATGAACATCACGACGACGACGCAGAACATCCAGACCGAGCGCCGTGCGATCATGGAGGTCTACGATGTCAACCACCCGCTGCAGTGTGGGGTGTGCGACCAGTCGGGCGAGTGCGAGCTTCAAAACTATACGCTGGAGCTGGGGGTCGACTCGCAGAGCTACTCCATCGCCGATGTGGAGCGTCCGATCAAGGACTGGGGACACCTGCACTACGATCCGGGCCTCTGTATCGTCTGCGAACGCTGTGTCACCGTCTGTAAGGACATGATCGGCGACAACTCGCTCAAGACCGTGCCGCGCGGCAGCGACGCCATTGCTGCGAAATTCAAGGAGACGATGCCCAAAGACGCCTACGCGATGTGGAACAAGCTCAACAAGTCCGTCATCGGCCTGACCTCGGGCGAGGAGATGCTGGATTGTACCTCCTGCGGCGAGTGCGCGGCGGTCTGTCCGGTCGGCGCGCTTGTCGACACGGACTTCATCTACACGACCAACGCCTGGGAACAGCAGAAGATCCCGGCGACCTGTTCGCACTGCTCCGCGGGCTGTCAGCTCAACTACGAGGTGAAACATACCTCCGTCGCGAGCAACGAGGAGAAGATCTACCGTACGAGCAACGAGTGGAACTACGTCTCGCTTTGCGGCGCGGGCCGCTACGGCTACGACTTCGAGAACCGCGACGTAGAAAAAGACGAGACGGCGTTCAACGCCGCGGTCGCCGCGTTCGAGAAAGCGGACACGATCCGTTTCACGAGCACGATCAGCAACGAAGAGGCGCTGATGCTGCAGAAGCTGAAGGAACTCAAAGGGTACCGCCTCATCAACGAGGAAGCGCGCACTTTCAAAACGTTCCTCGACAACTATGCAGCGGTCAGCGGCCAGCAGCTCTACGGCGGCGACCTGAAAAAAGCGCACGATGCGAACTTCGTCGTCTCCGTCGGTACGGCGCTCAAATCGGACAACCCGAACGCACGCTACGCCTTCAACAACGCCATCAAGATGAACAAGGGCGCGGGGATCTATTTCCACCCGCTCAAAGACCCGGTGATCGAGGGGATCGGCAAGGGGGTCTTTACGGCCTACCACAAACCGCTGCGCGAAGAGGCGGCGCTCTACCTGCTCCTCGACCTTTTCGGGGACAAAGAGAAGCTGCCGTCTGACGTGACGGCGTACCTGGCCTCTTTCCACACCCTCAAAACGATCACGGTCGAAGAGACGGTCAAAGAGAAGGTCGTCGAGAAGGTGATGGTCAAGAAGGTCAACGAGGAGACGGGCGAAGAGGAAGAGGTCGAGGAAGAGAAGACGACTATGGTCCCCAAGAAGGTCTCCAAAGAGGTCGAAGTCGACGAGAACCGCCTGCTCGAGCTGCTCGATATCGATGCGCAGGCGTGGGACGATTTCCTGGACAAGAACCTCAAGAAAAAGGACGCTTTCGCCCTGATCGCGGGTCCGGACCTCTATACGCATCCCAACGCGAAGAACCTGGCGCGCCTCTGTGCGCTCGTCGAGAAGTACACGGACTTCGAACTGACGATGATCCCGCCGCTCAGCAATACACTGGGTGTGGCACTGATCTGCGACCTTGATAGCGAAGCCGGCGACTACAGCATCGGCTATAACACGAAGGGCGACTTTGTGCTCAGCGCACTGGGCGACGGTGACCTCGATATGCCGGCGATGAACCAGCAGGAGGGGACGCTCACCTCCATCGAGAAGCGTGTCAACCCGACCAACGCGGCGCTGCCGTACGGCGGGTATGAGCTGGGCGACATCGCCAATGCCCTCGGGCTGAATGCGAAGTACGCCATCGACTATACGGCGCAGCTTCCGGTTGAAGCCGGTTTCGAGGCACGCGACTTCGACAGCCTGCCGAACCGTTTCGAGAACGACGGTACGGAAGTCCGCGGCTACGCGCTGAACAACGTTGCCGTTGCAACGGGTGATGAAGCGGTGGAAAAGATCGACGAAGCCCTGGCACTCGAAGGCGAAAACGTGATCTACGCGGCCAACCCGGTACGCCAGTTTACGGCCTTCACGATGAAGCCGCACCAGTTGAACGAAGAGAGCGGTATCTACCTCTCTCCGGCACAGCTTACAGCAATGGGCGTGGCAGCAGGCGATACGGTCCGCGTCAAAACGGCTGCGGGCGAGCAGAGCCTGAAAGTGGTCGAGGACAACAAGATCGACGGCAGCGTCATGTGTGTCACGACGTTCGATCCAAACATCAAAACAGAGGAGCTGTTCGGCGCTTACCGCTTTGCGACAGCATCCATTCATAAGGAGGGGTAAATGGATACAGCATTCATTATCGAGACGCTCGTCAAGATCGTCGTGGTACTGCTGGTCTTCTCGGCACTGGCCGGGTTCGGAACCTATTTCGAACGTAAAGTGCTCGCGTTTATGCAGCGCCGTCTGGGGCCGATGCACGTCGGTCCGTACGGCCTACTGCAGATCGCAGCCGACGGGATCAAGCTCTTTACCAAAGAGGACATCGTGCCGTCCGGCGTCGTCGGGCCGATCTTCAAGATCGCACCGGTCATTACGGCGGCGACGGCATTCATGGCAGCGGCGGCGATTCCGTTCCTGCCGGAGTTCACCATCTTCGGCTACACGGTGCACCCGATCATTGCCGACGTCAACATCGGGATTCTCTATATCCTGGGCGTAATGGCGATCGGGCTTTACGGACCGCTGCTGGGCGGTATGGCGTCGAACAACAAATGGTCGCTTATCTCCGCGGCGCGCGGTGCGGCGATCTTCATCTCCTACGAGGTCGTCACGGGGCTGGCGCTGCTGGTACCGCTGATGATCATCGGTTCGCTCTCCCTGCTGGACTTCAACGAGTATCAGGCCGCGAACGGCTGGATGGCCTTCGCACACCCGATGGGCTTCATCTCCTTCATCCTCTTCTGGATCGCGGCCTTTGCCGAGACGGGACGTACGCCGTTCCACCTCGTCGCCAACGACCACGAGGTTATCGACGGTTTCGGTACGGAGTATTCGGGGATGCGCTGGGGTCTCTTCTTTATCGGGGAGTATGCAAACATGTTCTTCATCTCCTTCGTCATGGCGATCGTCTTCCTCGGCGGCTTCGGAGACGGTACGGTAATGGGCGCCCTGGGACTGCTGCTCAAAGTGGCGTTCTTCTTCTTCTTCTTCCTCTGGACGCGTGCGGCATGGCCGGATGTCCGTCCGGACCAACTGATGTGGCTCTGCTGGAAAGTGCTGATGCCGCTCGCGGTTATCAATGTCGTTGTTACCGGCATTGTGATGATGTTTTAAGGGGTCGTGATGAGTCTGGAACAATTTACTGACAGAAATGTGCAGCAGCACTACTTCAAGGTCGACATCGAGGAGTACCCGCAGACAGGATGGGACCGGTTCAAACAGGTGGTCAAACGCGGGCTTAACGGCGAGCTCTTCGTCGGTCTGTGGGTCGTCATGCGCGAGATGATCAAGTTCGACATCCATACCGTGCAGTATCCGAAAGAGAAGCTGCCGATCGGGCCGCGCTACCGCGCCGTCCACGAGATGCAGCGCCTCTTCGAATCCGGTACGGAGCGCTGTATCGGCTGCGGGCTTTGCGAGAAGATCTGTATCTCTGATTGTATCCGCATGGATACGCGCATCGACGAGAACAGCCGCAAAGAGGTGACGGAATACACGATCAACCTCGGCCGCTGTATCTTCTGTGGCTACTGCGCCGAAGTCTGCCCAGAGCTGGCGATCGTCCACGGGCCGCGCTACGAGAACACTTCCGAACAGCGTGAACACTTCATCCTCTTCGAGGATATGCTGACTCCGATCGATATGGCGATCAAGGGTGAGCAGAAAGAGTACCCGGGATTCGGTGCCGTTACCCCGAACGAAGATGCGCGCGTCAAGAAGACGCCGCTGGCGTATTAAGGAGCCCAAATGGAAGCTATTGCATTTTACCTTTTCGCGGTCCTGACCGTCGCGATGTTCTCCTACACCGTAATGAGCAGCCAGGCGCTGTATGCGCTCAGCTCCATGGCGGCGGGGATGATCATGATCTCGGCGTTCTTCTTCCTGCTGAACGCGGACTTCCTGGGCGTCGTCCAGATCATCGTCTACACCGGTGCGGTTATGGCCCTGTACGCCTTCGGTATGATGTTCTTCGATACGACGCGTGCGGTCAAAGAGCATAACACCTCCAAGGTGATCGTCCTGACGCTCAGCGTCTTGGCAACCCTGCTCGTTATCACGATCTTCACCATGCCGATCGCGGCGGAGAACATCAGTGCTGCCTTCCCGGAACCGGCGGGTGTCGAGAACCCGAAAGCGGTCGGTATCGTCCTCTTTACGAAGTACCTCGTCCCCTTCGAGGTCGCTGCCGTCATGCTGCTGGTCGCAATGATCGCCGGTATCGTCATGGCCGGTAAGAAGATGGACCGCAGCCTTACGAAAATGAAAGAAGAGGAGATCGCGATGATGCATCAAGAAGAGACACAGAAGAAGGTGACATTATGATGGAAATCGGACTGACACACTACCTGGTACTTTCGACGGTGCTGTTTGCGATCGGTCTCGTCGGCGTCATGCGCCGCAAGAACCTGCTGATGCTCTTTATGGCGTCGGAGATCCTGCTCAACGCCGTCAACGTCGCGTTTGCCGCCATCGGCCACTACTACGGTGACCTGACGGGACAGATGTTCGCATTCTTCGTCATCGCCATCGCGGCGTCCGAAGTCGCCGTCGGCCTCGGCCTGCTGATCATCTGGTACAAGCGTACCGATACGATCGATCTTGATACTATGACATCGATGCGAGGGTAATAAGAATGGAAATGTATCTCTATATTGCACTGTTCGCACCGTTTGTCGGCTCGCTTTTCGCGGCGCTGTTCGGTGCGTCACCAAAAACGCTCTGGAGCGGGGTCGTCACCTCGGCGCTGCTCTTTGCATCGTTCGTCTCTAGCGTTACACTGTTTGTTTACCTGCTCCAGGGCGGTGAACCGATCCATACGGAACTGATGACCTGGATGGCGACGGGGAACCTCTATATCCCGTTCGGCTTCGTCGTCGACCAGGTGAGCGCAACGATGATGTTCGTCGTCACGACGGTCTCGACGGTCGTCCACGTCTACGCCATAGGCTACATGGACCACGACAAAGCGTTCAACCGCTTCTTCGCCTGGCTCTCCGCTTTCGTCTTCTCCATGATGATCCTCGTCATGAGCGACAACTTCGCGGGGATGTTCATCGGCTGGGAAGGCGTCGGTCTCTGCTCTTGGGCCCTGATCGGGTTCTGGTACCACAAGGAGTCCGCGACATGGGCGGCGAACGAAGCGTTCATCATGAACCGTATCGCCGACCTGGGGATGCTGATCGGTATCTTCCTGCTCTACTGGCACACGGGAAGCCTGCAGTATGACGTCGTCTTTGCAGCCGTTCCGAACCTCGATACGTCTATCGTCACCCTGATGGGGATCTTCCTCTTCGTCGGTGCGATGGGTAAATCGGCGCAGTTCCCGCTGCACACCTGGCTGGCCGACGCGATGGAAGGTCCGACACCGGTTTCCGCGCTAATCCACGCGGCAACGATGGTTACGGCGGGGGTCTACCTCGTCGTCCGCGCCAACCCGCTCTACAGCCTGATCCCGGAAGTCGGCTACTTCATCGCCGGCCTCGGTGCCTTCGTCGCGATGTTCGCGGCAACGATGGCGCTGGTCAACCGCGACATCAAGCGCATCATCGCCTACTCGACGCTGTCGCAGCTGGGCTACATGTTCGTCGCGGCGGGCCTCGGTGCTTACTGGGTTGCGCTTTTTCACCTGATGGCGCACGCCTTTTTCAAAGCGCTCCTCTTCCTCGGTGCGGGTAACGTCATGCACGCGATGAGCGACGAACTCGACCCGTTCAAGATGGGCGGGCTCTACAAAGTGATGAAGTGGACGGCAATCCTGATGATCCTCGCTTCCGTCGCCCTGGCCGGTATCTGGCCGCTGGCAGGCTTCTTCTCCAAGGACAAGATCCTCGAAGTCGCCTTCAGCAGCGAGCACTACATCATCTGGGCGGTTCTCTGGATCACGGCGGGTCTGACGGCGTTTTACTCTTTCCGTCTGATCATGCTGACATTTTTCTCCGGTGAAGAGCGCTACAAAGAGCACGGTTTCCACCCGCACGAGGCGTACAAGTTCATGCTCTGGGCGATGGCGCCGCTGGCGGTCCTGGCCGTCATTGCCGGCTGGTTCGAGCAGCAGTTCGTCCACTTCGTCACGGAACTGCTGCCGACGTTTGAGTTTCATACGCACCACGTCGAGATGATGCTGATCGCCGTCACGTCGCTGATGGCCATTGGCGGTATCGTCGTGGCAGTCCTGCTCTATCGCAATGGTCTGCTCAACCCAAAACTGCAGCAGACGGCGGTCTACAAACTGCTGTTCAACCAGTACTACATTCCGAAGTTCTACGATGAGTTCTTCTCCAAGCCGTACGCGGAGCTTTCGAAGATCTTTTGGAAACAGGTCGATCTCAAGGTCGTTGACGCCACCGTCGACTTCATTGCGACGACGATCTACAAAACAGGTGAGGGGACGCACACGATGCAGAACGGGAACCTCTCATCCATGCTGCGCTGGATGGTCATCGGTACCGTTGGCCTCCTGGTGCTTGCAGTGCTCTACGTCAAACGCTATGACATTCTGGCGCTGATGCAGATGGTATTCCCAGGTTTAGGAGCTTAACCGATGTTTGATCATATGCTTTCGATTCTGATTTTCTTCCCGGCACTGGCCGGTATGCTGGGCTTTATCGTGTCCAAAGAGAGCATCCGCGCCTACGGGATCACGGTCAGCGCCATCGAGTTCGTGCTCTCCCTCGTCCTGTGGTATGGCTACGACCCGAGTGTCGCGGGCATGCAGTTCATGGAACAGTTCGCCCTTGTCCCGGCCTTCGGCATCAACTACCTCCTGGGTGTTGACGGCATATCGCTGTTTATTATCATCCTGGCTTCGTTCTTCACGCTGATTGGGATCGCGTCGCTGACGGAGACCCGCCGTGTCAAGGACATGATCATCACCCTGCTGTTCCTGCAGATGACGATGGTCGGTGTTTTCGCGGCGCTTGATGCGATCCTTTTCTACGTCTTCTGGGAACTCTCCCTCGTTCCGATGCTCTATATCATCGGTGCCTGGGGCGGACCGCTGCGTATCTACGCGTCGATCAAGTTCTTCCTGTACACCTTCACAGGTTCACTGATCATGCTCGTCGGTATGCTCTTCATGGCGTACTTCTACTTCCAGGCGACAGGTCAGTGGAGCTTCTCGATCCTCGAGTGGTACCGCCTGGTCCTGCCGGAGAACCTGCAGCTGTGGCTCTTCGTGGCCTTCTTCATCGGGTTCGCGATCAAGGTCCCGATGTTCCCGTTCCACACCTGGTTGCCGTACGCCCACGGGCAGGCACCGACGATCGGTTCGGTCATCCTGGCCGCGATCCTACTGAAAATGGGGACCTACGCGTTTGTCCGTTTCTCACTGCCGTTGTTCCCGGACGCTTCCGTCTTCTTCATGGTCCCGGTCGCGGTGCTCGCGATCATCATGATCATCTACACGGCGATGGTCGCCTATGCACAAGAAGACATCAAGCAGGTCGTTGCGTATAGCTCCATCTCGCACATGGGTGTCATCATCCTCGGTACCTTCGCGATGAACGTCGAGGGGATCAGCGGTTCGGTCTTCCTGATGATCGGGCACGGGGTCGTCTCCGGCGCGCTCTTCTTGTTGGTCGGCGTCATCTACGACCGGCGCCATACGAAGCTGATGAGCGAGTTCGGCGGCCTGGCCCAGGTGATGCCGCGCTACGCGACGATCTTCGGGATCATGGTCATGGCTTCCGTCGGTCTGCCGCTGACGATCAACTTTGTCGGCGAGTTCCTGAGCCTGCTCGGGTTCTACTCCCAGTCGCACATGATGACGCTGCTCGCCGGTACGGCGATCATCGTCGGTGCGATCTATATGCTTTCCGCTTACAAGAAAGCGTTCTTCGGCGACGTCACCAAAGAGGAGAACAAGACCCTCAAAGATGTCAATAAAAAAGAGCTGGTCGCGCTGATCCCGCTGGTCATCCTTGCGGTCTGGCTCGGGGTCTACCCGAAACCGGTCCTGACGCCGATCAACAACTCGGTCGAATCCATCGTCCAGCTGATGCATGAGAAGGCGATTACGCCGGAGGCAAAAGCGGCGATCCCGAACCCGGCCGAAACAAAAATCGCCATGGCTTCCGTGACGGAAGTCGAAGTGGACGTTGAAAGGGAGGCAGAATAATGTTGGAAGCTGTCAATGTATCTTTTGGTGAGCTGAACCTCGCCACCCTCGCCCCGATGCTCATCGCGATCATGGGTGCGCTTTCGATCTTGGTCGTCGACCTGGCAAAGAGCGGGCTGCACAAGTCCTTGTACGTTATGGTCTCCCTGCTGTTCCTGCTGCTTGATTTCGGCTCCCTCGTCGATTTTGCCGGTATCTTCACGGAAAACGGCACGATGTTCGGATTCTTCAATGTCATGCTGATGGACGGGATCTCCATCCTGTCGCAGCTGATCATCGTCGGGGTTTCCATGCTCTTTATCCCGCTGGCCCTGACGTCGAAGCGTTTCCACGAGTACGACTACCCCGAGTATTTCTCGCTCTTCCTGTTCATGATCGCCGGCTTCCAGTTCATGGTCGCGACGGACAACCTGATCCTCGTCTTCGTCGGTCTCGAGACGGCGTCACTGGCGCTCTACACCATGATCGCGCTGCATAACCGCTCCAAGTCCTTCGAGGCGGCGGTCAAGTACTTCACGATGGGGGCGCTTGCCGCCGGCTTCTACGCCTTCGGTGCGATGATCTTCTACGCGATCAGCGGTTCCGTCGAGATCCATACGATCGCCGAAGTGATGGCGGCGGACGGTTTCAGCAACATCGGTTATGCCAGTATCGGCAGCGTTTTCATGCTCGCAGCCCTCGGCTTCAAGGTCTCCCTGGTTCCGTTCCATACCTGGACGCCGGACGTTTATGAAGGTTCCAGCGCGGCACTGGCGGGCTATATGTCCATCGTCCCGAAGATCGCGGGCTTCGTCGTCGTCATGCGTCTGTTTGAATTCATGGTCCACAGCGAAGTGGTCTGGCTGCAGGTGATCCTCTACGGCGGTGTTGTCGTGACGATGACGGCGGCGAACATCTGGGCGCTCGTGCAGAACGATGTCAAGCGGATGCTCGCGTACAGCTCCATCTCCCATGCCGGTTTCGTCCTGGCGGCGATCCTGATCGGGACGACGCAGGCGAATACGGCACTCTTCCTCTACTGGGTGCTTTTCAGCTTCACAAACCTTGGCGCCTTTACGATGCTGTGGGTCAACCGCCAGAAGCACCTGCTGCCGGGTCAGAGCTCGGATCACCCGTACGAGAAGTTCGCCGGTATGATCAAGATCATGCCTTTTGCGGCCATCCTGATGGGTCTGTTCATGCTCTCGCTGGCGGGTATCCCGCCGTTCGGCCTCTTCTGGGGCAAACTCTATATGATCAGCTCAGCGGTCACCAGCGGCTATACCGTTCTCGCGCTTATCATGGCGCTCAACTCTGCCATCGCCGGGTACTACTACCTAAAACTGATCATCTTCATGTTCATGAAAGAGCCGGTCATCCATGGCGTACACGAGTACTACATGATGAACGCCTCCCTTTCGCTCAAGACGATCATCGGGATCGCCGCGTTCGCAACGATCTTCGCGGTCGTTACGGTCAACCCGCTGATCGAATTCATCGCGACCCTCGTCTACAACTCCGGGTATTGATCCCGGGGCGGCCTCGCCGCCACCTTTTCTTCTTTCTCAGCGTTTCACCGTTCGCTTCCCGTTTGCTACCGATTTTATTAAAGTGCTACAGTGATGCCATAAGGGTCTGAATATGCGATGGGCATGCTTGGGGCAACCAGAATTCCTGAAAAGGAGCTAGGATGGATACGCAGACGCCCGACTCACTGCAGCGGGGCCTGAGCAGCGAAGTGGCCGAAGCCCGTCTGGCACAGTTCGGGCTCAATACGATCGAGGAGAGGCAGGTCTCCTGGGCGGCCCGCCTCTTCAAACGCTTTTGGGGTCCCATCCCCTGGATGATCGAAATTGCCGCCGTTTTGGCGCTGAGCGTGCGGCGGTGGGAAGAGTTCACGATCATCATGCTGATGCTGCTGGTCAACGCGGCGGTCGACTTCCACCAGGAGTCGAAGGCACTCAATGCGATCGAGGTGCACAAGAAGAAACTGGCCCGCAAGGCGTTGGTACTGCGCGATGCGGAGTGGTAAACCATCGATGCCTCGCAACTCCTCCCCGACGACATTATCAAGATCAAAATCGGCGATATTATCTCGGCCGATGCGAAAGACGCCGCCGTGCCCCGCATTTCACTCGCGTGTCAGAACGATCTGCTGGAAGAAGGCACGCCCGCTTTTGAGCATGGCATCCTCTTCGAGGTTTTTGTAATGGTAAAACTCCCATGTCCATGAAAAGAGAACGACCAATATCCAGCCGACTGCAAGTAAGGCGATTTTGCCTTTCATAGCCGCCCTCCCTCATTTATCAAATATTATTATGTGCATATCTATCTGTTATAACATGGAGGAAATTAAGGCGATAGGGGATGCAAACGTTAATCGGAAAGGGCGGAAATTATGGGTTCCAACAGCGCTTCGTACGGCAGCAGGGTTTGCTGCGCAAACTGGTTCCGGTTGAAGGTCTGCTGCCGTTTGGCGAGCTGCGCCGTGTGGGTAATGATCTGCTGCGTCATCTCCTCTTTTGTCATCTTCCCGTCAAGGTAGGCCAGCACCTCGATAATGCCGATTGCTTTCATGGGGTTGGGCGCGCGCCCGTACCGCTGTTCGAGACGGGCGACTTCGTCGATGAGCCCTGAGGCGATCATCTTGCGGGTGCGCAGAGCGATGCGTTCGCGCAGCAGTTCGCGGGGGAGATCGATGGCGAAGAGAGGCGCGTCGACCAGGAGCGGTTCGGGAGGGTGGGCCGCAAACCACTCCGAGGGGGGGATGCCCGTCTGCAGGTAGATCGTCAGCATCTTTTCGGTGCGGTAGCGGTCGTTGGTATCGATCCTAGCCATATAGTCCGGATCGATGCGCTGCAGCAGTCCGTAGGCGTTCGGCTGCTCCTGCAGCATTTCTGCAACCTTCTCGCGGGTGGACTCATCGGTCATAGGGGTTTCGGAGATTCCTTCGAAAAGCACCTTCAGGTAAAAGGAGGTACCTCCGACGATGATGAGCGGGACACCGGCGGCTTTGCAGTCGGCATGGGCCTGCCGGTAGAGATCGACGAAGGTCGTAACGTCGAAGGGCCGGTCCGGTGTCAGAACGTCGATGCCGTAATGGATGATCTCCCCGCGCTCTTCGGGCGTGGGCTTGGCCGAGACGATGTCGATCCCTTTGTAGATGCTGAGGGAATCAAGGGAGAGGATGCGCGCGCCCGTGACGGCGGCGGCCTGCAGGGCGAGGTCGCTCTTGCCCGAGGCCGTGGGTCCGATGAGGGCGATCGTTTTCATGACGACAGTATACGCTACAATCGCTGTTAAAGTTGTGTATACAGGCACTGGGAGAAGCGGGATGAAATGGACGGGGTATGCGGTTGCGATCGCGGTATTGTTGGCGCTGTAGGGGTGCGAAGCGATGGTGTTCCAGCCCGATTCACGGCTCTACGCGACACCGACCGATCTCAATCTCAGTTACCGGGAGGTGCATTTCGACTCCCGAGGCGGGACACGGCTGTCGGGCTGGTAGCTCGACCCACGGTCTGCGCTGCTGTTTAATGCCCTGGCGCTGGCGGTGCTGAAACTCTACCCTGCCGGTTCCAAAGACAGCATCATCTCTGCGAACCACAGCTGGCAGCTCTTTGACGCTTCGGCGCGGCCGCGCGCTTTCTGGCTCGTACAGGAGGCGGGACACATTACTGCATTCAACAGCCCCCGTGTCCGGGCGCGGTTTCTCGCCTTTTTACGCCACTGGGCTTTCGATCCGGATGCCTCGGCTATGCTGATTTTCGATACAATTAAACAAAAAAGTGAGGAGTAGCGTGAAACGGATCATCGCTAAACTGCATGATTTCAACGAGCTGGTGATGTTCCAGCACTCCATTTTCTCTCTCCCTTTCATCTTTATCGCGATGATCGTCGCGGCCGAAGGGTGGTTCGGTTTTTCGCTGCTACTGCTGGGGATTCTTGCGGCGATCTCGGCGCGCAACTTCGCCATGGGGGTCAACCGCTACGCCGACCGTGATATCGATGCGCAGAACCCGCGAACTCAGGGGCGCCCCAATGCCGACGGCCGCCTCGACAGTACGACGATCCTGCTCTTTTCCGTCGTCAATGCGCTCGTCTTTATTATTGTCGCCTACCTGATAAACGATCTGGCCTTTACGCTGGCGATTCCGGTACTGGCGGTGCTGGGGAGCTATTCGTATTTCAAGCGTTTCAGCGAACTGGCCCACGTCGTGCTGGGCATCTCCCTGGGCCTGGCACCCCTGGCCGGGGTGGTCGCCGTGAGCGAGAGCGTACCGCAGTGGTCGGTGCTGCTCTCCCTAGGCGTCCTGTTCTGGGTCGCCGGGTTCGACCTGCTCTATTCGCTGCAGGACATCGAGTTCGACAAGCTTCACGGGCTACACTCCGTTCCTTCCGTCTACGGTCCGAAAGCGACCCTCTTTATCTCGACACTCTTTCATCTCAACACGGTGCTGTTCTGGTGGATGTTCGTCTGGGCGGCGGAATTGGGCTTTTTCGCCTGGATGGCCGTGGCAGTGAGTGCGCTGATGCTGGGGTACGAACACTATCTCGTCCGCAAGGACTTCACGAAGATCGACCGCGCTTTCTTCACGGTCAACGGCTACCTTGGGATCGTTTTCTTGGTGCTGATTATTCTGGACGTGTGGCTAGGCTAGGCTTTTAGTACTGAAATCGTTTCAGTAGGCAGCGCTGCCCGTTCGCTGTGATGACGGATAAGGTTTGTCTTGATTCGTTTGAGGGTTTTATTAACGCGGAGTAGGGTGAAAAGTAGATAAAGGTGTCCCGCGGGGATGCGGAACGGGGCCGGAATTACTTCAGGCCTGCGATGTAAGCTGAAACAGCTTTGATGTCTGCTTCGGAGTACTGAGCAACCTGACCTTTCATCAGTGCACCCATACCGTATACGTTGCGTGTACCAGCTTTGTACTCGTTGAGAGCCGCTTCAGTTGTAGCTGCGTCCCAGCCCTGGATAACTTGAGATTTGCCGAGGGCTTTTTTCTCGGCGTTTGGACCGTGGCATGTAACACATTTTTTGTACAGGGCAGCACCGTCAGCCGCCATCAGAGAAACGCTTGCAACAAGCAGAGTAAGAGCAACTTTTTTCATTAGTAGGTCTCCAAGTGAAAATTTCGAGGTTCATTATACAGATTTGACTCTTAAACATTGTTAATTATTCCTAATTGGTTTCACTTAACGAGATCTTCACTTCTGTTGAACAAATGGGGCCCTTAGAGGGTTGTTACGTTCAAAATGGTAAAATCCCCATTATTTTTAACATGGGGAAAACGATGCGCTATATTGATGACGACCTGAAAGACAAGACGATTCTGATCACGGGGGGCGCGGGTTTTATCGGTGCGAACCTGGCCTTCTATTTTCAGGAGAATCACCCCGATGCCCATGTCGTCGTCCTCGACAGTTTCCGCAGCGGCGAGACGCTCAGCAACGGAAACCTCAAAAGCTTCGGCCACTTCAAGAATCTGATCGGTTTCCGCGGCGAGGTGATCAGCGGTGACATCAACGACAAGGCGCTGCTGGCCAAGTTGGAGCGGGATTACAATTTCGACTACATCTTCCACGAAGCAGCTATCTCCGACACGACGGCGCTGGAGCAGGACCTGATGATCCGCACGAACCTTAACGCCTACAAAGACCTCCTCGACATGGCGGTGCGCCAGGGGGCAAACATGATCTACGCCTCTTCGGGCGCGACGTACGGTGACGCCCCCTCGCCGCAGCGCGTCGGGGTCGAAGCACCGCAGAACGTCTACGGCTTCTCCAAGCTGATGATGGACCATCTCAGCCGCGATTACATGAAGCGCGAGAAGATCGGTATCGTCGGACTGCGCTACTTCAATGTCTACGGACCGCGGGAGTTCTTCAAGAACAAGACCGCCTCGATGGTCGTGCAGTTTGGCCACCAGATCCTCGCCGGCAAGAACCCGCGCCTCTTCGAAGGTTCGGACAAGATCGTACGCGATTTCATCTACATCGAGGATATTATCCAGGCGAACATCCTGGCGATGCATCCCAAGGAGAGCGGGATCTACAACGTCGGCACGGGCAAGGCGCGCTCCTTTCAGTCCATCGTCGACACGCTCCAAAAAGAGCTGGGAACGGAGCTGCCGTGCGAATACATCCCGAACCCCTTCGTCGGGCGCTACCAGTTCCACACCGAGGCGGATATCGAGAGTACCAAGCAGGGGCTGGGGTATGCGCCGCGCTATGAACTCGAAGACGGGATCAAAGCCTATATCCCCGAGATCAAGCGCCTTTTTGAAGAAGAGGTCAAATGATCCCGATCCTGCGTAACAGCCGTCCGAATATCCTCGTCATCGGGGACCTGATGATCGATCACTACCTCTGGGGTCGGGCGGAACGTATCTCCCCCGAGGCACCGGTGCAGGTCGTCGACGTCGCCAACGAGACGACGGTGCTGGGCGGGGCGGGCAACGTCATCAACAACCTGATCGCCCTGGGCGCCTCCGTCAGCGTCGCCTCGGCCATCGGGGACGACGCCAACGGCAAGGAGTTGACGCTGATGCTCAAAAGCATCGGTGTCAAGACGGAGGGGCTGGTGACGCAGGCAGGCCGCAAGACGAGCAAAAAGAGCCGCGTCATCGCCGCGAACCAGCAGATCCTCCGCTACGACAAGGAGTCCAAGGATGCCATTACGGAGGCTTCCGAGACGAAGATCCTTGCCGCGGTCGAGAAGGACCTTTTCCTCTACGACATCATTATCCTCTCCGACTACGGCAAGGGGGTCCTGACCCCGGCACTGGCCCAGGGGATCATTAGCCGTGCACGCCGGGGGGGCAAGAAGGTGCTCGTCGACCCGAAAGGGCGCGACTACTCGAAGTACCGCGGTGCGCACCTGCTTACCCCCAACAAAAAAGAGGCAATCGAAGCGACCGGCATCGAGATCACGGACAGTGAAAGCTTGCAGTCCGCGCTGCTGTGGCTCAAGAACGAATGTGACCTCGACTGCTCCATGATCACCCTCTCCGAGGACGGGATCGCGATTTTCGATGAGAAGCTCAAGCGTTTCCCGACCGTGGCGCAGGAGGTCTATGACGTGACGGGGGCGGGCGATACGGTGATCGCCTCCATCGCGTTCGGCCTCAGTTCGGGGCTCAGCATCGACGATGCGGCCCGCTTCGCGAACCTCGCCGCCGGCGTCGTTGTCGGCAAGATCGGTTCGGCGACGGTGACCCTCGATGAGATCGAAGAGTATGAGGTGATGTTGCACCAGAGCAGCTCCGATGCGCACATCAAGAGCTTCGAGGAGATCGACCGGATCGTCAACCGCTGCCGCGCGGGGGGTAAACGCATCGTCTTCACCAACGGCTGTTTCGACATCCTGCACGTCGGCCACGTCAAGTACCTGCAGGCGGCCAAGAGCTTCGGCGACGTCCTGATCGTCGGGCTCAATTCCGACGCCTCCGTCCGTGCGCTCAAGGGGCCGTCGCGCCCGGTCAACGGCGAAAATGACCGCGCCTATATCCTCGCCGCGCTTGAGTCGGTGGACTATGTTGTCAAGTTCAGTGACGATACGCCCTACGAACTGATCAAAATGCTCCGCCCCGACGTCCTTGTCAAGGGGGGGGATTATGAAGGCAAAGCGGTCGTCGGAACCGAATTTGCAGGGGAACTTAAACTCGTCGATTTCGTCGAAGGCAAAAGTACAACGAAGACCATAGCCAAAATCCAGGAGGGAATAACATGCTGAAAACTTTGGTAGCTACGCTGGCGCTCGGCTGCTCGCTGTTCGCGATGCACGAAGTGGAACTGAACCTGAACAACTACGATCTCAATCTGAAACTCGATCTTGATATGGGGCAGTTCAACGATGCCGTCGATCCGGAGACCGTTTTTGTCGGTGCACGCTATCTGCACGGCTCCTACCATCACAGCGACGAACTGCGTGACAAGGATCACGATCTTGTCGACCTGCACTTTGCCGTCGGGGAGCACCTGGATGCCAACCGCGCACTCAAGCTCGGGCTCGGGGCGAAGCTGGTCTATACTTCGATTGAAGGGTATGACTATTACGCCATGCCGCTTGGACTCTTCGTGCGCTATAGACTGCCGTTGAACCTGGCGATTCCCTTCATCGTTGGTTTCGATCTTTACTATGCGCCGCAGGTGCTTGCCTGGCAGGATGCGAAGAGCTACCTGGAGTATGACGTGTCGCTCGATATCCAGATTATCGAACGTGCCGCGGTGACGGCGGGGTATCGCAAGATCGATACGGACTTCGATCTCCCCGGCAGGGATTTCACCTTCAACGAGGCGTGGTTCGCCGGCGTCAAGTTCCGCTTCTAAACCTTTGCGCCATCGGCGGGGTCAGACGATGAGCTGCTCCGCCGCTTCAATCACTTCGTATGCCTCAATCGATTGCATACATTCATGATGTTTCAAGGGACATTCACGTTTCATGCAGGGGGCGCACTCCAGGTCGTGGCGGACGATGGCGCTTTTGGGGTTGCCCCACTGGCAGGTCTCTTTGTGGCGCGTCGGGCCGAAGATGGCGACGGTGGGTACGCGGTAAGCGGCGGCAACATGCATGGGGCCGCTGTCGTTCGTGATAAAGAGCGAGAGGCTGCCGACGGCGGCGCAGAGTTCGGGAATGGTCGTTTCCCCCGCGAGGTTGCGGTAGTTCTCTACCCCCCGTTCCTGCAGATCCTTTTCAATTGCCTCCGCCATCGCCGTCTCCCCCGGTCCCCCGAAGATCACGATGTCGTAACGGTCGGAAAAATGGGCGGCGACGGCGGCAAACTTTTCGGGGTACCACCGCTTGGCCGAACCGTAGGTCGCCCCCGGGTTGATGCCGAGCGTCGGTCTGTCAAAGTGCTGCGGTGTGATGAAAAGGCGCAGCGGTCCGGGTGCAGTTTTGTTACCGCAGAGGCGGTCGGCCAGCCGCTGGTACTGTTCGACAAGATGTAAAGAGTGCTTTATTAAGTGCGGTTTATCTGCACGTGAGCCCTCTGCTGAAGAGAGCTCGGCGTTAGCGTAGTCGGAGGAATTTCTTTCCTCCGGCGTGATTTTGACGGCATCCGTCAAAAATAATAATGAATGCCAGCTCCTGCGGGCGACGGTCCTGGGGGTTCCCGTCCAGCGCAGCAGCAGTGACGCGTGCAGCTGGTTACGGAAACTGACCGCCGCGTCATGGCGGCCGATCATTTTGGCGAAGCGGTAGGTGTTGGCGAGGCGGTTTCCGCCTTTTTTCGTTTCGTCGACATAGGCATTGACACACATCGGGTGGTGTTTGAGGGCTTCGACGGAGACGAAGGAGCCGACGAGGGTTAGTCGCGCCCGGGGGTAGCATTCGCAGAGCGATTTGATGGCAGCCGTGGCCATCACCGCGTCGCCGAGCCAGTTGGGCAGGATGACCAGAAGCTTCACGCATCGTCCTTTTCAATCAGATAGACCGGAGCGCCGGAGACGGTCAGCGCATCCGTCGTAAAGGTGCCGCCGTCACGGCCGATAAAGTGACGGGGCTCGGCAAAGTGCTGGAGATACTCGGTCCCGTTTGTCCAGAAGATCCGCAGCAGCCCTTCGGGGCGCTGCAGCAGCATCTCGAAGCGGTTGCGCCGCTGCTGCAGGGCAATGTGACGCGCCTCCTTCAACAGAGACGCCATGGTTTTGAAGGCACGAAACGCTGGGCGCTCATACCACCCTTCCCGGGTATCGACAAGCCCGTAGCCAGGGGCGGCGAGCTGGTGCCAGTAGACGGTCGCGACCTGCTGGGTGGCCAGGGCGAGCAGGTAGTAGCGCACCATGTAGGAGGCGGCGGTTTCCTCGTCGACGCACTCCTTTTCGCTGGTGGGCGCGTAGGGGGCCGTCCCCGTCAGGGGCCAGTTGGCTTCGGTGAGATATAGGGGGTATTTTGCCCGGGGAGAAAGCATCACCAGTGAGGAGAGAAAGTTGATCTTGCACGGCAGGTCGCACCCGGCCTGGGTGTTTTCCGGCGCTCCGCGGCGGTCGACGTAGAGCAGGGCATTGACGGCGTCGAACCGGATACCACGGAGATTGAAAAGGGCGTGGGCGGCGAAATGGTATTCGAAATCAATGACGCCTGGGCCGATCAGCTGCAGTTCCGGGAAGTGATCGTCGCGGAGCTGCTGCGCCGTTTTGAAGAACTCCAGATACTCGTTGACACTTGCAAAGCCCCACTTCGCACGGTTAATGGTCGTGCCGATCTGGAAGCGCTTCCCGAAGGGGGCGAGGGCGCTAAAGGTCCGCTCGAGCGACCGGCGGCCGAGTGCTTCATCTTCAATGTGTTCGCGGTCTTGCATCAACACGAAGAGCAGTTGCTTCCCTTCGAGTTTCCGGGCGAAGGCGGTGATCTCCTCCAGTGCCTCGGGTTCCCAGAGTTTGACCCGGATGAGCAGCGCTTCGACATCAAGCGCGGCAACGGCATCGAGCGTGGCATCGGGCGCGCGGAGGGGATCGATGATGAGGCCAGTGAAATGGGCGGACTCCACCGGACGTCGGCGCAGAAAGGGCATGGCCAGCAGCGCGAGCGGCAGCCAGACCAGGCCCGAGAGCGCCGTTTTTACAAGGGAGCCCCGCTGTGCTTTTCGCAGGCGGCGTTTGAGGGCGCGGTCTTTGAGCTGATAGGGCTGGTCGGAGTGGAAATCCCAGGCGTACGGCGGTTTCATGTCGGCATTATATCGTGTATTGCACCGCCTTCGTAACCGCGGAGTAATCGCCTCAATGGGCTTCTAACCGTGGATGAGATAAAATATACCCCATTAAAACAGCAGCAAGGACACTCATGAAAATCTCCGTCATCGGAACGGGCTACGTCGGATTGGTCAGCGGGACCTGTTTTGCGCAGATGGGCAACAGCGTCACCTGTGTGGATATCGATGAGGCGAAAATCGCGAAACTGCGCGAGGGGATCATCCCGATCTACGAACCGGGCCTGGAGACGATGGTGCTTGAGAACCATAAGAAGGGGACGCTGACGTTCACGACCGACATCAAAGAGGCGATCGCCTCGACCGATGTCGCCTTTATCGCCGTGGGGACCCCGATGGGCGAAGACGGCAGCGCGGACCTGCAGTACGTGCTGGCCGTCGCCAAAAGCATCGGCGAGCATATGCAGCACTACATGGTCGTCGTCGACAAATCGACCGTGCCCGTCGGAACCGCGGACAAGGTGAAAGCCGCGATCCGGGCGGAGCTGGACAAGCGCGGTGTCGACCTGGAGTTCGACGTCGTCTCCAACCCGGAGTTCCTCAAAGAGGGCGCCGCCATCGAGGACTTCATGCACCCTGACCGCGTCGTCATCGGCGCCGAGAGCGAGCAGGCGATGGCGGTGATGCACGACCTATACGCCCCCTTTATGAAGAAGAGCGACCGCTTTATCGGGATGGATATCAAGAGCGCCGAGATGACCAAGTACGCCGCGAACGCGATGCTCGCGACGAAGATCAGCTTTATGAACGAAATGGCCAATATCTGCGAACGCGTCGGTGCGGACGTGAATAAGGTGCGTCACGGTATCGGCAGTGACAGCCGCATCGGCTACAGCTTCATCTACCCGGGCTGCGGCTACGGCGGGAGCTGTTTCCCCAAGGATGTCCAGGCCCTTGCCAAAACGGCCAAGGATTTCGGCTATACCCCGCGGATCCTCGACGCCGTCGAGGCGGTGAACTACGACCAGAAGATGGTGATCGCGCAGAAGGTGATCAAGCGCTTCGGCGAGGATCTCTCACACCTTACCTTCGGCATCTGGGGCCTAGCGTTCAAACCGGAAACGGACGATATGCGCGAAGCCTCCGCCATCACGATCATCAACGCCCTCACGGCGCGCGGTGCGAAGATCAAGGCGTACGACCCCAAAGCCCGCCACGAGGCGGAGAGCCACTACCTCAAAGGCAATGAAAGCGTCGAATACGTCGACAGCAAGTACGATGCGCTGACCGATGCCGACGCGCTCATCCTCGTCACGGAGTGGCAGGAGTTCCGCAGCCCCGACTTCGACGAGATCGACAAACGCCTCAAAAGCCCCATCTTCTTTGACGGCCGCAACCAGTTCGACAAGGAGCGCATGGCGCGCCTCGGCTTCGAGTACTTCCAGATCGGGGTTGAAATATGAAAGGCATTATTTTAGCCGGCGGCAGCGGGACGCGGCTCTACCCGATCACAAAGGGTGTTTCCAAACAGCTACTCCCGGTCTACGATAAGCCGATGATCTACTATCCGCTTTCGGTATTGATGCTCGCCGGGATCCGGGAGGTACTGATTATCTCCACTCCAAAGGACCTGCCGCGGTTTCAGGAGTTGCTTGGCGACGGCAGCGATATTGGAATGCGTTTCGAATATGTCGTACAGCCAGAGCCTGAAGGGCTGGCGCAGGCATTTATTCTCGGTGAAACCTTCATCGGGAGTGAGAGCGTCTGCCTCGTACTGGGGGACAATATTTTTTTCGGGCAGAACTTTACGCGTATCCTTCGTCAGGCCGCTTCCCGCGAAAAAGGTGCGACGGTTTTCGGTTACAAGGTCAAGGACCCCAGGCGTTTCGGCGTAGTCGCTTTCGATGAGAAGAACCGCGCTATTTCGATCGAGGAGAAACCGGAAAAACCGAAGTCCAATTTTGCCGTAACGGGGCTCTATTTCTACGACAACGACGTCGTTGAGATCGCCAAAGGGATTACACCCTCGGAGCGGAATGAACTGGAAATTACGGATATCAACAGGGTGTACATGGAACGCGGAGAGCTGCAGGTGGAACTGATGGGACGTGGATATGCCTGGTTGGATACGGGAACACATAACAGTCTGCTCGACGCAGGACAATTTGTCCAGACAATCGAGCAACGGCAGGGATACAAGATCGCCTGTATCGAGGAGATCGCCTATGCCAACGGCTGGATCGATGACGAGCAGGTGAGAAAACTCGCCGAACCGCTCAAGAAGACGGAGTACGGGCAGTATCTGATCGAACTGGTGGAGGAGAGATGACAACGATTCTCGTCACCGGCAGTGCCGGCTTCATCGGGAGCAACTTCGTTCCCTATTTCCTGGAGAAGTATCCGGAGTACCACCTCGTCAACCTGGACCTGCTGACCTACGCGGGCAACCTGGAGAACCTCAAAGAGGTGGAGGGGAGTGATCGCTACACCTTCGTGGAGGGCGATATCTGCGACCGCGCCCTCGTCGAGCGGATCTTCGTGGATTTCGATATCAGAGGTGTCATCCATTTTGCGGCGGAGAGCCATGTGGACAACTCCATCGCCAATCCGGGGGTTTTTATCGAGACGAACGTGAACGGCACCTTCACCCTGATCGACGTCGCCTACAAGAAGTGGATGCACAAACCCTTCGTTTACAAGGAGGGGTACGAGGGGTGCCGCTTCCATCATATCTCGACCGACGAAGTGTACGGGAGCCTCGGAGCGGAGGGGTTCTTTACCGAGGCGACCCCGTATGCCCCGAACTCCCCCTACAGTGCCTCAAAAGCTGGCAGTGACATGGTCGTACGCAGCTACCACCACACCTATGGAATGGCGACCGTCATTACGAACTGTTCGAACAACTACGGCCCGAAACAGCATGACGAGAAACTGATCCCGACGATCATCCGTAAAGCACTCGCGGGAGAGTCCATCCCCATCTACGGCGACGGCAAGAACATCCGCGACTGGCTTTACGTGCTCGATCACTGCAAGGGGATCGACCTGGCCTACCACAAAGGACGCAGCGGGGAGGTCTACAATATCGGCGGCCGCAACGAGCGGACGAACAACTACATCGCGGACAAGGTATGCGAGATCCTCGATGAGCTCAAACCGAAACCGGGCGGCAGCTACAAAGAGTTGATCAGTTTTGTCGAGGACCGGGCCGGGCACGACCGCCGATATGCCATCGATGCGACGAAGATCGAGACGGAGCTCGGATGGAGAGCCGATGAGCATTTCGAAAGCGGAATCGTCAAGACTGTGGAATGGTATTTGAAGCGGGCGTTGCGATGATAGTGCAGAATGAGACACTGGCATTGTTTCAGGCTTTCCTTAATGAGGTCCGCCTTAAAAAGCCCTCTCTGGTCCAGCTGCGTCACCGTCCCATCAGTGAGGAGTATGCATTTCACGGTGATTATGACTTTACTCTTCCGCAAGAGCAGCGTGAGGCCTTCCTGACACTGCTGTTTGAGATGGCGAGCGATGCCGCTATCGCGTTCGGTGTTGACCAGACGAAGAGCGGGAAACTGAAACTGCTTCTCTACGATACGGAATCACCTGCGTTTATTACGCTGGAGATCTGGAACCACCTGCAGGTCCATGACCCGGAAGGCAAGTCGCTCAAACGGATATTCTGGGAAGATCTTGCGCCCATGCTCGGTGCAGCGGAATCAGGGAGGATGATACTTCCTTTCCCCATAGAAGCCCTCTATTACCTTTCGCATCTTTACACGAAGAACAAGCGTCTTGATGCGGAGGAAGTGTCGCGGCGTGTCGCGTATTATCTGCAGGAAACGGGAGCGCGCAGAGAGGAGATTATCGCGGCACTCTTCCGGGGGTTGCCTTCACGGGGGGTCAAGGCCGTCGCCCACGAGGAGAACCGCGAACTGATGGTGCTGGGCATTCTGCGCGGACGGGGTGACAAAACACGCTATTGGGAGGAGAAGCGCGCGCGCTTCCTTGAAGAGTGGCCCGTTTCTGGATGAAAAAATGCACCAACCGCAGGCTGATCCCCTTTATCGGGCCTGACGGCGTCGGCAAGACGACGCTGATCGAAGCGACATGCAGCGCCGCAGGCAAAGCCTCGTATTACCGTTTCAAGAAGATGTTCCGGAAGTCCCTGCTCTACAAAGCGGTCCTGCCCGTGATGCGCCTGCGGACGAAAAAAGCGATGGGCTTTACGCCCCAGAAGAACCAGATCGACGATTACTGCGGCGGCGCGGTACTGGGGATCGCACTGTTGCGTTACCCGCTGCTGTGGCTGCAGACATGGCTGAAGGGCTACCTGCTTTCTAACCGGTACTATTTCGACTTTCTGCTGAAAAACAGCCGCTTCGAGGGACATGAGAGCGAACTAATCGCCCGGAACGGTTTCCGGGAACCTTTCAAGTTCTTCACGGCGCCGACGGCCGAGCGCATAGCGCAGACGTACCGTCCGACTGACGGAAAACAGCGTCAATCCGTTTCGCGTACGAAAAATATCGTGGTCTTTCTTCAGAATCGGGACTTCTTCGGTGCGCAGATCTGCCATATCCCGTTTCTGGAAGCGTTGCGAAAGGTCTACCCGGGACGGAAGATCCATCTTGTTTCGAAGCACAAGATTTCCTACCTGTTCAAAGAGCTCGGGCTGGCGGATGAGGTGATCCTTGAATCGGGCAAAGTGGAACTTGCCTTACGCTACTTTGCGCTTGCGCCGGAGATCACCCTGAACCTTCGGCGCCAGTCGGGTTTCGTCAATACCCTTGTCGGCCTGGGGAGCGTTCAGACGAAAATCGGGTTTACCTCCCCGATAAGCAGAAAGCTCTTTACACGGACTCGGACGTATGAGACGGGCGTCTACCGGGCGCAGAACTATCTGCGACTGCTCGACAGGGAGATGGAAGAGACGCATTTTTCCGAAGGGAATGAGATCCTGATCATGCCCGGTGCCGGCGGTGAACACAAGATCTGGCCGTTGGCAAATTATCTCGATGTTGCGCGGGTACTCTCCGCACGCCACCCCGTTCTGAAAATAGGTTTTGTTCTGGGTGCCAAAGAGAAGGGAATGCGGGAGGCGATAGCGCAAAGCGGTTTCGCGGTCTATGACAATCTGGACATCCGGGCGCTTGTCGAGATAGTGAAACGCGCCAAGTGCGTCATCGCGAACGACTGCGGTCCGTCCCATATTGCACAGATCTACAAAAAGCGGAGCGTCATTCTTTACAGCGACGAGACTTACTCTGCGCGCAGAACGATTGATGAGTGGTTTCACAAACATGACAGGGCCGTTGCCCTGATCGGCGAGGCCGGCGCTCCGATTGATATGATTCCCGTTACGGAGGTCGTGGCGAACGTCGAGCAGCTGCTCTGCTGCTGAGGGGCTACTGATTATAGCAGGAACGGTAGAGCTGCTTGTACCGATCCGTCATTGCGCCGGGCGAAAAATGCTCAAGCTGAGTACGTGCCGCTTCGACAAGGCGCTCCCGCAGCGCAGTATCCAGGTAGAGACGTTCAACGGCGGCAGCCAGCGCATCGGCGTCGCCCGGCGGAACGAGCAGCCCGTTCTCTTCATGGTGTATGATATCGGGGATACCGCCGACGTTTGAAGCGACGATGGGGACGTCGAACTGCATGGCGTCGAAGAGGATGGAGCCCAGCCCTTCATAGCGTGAGGGGAAGGCGAAGAGGTCGAAGCATTTGAGGTAGTCGCCGACGTTGTTGACGAACCCTTCGAAGGTGACGTTCGGGAGATCCGCCGCTGCCGCTTTGAGCTGCGCTTCGTCCTGACCGCCGCCAAGCAGCACAGCATGGATGTCCGGTTGTGTCTGTGCCAGGAGACGGGCGGCTTCGATGAGCACGGCCTGGCCTTTGTGTGCATCGACGAGCGCGCCGATATGTCCTACGATGAATTTTCCCTCAAACCGGCTTTTCAATTTGCCGACACTCTCCTCATCGAATGCGAGACGGCTCCAGGCGCTGGGGATGATGGCAACATCGGTCTCCGGGACGATCTTTCGGATCTCCATTTTGA
Source organism: Campylobacterales bacterium (assembly GCA_014764065.1). Lineage (GTDB taxonomy): Bacteria > Campylobacterota > Campylobacteria > Campylobacterales > Sulfurimonadaceae > Thiomicrolovo. The sequence goes on from JACXUG010000001.1 coordinate 30,666, forward strand.
TGGCTTCGGAGAGGGCAACGCACTGCGCGGCGGAGGCGTAAATCGCCCGGTTGAAAGCGTTGTTCGTGATGGCGTGGTCGACCCGGCGCGTGACAATGTAGGGGATGCCGAGGAGGCGTCTGCCAAACAGGGCGAACTGCGCCGCCTTCGTTTCATGCGCATGCAGCAGGGCTGCCCCCTTGAGACGGGCCAGGTGAAAGGCGTAGGGTTTGCCAATCTCGAGGACGGTGAGGTTTTCGATGCCCCGGCAGCGCCGCCCCAGTTCCGAGCCTTTGCGTACCAGCAGCCGCTGGCGGTAGCCCCGCGCTGCGAGCGTTTCGATCAGCAGCTGCGTCTGCCGCTCGCCCCCGCGGAACCCTTTGGCAAAGTTGGCGTGGGCGATAAGCGCTCCGGGGTGCTGCATCGTAACTTTCCTCTCTCACTGCATATTCCGGACGTATCCGAAGGGTAACCGGATCGTGCCGGAAGGATGTCGTATGGTACTGTAACATTGCAAAAAAAATCACGATATCCCGCTGCCGGGGATGAAGGATGATTGGTGATGCTTAACCGCCGTTACCTACGGATCGATGCGGACAGAAACAGCAAGTTTACCTACTACATGCGCAACGTGCTCGCCTACCCGATTCCGGGTATTTTCTTCCGTCGGCACCTCGATTCTCTGCTGGAGAGAGGGAGAGCGGATGCGGAAGTGCAGGAGCGGTTGCACTACTATAACCGCTGTGACACGCCGTTTCGTCTGGGAAGCGACGCCGACACACTCGATGCTTTCAGAAAGGCGAAAAAAAAGACCTACTTTTTCGATCTTTACGAATGGTGGCGCTATTTCCGCCCCGAGTACCGCTGCGCCTACCTCTTCGGGGATATCACCCACGTGCCGCCGCAGCCGACCCTGGTCAAAAGCCGCCCTATCGACGGGGACAACCGCAATTCGGTGCTGATGAACCTGAACAAAGTACGTCACTTTGTCTTCGTGAACGACAGGGTGCCGTTCGAGGCGAAAAAGAGTATGGCTGTCTGGCGCGGCAAGGCGTACGGAGAGCACCGCAAGGCGTTCGTGCAGCGTTATTACGATCGCCCGTTTTGCGATATCGGACAGACGAATACGAAGTTCGAGCGGGACGTGCCCTGGCAGAAGGGGCGAATGACGCTCAAAGAGCAGTTGCAGTACAAATTCATCGTCTCCATCGAAGGCAATGATGTCGCCTCGAACCTCAAATGGATTATGTCCTCCAACTCGCTGGCGTTTATGGCCCGGCCCAAATACGAGACCTGGTTCATGGAAGGCACCCTCATCCCCAATTACCACTATGTCCTGCTCAAGGATGACTATTCGGATCTGGAGGAGAAGATCGCCTACTACAGCGCCCACCCGGAGGAGGCGAAGGCCATCATCGCCAACGCCCACCGCCACGTGGCCCGGTTCCAGGACAGAGCGCGTGAGGCTATTCTTTCGGTTTCGGTACTGGAGAAGTATTTTGAGCGTTCGGGACAGCTGGAGGCGGAACGCCGGCGTGCAGGGCGGAGATGGCTCGCCTTCCTCCGGTCGGCGCTGTTTGGGGTATGAAGGGGCTTACTTCTTCCCTTTGAGGCGTTTTTTGAAGTTGACGATCGCTTTGGTCTTGCGGTCGAAAGCGGCGATGGCTTTCAGCGCCAGGACCTCGTCGATGCCGCGTAGTTCGGCGTAGACCCTCCCCATCAGGGCGAGGTCATCGGGCTGAGCCCAGAGCTTGCTGAAGTTTTTCAGCCCTTCAAGAGGGCCGATGGGGCGGAACTGCATGCGGTTGATATCGACGAGCATAAAGGTGTAGGCCCCGTTTTCTTTACGTATCAGGATATTCCCGGGGGAGTAATCCTCGTGCCAGACCCCTTTTTCGTGGAGGCTGCAGGTAAAGGCCGTAAAGGCACGGAGGATCGCCTCCACATCATTATCCTTTACCTCATGATGCAGTACCTCCCGGATCGTAAAATCGTAGGGCTCGTACTTCGAGATGAAGAAGCTTTGCGCGAAGAGCCCGCGCTCGAAGAATTCGATATGGCCGATGGGTTGGGGAGTCGGGACATCCAGTGCCTGCAGCCGGACGGCGTTGTTGTAGGATTTTTTGGCTTTCGAATCGCGTAGATAGGCATAGACGAATCGGTTGAGCAGGTGGGGGACCTTGAACGATTTGATGACGGTCTGCATGCCGTGCAGGGGGACAATCCGCAGTTCGTTGCGCGCTTTGTGGATGCTCTCATTCGAGGAGGCGAACTGCTCCTTGACCGCGAGCAGCGCGTTTTCGAAGTCGGTATAGTCGGGATGGGTGGTGTAGTTAACAGGCAACCGAGGCCCCTTTTTATGACGGTGTAATAGTGATTGGGTTAAGATTTTCATCATTTTCGGGGACACGATGAAAAAACAGATTACGGCCAATATTATAACACTCAACGAGGAAAAGAACATTGAAGCGGTGATCCGTTCGGTGCTTCCCGTGTGCGATGAGGTCCTCGTCGTCGACTCCCAGAGCAGCGACCGTACCCGCGAGATCGCTGAAAGCCTCGGGGCGAAAGTCGTCGTGCAGCCCTACCTCGGTGACGGTCCCCAGAAGGCCTTCGGCGCCCCGCTGGCGTCGAACGACTGGATCCTCAGCATTGATGCCGATGAGCGTCTGGACGCGAATGCCGTCACGGCGATTGCGGCACTCGACCTCGATCAGACCCCCTATGACGCCTTCTCTTTCAGGCGAAAGACCTTCGTCGGGAAGCACTTCATCAAGGTCTGGTACCCCGACCGCGTCGCCCGGCTTTACGATCGGCGGAAATGCGGCTACTCGCAGGCGATAGGGCATGCGCGGGTTGAAACAGCAAACGTCAAAGCGCTGGATGCGGATATGCTGCACTACTCCTTTGACGATTATGCCCACCTGATGCGCACGACGGAGAAGTTTGCCGCGCGGGGGGCGAAGATGCTGTACGAGAAAGGGAAACGGGCATCCTGGTACGACCCCTTCACGCACGGCTTCTCCAACTGCTTCAAAAAGCTCGTGATGAAGGGGGGGATGTTCCACGGGATCCCGGGCTGGACCGTCTCCATCCATTCGGGTTACCACACGTACATGAAATATGTCATGCTGCTGGAACTGCAGGAAAAAGCCGGGGAGAGCGAATGAAGTATCTTCATATCATGAAGAACGAGAAGTTCATCGCACCCTTTATCGAACTGATCAATCAAAACTTTGACCCGCAGGAGCATTTGTTTGTCGTGCTCGGAGGCGTTTCAGAGGCAAAGCACCCACTCCCTGATGCGGAGAACGTCGTGCTCCTGAAACGTTCCTTGGCATACAAACACAATCTTTTCTTGCTTTCACGAAAACTGACTCCGTATTTTGAGCAGGCGGAAAAAGTCTTTCTGCATAGCCTGCTTGTGAGGCAGATCATCGATTTCTTGTTTTTTCATCCGCGCTTTTCGCGTAAAACATATTGGATCATCTGGGGTGGTGATCTCTATGACTACCATGCGAAAAGACGGAAGATAATGAAGAGGTTTCATCTTTACAAAAAGCAGAAGGTGATCAGCCGGCTGGGGGGTATCGTCCAGTTCAACCGGGGCGAATACGAGCTGGCCCGTGAGTGGTACGGGGCGACAGGCAGCTTTCACAACTGCATCTTCTACCCAGTCTATAAGCCGATGGAGCTGCCGGAAAAAACAGAAGATACTCTCTATATTCAGGTGGGGAACTCGGCGACGGCTTCTAATCACCACTTCGAAGCGTTCGCGAAGCTTGTCCCCTATGCTGCGCAGCAAATCAAGGTGGTCTGCCCGCTCTCCTACGGCAATAAAACCTATCGTGAAAGGGTCATTGCCCGCGGCCGGGAACTGTTCGGCGACAAATTTGTCCCCCTCGTGGATTTTATGCCTTTCGATGCCTATATGGACCTTCTCGCTAAAATCGATATCGCCCTGTTCGACCACAGCAGGCAGCAGGCGCTTGGAAACATCATTGCTCTGCTTGGTTATGGGAAAAAAGTTTATCTGCGACGGGACGTAACCACCTGGCAGATGCTGCGCGACAAGGGTATAGAGGTGTTCGATATCGCACAGGTCAATCTCGAGCCCCTTGACGAGGCGGCGAAAGCACAAAACCGACGGGAAGTGGAGGCGCACTTTTCGGAAGCAGCCTGTATCGCCCAGTGGAAAAATGTTTTAAAGGCTCCTTTGAATGATTAATGTAACGAAAACATGGTTACCGGATAAAGAGAAGTATATTTCGTACATCGACAAAATTTACGAAAGTGGGTGGGTTACGAATAATGGGCCGCTCGTTAAGGAGCTTGAAAAACGGCTGGAAGATTATTTAGGTGTGAAAAATATGATCCTCGTTGCCAATGGAACGACTGCATTGGAGATCGCATACCGGCTTTTAAAGCTTGAAGGGGAGGTAGTGACGACACCATTCAGTTTTGTTGCTACGACCAGTTCCCTGGTATCCAATGGCTTGCAGCCGATTTTTGCGGATATTGGTTCGCGGTCATTTAACATTGACCCTGGAAAGATTGGAAGTGTGATCAGCGATCAGACCTCTGCCATTGTCCCCACGCATGTCTTTGGGAATGCTTGTGATGTTGAAGCGATCAAAAATATTGCCCGACAATATAATCTGAAAGTCATTTACGATGGGGCCCATATTTTTGGGGTCCGGTATCAAGGGGAAAGCCTCCTGAAGCACGGTGATGTTTCAACACTTAGCTTCCATGCCACTAAATTGTTTCATACTGTTGAAGGCGGTGCACTTATTGTCAATGATGATTCTTTAGTGGAAGAGGCCCGTTTTCTTATCAACTTCGGTATTGACGGTCCTGATTCAATCAAGGCATTGGGGACGAATGCAAAGATGAATGAACTCGAAGCAGCGATGGGTTTGTGTGTTCTGGATGATATTGATTTAATTCTGGAAAAAAGAGAAGAGGTTCATTACCGATACCAGAACGCTTTGGAAGGCTTAGTCGATTTTCAGGAACAAAATCTACAGAGCAGCAGAAATTACAGTTATTTTCCTATTGTCATGGAAAGCGAAGCGAAGACTTTAGAGTTACAAAAGGCTTTGAACGAAGCGAAGATTTATCCAAGAAGATATTTCTATCCTTCCCTGGACACAGTGAATTACATTTCGAATCATCAGGTTATGCCGGTTTCACGGGATATCGCTAGCCGTATCCTGTGTCTACCGCTCTATCCGGGATTGGAATTACAAGATCAGGAACGTATCATTTCTCTTATCGAAAAGACGCTGAAAGTGTAGTCATGGGGAAGTATAAAATTCCTTTCGTAAAAACATTTGAGTTTACCAAAATCATTGGGATCGAGAACATTGACTTTGGCAAGTACGTGATCATCGATGATTTCGTCTTGATCTATGCGAAAGAACGGGTACGGATTGGTAATTATGTCCATATCGCCTCTTTTACATCGGTTAGCGGTGGTGGGGAGCTGGTGATGGAGGAGCTGAGCGCGGTTTCATCAGGTTGCCGTCTCATTACTGGAACGGACGATTTCAAGGAGTGGGGTTTTGGAAATTCAACGATTGCGAATGAATTTAGGAATGTGAAGATGGGTAAGATCCATATTGGCAAGTTTGTCGTTATCGGGGGCAACAGCGTTATCCTGCCGGGGGTGACGATCGGTGAGGGAGCCGCAGTGGGTGCGGGTTCGGTGGTTACCAAGGATCTGGAGCCGTGGGGAATCTACGTTGGGAACAATAGGATTGGTTCACGGGACAGAGAGGCTGTCATGCGTCACTATGAGCGTTTTCTTTCCTTGCCGGAGGCCGAGCGCATAGGGGTGCTGTTCGCTCGCGATCTGTCGGACGTGTCCTGAGTTTTACCGGCTGAACTGCCGATTCTCTTCGAAGCTCCTGATCAGAACTTCATTCATCCGCTTTTTCTCTTTCAGTCTGATCTTCTCGTAGCTTTTCGTATTGCGTATCTCGTTGTTGAATGCCTTTGAAAGGAGGTCGGAGATGACGAAAGTCTCGTCTTCGCAGATGATGGCGTTTTCGTTCCAGTTCCCGACGAAGGCGCATTCACGGTGGTAGTCCGGGGCGATGTCGAGGTGTGACGTCAGGTGCGTCACCTTCTTCGGTCCCGTGCCCGGCAGGCGGATATAGAGCGGTGTGCCAACCTGCTCACGGTCGTGAGCAGGTTGGCTTTGAAAAAAAGGAGAGATGCTGCGGTGTCATAGTGTCGCTTTTTGGTGAAAGTATACCAGAGGGCCGCAACACTGTATAATACGCCTTAAAAAGGGTATTGACGCTTGAACGATTCGCCGACGCAATACTATTTCGGCCTGCTGCGGCAGACAGTGAAACTCCAGCTCCTTTTCTTGGGGCTGCTTTCCCTCTCCCGTCTACTCTTTTTCTGGCAGTTCTCCCCGGCGAAGGCGGCTTTCCCCGGCCGAGAGCTGGCAGAGGCGTTCTTTCTGGGGCTACGGATCGATCTGCTCCTCGTCTGCTACCTCTCTGCCCTTCCGCTGCTGCTGATCATCCTCAACCACCTGGCACGTTCCATCATACCGCTGCCGTGGCTGACCCGGTTTTTCCGGGGCTACTTTACCCTGACGTACCTGATCGTTAGCGCCCTGGTGGGGATCGATTTCGGTTTCTACTCCTACTTCGGCGAGCACATCACGATCATGCTCTTCGGTTTTTTCGATGACGATACCTGGGCCCTCGTTCAGATCGGTCTCAAAAACTACAACGTCACCCTGATCATCGGGCTGGTACTTTTCTATATTGTCGCCCTCGTATGGCTTGTCGGCCGTTTTTTCCGTGATGTCCGCCCGACGGGCGCGGCGGCCGGACCGCTCAGAGCGGCAGGTGTATCAAGCGGCGAAACCCGTATGGGAAAAGGGGAGTGAATGAAACAGACGTTCCGGCGGTTCTGGCCGTATATCAAGGGGTATAAAGGCTACTATGTCATCGTCCTTATCGGGATCATCATGACGGTACTCGCCACCGTGGCGACGGCGCAAATCATGCAGCCGCTGATGGACAAGATGTTCATCGAGAAAGACCAGCAGATGCTCTACTACATCCCTCTGATGATGATCGTCATCTATGTCGTCAAATCGGTCGGGCGCTACCTGCAGGCCGTCTTCATGAACTATATCGGTCAGCATATCATTACCCGGCTGCGTTCGCAGCTGCTTGACCATATGCTGCACCTGGACATGGCCTTCTTGCATGCCAACCGCAGCGGGGAGCTGATCAGCCGCATTACCAATGACATCAACCGGGTGCAGTATTTCGTCTCCAACATGCTGCCCGAACTGGTCCGGGAGCTGCTGACGGCAGTCGGCCTCGTCGTCTACGTCATCTATCTCAATGCCGAACTCGCCTTCTACTCCCTGGTCGTGCTCCCGTTGGCGATCTATCCGCTGATCCTCATCGCCAAGCGCCTGCGCCGCCTTTCGCACCGTTCGCAGGAGAAGAACGCCGACGTCGTCACCCGCCTGACCGAGGTGTTCAACAACGCCGAGATCATCAAGGCCAACGGGACCGAAGCCTACGAGATGGGGCGCTTCGACGCGGAGAACAACAAGTTCTTCAAGCTGAACATGAAGGCGGTCTATACGAATGAGATTGTCTCGCCGATGATGGAGGTCCTAGGGGCGACCGGGCTGGCCGCCGTCATCTTTATTGCCGGGCAGCAGGTGTTCAATAGCCAGATGACCGTAGGGGAGTTCACAGCGTTCCTGACGGCTGTGGGGCTCACGTTCCAGCCGATGCGGCGCGTCAGCTCCATCTACGGGAAGATCCAGAACGCCATCGCCGCGAGCGAACGGATCTTCAATGTGCTGGACCGTCAAAGCGTGATCGAAGAGGGGACGGAGCTCCTGGAAGTGCCGATCCGGGAGATTGAATTCAACCAGGTATCGCTTGATTACGGGGAAAAGCGCGCATTGCGGGATGTGTCGCTCTCGATCCACCCTTCCGAGCAGATCGCCCTTGTCGGCGACAGCGGGGGCGGGAAGAGCTCGCTGGTCAACCTGCTGTTGCGTTTTTACGACCCGTCCGAGGGGGTACTGCGCATCAACGGCCGGGACGTGCGGGAGTATGACCACCGCTCCCTGCTCAAACAGATGGCCGTCGTCTCCCAGCGCGTTTACGTCATGCAGGACAGCCTCGCCGAAAACGTCGCGTACGGCCTCGAACTGGACGAAGCACGGGTCATCGAGGCACTGAAGTTGGCCGACGCCTACGACTTTGCTCAGGGATTGCCGGAGGGGATTCATACCCCGATGGAAGAGGGGGGTGTGAACCTCTCTGGCGGCCAGCGCCAGCGCATCGCCATCGCACGGGCGATCTACAAGAATGCATCGGTCCTGATCCTCGATGAAGCGACCAGTGCGCTGGACAACGAGAGCGAATACCGCATCCAGAAGGCGCTGGCGTCCTACTCGAAAGACAAGATCACCATCATGATCGCCCACCGCCTCACCACGGTGGAGCACGCCGACCGGCTCTACTTCTTCAAAGCCGGTGAGATCACGGACACGGGAAGCTTCGCGGAGCTGATGGAGCGCTCGGAGGATTTCCAGCGTATCGCGCGCAGCTACGAAGGGTAGTCCAGACAGGTTGGCCGCTCCTGAACGAATAGTAGTTTGCGACGGCCCCACTAACACCTTTTTCACTCCTCCCCTCTCTCTTTTGACGCTACAGGGCCTAACGATCGTCGGCATAGCCCGTTGTCTGGTATTGTGACTGAACTAACGACAGTGGTATGAAAATCCTACTATACTTGTGAAAGATGCTTGCAAGGAGGGCGGGGCGTGGTTCGCCTTTGATTACGACACGATCCGACCGGCGGGTGCCGCGATCAGGGGCTTCGGCGGCACCGCTTCGGGTCCGGACCCGCTCAAGACGCTGCATCGGAGGATCGAGAGCCGTTTCTGCTCGAACGACACCTGCGAGCTTTAAGCGGGGTCTACCGCATACGGGCAAACGATACGAAATGGATCACGGGTAGAAAAGAAAGTCTGTAAAAAGAGGGTGTTCTACACAGTAGAACTTTCATAGGCGATTTTTTCTAAAATCAAGGTGGAATAGCATGAAGCGTACTCATGTAAGTGAGTGTTATGACAACGATGAGTTTGGGAAAAAGCGTCTAATGAAAGTGGCTCCGGATACTGGATTCGAACCAGTGACCAAGTGATTAACAGTCACCTACTCTACCGCTGAGCTAATCCGGAATCGTTAAGAGGCCGAAATTATAAAAGAAACTTCCTGAAAAGTCAAGAATTCTTGGTGCGTTTTCGGTGGAGGTTTCCGGACGGGATGTAGAAGGTGATCCCGGAGCTCTCTTCGGCAACGATCCGGCCCGTGTCAACGAGGGCCCGGAAACGCGCCTGGCTCTCATTGTCGAAGAGCAGGGCGATCTCCTCCATGCTCAGCGGCCGCTTGTCGAGGGTGTTGAGGATCGCATCGTCACTGTAGCGTCCCTGGCACGATTCGGCATGGGTGCGCGAGGCGATGTGGACGGGGAGGTCCGGGTCGAATTTGGAGGCGACATCGTGAAGCTCGCCGTAGCTCAGCCCCTGCACGGGGTAGGCCGGGGGCCGGTCGATCGTACCGATGTCGATCCGCTTGCAGGGGATGTCGTGCAAGACCGCATTGAGAGCGGCGATCTCCTCGTCGCTGTCGTTGAGGCCGTGGACGAAGAGGATCTCCAGGTAGAGATCGCCGCGGTACGTTGTGGCGAACGTTTTGATGGCATCAACGAGCGCACCGATCTCGATCCCTTCGGCGGGGCGGTCGATCTTGCGGAAGACCTCCGGTGTGACCGCGTCGAGGGAGAGTTTGACCTGGTCGAACTTGAGCAGGGTCGTAAAGGTTTTTGGGTCGGTCAGGGTGGCGCTGTTGGTGAGGATGAGGGTCTTCGTATCGCCCTTGACGGCGTCGATGCGGTCAATAAGGGAATCCAGCTCGGGGTAGAGGGTCGGCTCGCCGTTGGCGGTGACGGTGATGTCGTCGATGCCAGGATGCTCAGACAGGGCGCTTCGCAGTTCGGCGATGATCTCGTCGACGCCGCTGCGCTGCGTCTGTACGGTGACAGGCGCAGCGGGGGCGAGCTCGCAGTAGAGGCAGTCGAAATTGCACTGTTTGAGCCCGGGCGAGAGGTCGATGCCCAGCGACGTGCCGAAACGGCGGGAGTTGACGGGGCCGAAGATAGCGCTCATCGTTTGGACCGATACGTTATGCGTCAGGCTTTGGTGCTGACGCGGTGGCACTCGTTGACGAAGTGGATGGCGTTTTCGACGGGAACGTCGGGCAGGATGCCGTGGCCGAGGTTGAAGATGTGGCGTTTGCCGCCCATGGTCTTCTGGATTGCTTCGATGCAGGCCGTCGTCGCCTCCTTGGAGTAGAGGCGGCATGGTTCCATATTGCCCTGCAGGACGTACTTGTCGCCCAGCTTCTCCTTAGCCAGGGCCATCGGCGTGCCCCAGTCGATGCCCATGACGTCGAAGTTACCGTAGACGAGTCCGCGCTCGATAAAGGCCGCGATCCCTTTGGGGAACATGATGACTGGCACGTGCGGGTACTTCGCTTTGAGGTATTCGGCGATCTCGACCATGTACTGCCAGGAGAACTCGTCGTATTTGCCCGGTTCGATGGCCGCGGCCCAGGAGTCGAAGATCTGCACGACGTCGACGCCGCTCTGGATCTGTTTCTCCATGTAGTACTTGACGACTTCGGTGACTTTTTTCAGTACGCTGTGCAGCAGTTCGGGGTTGGAGTACATCATCTTCTTGCAGATGTTGTAGGTCTTTGTCCCCTGGCCTTCGATCATGTAGGTTGCCAGCGTCCACGGGGCACCGGTAAAGCCGATCAGCGCCTTCTCGTCACCGCGCTCGTCAAGCTGTTTGCGTAGCAGCTTGATCGTGTCGTAGACGTAGGTGAGCTTGTCCGCTGCCTCCTCGCCGCCGAGGAGACGGTCAACGTCCGCTTGGCATGTGATGGGGTCGCTGAATTTCGGCCCCTCGCCCTTGACGAAGGAGAGGTCCATACCCATTTCATTGGGAATAACGAGGATGTCGCTGAAGAGGATCGCTGCGTCGACGCCGACGATGTCAAGGGGCTGGAGCGTGACCTCCGCCGCTTTTTCCGGATCGTGGCAGAGATTCAGGAAGCTACCTGCCTTGGCACGGACTTCCATGTATTCGGGCAGGTAGCGTCCGGCCTGGCGCATCATCCAGACCGGGGTATACGGCGTCTCTTTTCCGAGGCAGGCATCGACGAAAATTTTACTCATTTATATTCCTTTGGGTGTTGGATTTTGCGGGCGATCAGTGCTGATCGCCTTTGTGCAGAAAGTAGAGGGCGAGCGCCAGCAGCAGGATCGACCCCGAGAAGTAGAGCATCTCCAGTGCCCCGTTGAACTGGGTGTGCAGGACACGCTGGAAGAAGTTGACGACCAGTACCATGACGATGACCTTGGCGATCTTGTCCTTGAGCTGGTCGAGGGAGTGGATCTGCAGTACCGAGGAGCTTTTTCCGTCCTCGTCTTCGGCCGCATCGATCTTGGAGACGAAGAGCTCGTAGACCCCGAGGCTGAAGATCAGCAGCACGATAGCAATGAGGTAGAGGTCGATTGCCCCGATGATGCTCGCCACGACGTCTTCATGCAGGTGCTCCGGGTGGGCGTGGTGCGCCACGACATCCCACACCAGGGCGAGGACGCCCCAGATGTCGAGGCTGGCGACGACAAAGAGGATAATGGCGCCGATCAGCGAAAAGACAACGGCAAACAGGGTGAAAAGGCGGCTGTTCCAGAGGCCGGATTCAAACAGCTTCTCAAACATCTGCACCCCCCATCTCTACCCATTTCTGCGCGATACGTACGGCATTGGTCGCAGCACCGACGCGGAGGTTGTCCGCGACGATCCACATATGGAGCATATTGTCGCGGTAGAGGTCGCTTCTGATCCGCCCGACGAAGGTCTCGTTGCGGTCGACACAGGCTGCCGGCATCGGGTAGACACTCTTGGAAGGTTCGTCCTGGATGACGATGTTCGGGGCCTTGGAGAGGATCTCGCGCGCTTCGGCGGCAGTAACGGCGCTGTCGAAGGTCATCGTGAGCGCTTCGGAGTGGCCGCGAAGGACCGGCACGCGGACGCAGGTCGCGCTCAGTTCGATCCCTTTGTGCATGATCTTCTTGGTCTCGTTGACCATTTTGAGTTCCTCTTTCGTATAGCCGCTGTCAGTGAAGAGATCGATCTGCGGAATGAGGTTCAGGGCGATCTGGTGCGGGAACTTGTTGTGTTCGCTCTCGCCCAGGCGGAATGCAAAGAAGTCCTGCATCTGCTGGACAAGCTCCTCCATGGCTGATTTGCCGGCCCCCGAAGTCGCCTGGTAGGTACTGACATCGACACGGACGAGATCAAAGGCATCGTCAAGGGGTTTGAGGGCCTGGACCATCTGGATGGTCGAGCAGTTCGGGTTCGCGATGATCCCTTTTTTCTTCCAGTCGCGGATATCTTCGGGGTTGACTTCCGGGACGACGAGGGGAACCTCGTCATCCATACGGAAATGGCTGGTATTGTCGATGACGACGGCACCGGCCGCAGCGGCAAAGGGTGCGAATTTGGCGGAGACGGAACCGCCGGCACTGAAGAGGGCGATTTCGATCTCCTCTTCGTCAAAAACCGTTTCGGTCAGTTCCTTGATGACCAGCTCGTTGCCGCCGAATTCGACGGTATTGCCGGCACTGCGGCTGCTGGCCAGCGGTACGAGCTTGGCCAGGGGGAAATCGATCTCTTCAAAAATGCGCAGGATCTCTTCGCCAACGGCACCGCTGGCGCCGACGACGGCTACGTTATATTTTTTCATGACTGTTTACTACCTCGTAAAATTATTCTAGATTAAATGACTGCTGTTCGGGCTCAATCTGGACATTTTCCATTTCGCCCTCTTCGCCGTCATCCTCTTCGTCTGTCACGGGCTCTTTTTTCGGACAGCGGGAGATACTGACGACATCATCGCCTTTGATAATGTAGACGCCGCTTGTGTTGCGGCTCGATTTGGAGATGCTCTCCATATCGACACGGATCATTTTACCGCCTTTCGTCAACGCCATCATGTCCATATTTTCGTTAACGATCACACAGCCGACGACATGCTGGCCGGTTTTCGCGTTGAGTTTCATTGCGATGACCCCGCTGCCGGCGCGGTTGGTCAGGCGGTATTCACCTGCCGTCGTCCGCTTGCCGATCCCCTTCTCGCTGATGGTAAGGATCTCCTGCTCGTCGCTGTCGATGATGTTCGCGTCGACAACGCGGTCGCCGTCATGTTTGAACTTGATACCGCGTACACCGCGGGTACTGCGCCCCTGGTCGCGGGTTTTCTCGATCTCGAACTTGATGCACTGCGCGAATTTGGTCAGGATGAAGAGGTACTTCGTCTCGGCGGTGGCGATTTTCGCCGTGATCAGCGTATCGTCGTCGTCGAGTACGATCGCACGGACCCCGTTGCTCCGGATGTTCGAGAACTCGCTGAGGTTGGTCCGCTTGACGATACCGTTCTGGGTAAAGAAGACCAGGGACTTTTCGTCGCTGAAGTCGGTCGTTGGGATGATTGACTGGATCTTTTCGTCCTGCTGGAGCTGGATCAGGTTGACGACGGCTTTTCCTTTGGCCGTACGCGAGCCTTCCGGGATGCGGTAGACCTTCAGCCAGTGCAGCTGCCCGCGGTCGGTGACGAACATCAGCGTATCGTGGGTGTTGCAGGTGAAGAAGCTCTCGATAAAGTCGTCCTCGTAGGTCGTGACGGCGGTTTTGCCTTTGCCGCCGCGGCGCTGTTTCTCGTAGTTGACCAGCGGCACGCGTTTGATGTAGCCGCGGTGGGTGATGGTGACGACCATCGGCTCGTTCGGGATTAGGTCCTCGATATCGATATCGTCGTAGTCATCTTCGATGTCGGTACGGCGCGGGTCGTTGTAGACCTCCATCACCTCGTTGAACTCCTCTTTGATGATGCCGCGGAGCACCTCTTCGCTGCGCAGGACGCTTTCGAGGTACTCGATGAGTTCGAGCAGCTCTTTGAGCTCCTTCTCGATCTTCTCGCGCTCGAGGCCGGTCAGCTTCTGCAGGCGCATGTCGAGGATCGCCTGGGCCTGGACCGGGCTGAAGTCAAACTCGGCAATAAGCCCCTCTTTGGCGGTTTCGGTGTCCTTGCTGGCACGGATCAGCTTGATGATCGCATCGATGTGATCCAGCGCTTTCTTCAGACCTTCGAGAATGTGTGCACGCGCCTTCGCTTTTTCGAGCTCGAAGATCGTACGGCGGATAATGACCGTTTTGCGGTGGTTGATAAAGTGGTTCAGCATATCCAGGATCGGGAAGACTCTCGGCTCCTGGTTGAGGATGGAGAGCATGATGATCCCGAAGGTTGTCTGCATATTGGTCGACTTGAAAAGGTTGTTGAGAACGATCTCGCTCATCGCGTCGCGTTTGAGTTCGATGACGACACGGATCCCCTCGCGGTCGGATTCGTCGCGAATCTCGCTGATTCCCTCGATCTGCTTCTCCTTCACAAGGTTGGCGATGCTTTCGATCAGGCGCGCCTTGTTGACCATGTAGGGGAGCTCGTCGATGACGATGATCTCTTTTTTGCGGGTCTGTTCGATATGGGTCTTTGCACGGACCTTGATGCGGCCGCGGCCGGTCTCATAGGCATCTATGATCCCTTTCTTGCCGAAGATCGTTCCGCCGGTCGGGAAGTCCGGCGCCTTGATATAGTGCATGATGTCCGTCAGCGTCGCTTTGGGGTTGTCGATAAGGTGCACGAGGGCGGAGAGGATCTCTTTGGGGTTGTGCGGCGGGATATTGGTGGCCATACCGACGGCGATACCGGAAGAGCCGTTGATCAACAGGTTGGGGACGCGGGTCGGCAGGATCTCGGGTTCCTGTGTCGTCGCATCGTAGTTGTCGATCATGTTGACGGTCTCTTTGTCGAGGTCCTTGAGCAGTTCCCCGGCATACTTCGTCATGCGCGCTTCGGTATAACGCATCGCCGCCGCGTTGTCGCCGTCGATGGAACCGAAGTTCCCCTGGCCGTCGACGAGGGTCATCCGCATGGAGAAGGGCTGCGCCATACGGACCAGCGCGTCATAGACCGCCGTGTCGCCGTGGGGGTGGTACTGACCGATGACGTCCCCGACGATACGGGCGGATTTTTTGTATTTCGCCCCGGCGGAGAGGTTGAGCTTGTCCATAGCGTAGAGGATACGGCGGTGAACCGGTTTGAGACCGTCGCGTACGTCCGGAAGCGCCCGGCCGATGATGACGCTCATGGAGTAGTCGAGGTAGCTGCTCTGCAGACTCTCTTCAATATTGATATTTTCGATTTCGCTGTTGTCCAACAGTTCGCTCATTGCTTGTCCCACCTCGTACAGGAGCCTGCAGGCCCCGTGTTCTAAGATTTTTGGCGCTTATATTAACCTATATATACTTAAACACGACGGGCACGGGATGGCGGTGATAAAACAGGAGGGCGCTGCCTAAAAAATAACCACCACTATCGAGTAAAAAGCCGACAAAATTGTATACTATTTTCATGAAACTTCTGCAGTCAAGGCTGCGAAAAAAGGATTAACCAATGAAGAAGTGGCTTTTGTCCATGATGATGCTTCTGCCGACGCTTGCGCTGGCAGAGGATGCTCCAACGCTCGATACAGGTGATACAGCCTGGATGATGGTGTCAACCGCACTCGTACTGCTGATGACGCCGGCAGGCCTGGCACTGTTTTATGCCGGGATGACACGTACAAAGAACGTACTAAATACCTATGCAATGGTCATGGGTGCCTTTGTCGTTGCCTTCGTGGTCTGGGTCATTGCAGGCTACTCCATCGCCTTCGGTGCGAGCGAGAGCGCAGCACTGCAGAACGTGTTCGGCGGCTTCGGCAACGTTTTCCTTTCCGGTATCAACTGGTCTGACCTGTCCGGCAGCTACCCGACCTTTGTCTTCATCGCCTTCCAGGGTACGTTCGCAGCGATCACCGTTGCCATCGCATCCGGTTCCGCGATCGAGCGTATGAAGTTCTCCACATGGATGATCTTCGTTGTCCTCTGGGGTCTGGTGGTTTACGCACCGATTACCCACATGGTATGGGGCGGCAACGGTGCCTTCCTCTTCGATGAGGGTGCGCTTGACTTCGCCGGCGGTACGGTTGTTCACATGAACGGCGGTCTGGCCGGTCTGGTCCTGGCGATCATGCTCGGTAAACGTGCAGGCTACCCGAAAACAGCGATGAAACCGGTCAGCATCATTCTGACTGCTGCCGGTGCAGCCCTGCTGTGGTTCGGCTGGTACGGCTTCAACGGCGGTTCCGCATTCGGTGCGAACGCGGTTGCAGGTCTTGCGGTTCTGACAACAACGATCGCTACGGCAGCTGCGGGTGTCACCTGGATGCTGATCGAATGGTTCATGTTCAAGAAACCGACCCTACTCGGTGTTGCTTCCGGTATCGTTGCCGGTCTCGTCGCGATCACTCCGGCCGCCGGCTTCGTCGGTGTCGGCGGTGCCTTCATCGTCGGTATCGTCGGCGCGGTCATCGGCTTCTTCGGTGTCGCGATCCTGAAAAAGAAACTGGGCTACGACGACAGCCTCGATGCATTCGGTATCCACTTCCTCGCCGGACTGTGGGGTGCGATTGCTACGGGTATCTTCGCGCTGAACGATCAGGACCTCCTCTGGGACGGTCCGCTCAAAGCAAGCGGCGACCGTATGAGTCAGCTCCTCGTCCAGTTCGAGTCTGTCCTGATCGTCGGTCTGTGGACCCTGGTCGGTACGGTTATTGTTTACCTGATCTCCTCTGCGATCACCGGCGGTGCACGCGTTGACGAAGAGGCAGAAACAATGGGTCTGGACGAGTCCATCCACGGCGAACGCGGATTCAACCTCTAATTGAACGGCTCGGGGGCTTCGGCTTCCGAACAGTGTTACAATACAAAGCACAAAAAGGATTGTCAGAATGAAAAAAGTAGAAGCGATCATCAAGCCGTTCAAGCTTGAGGATGTGAAGGATGCCCTGGCTGAGATCGGTATTACCGGTATGACGGTCAGCGAAGTGAAAGGGTATGGGCGCCAGAAAGGGCACAGCGAGCTCTACCGCGGTGCGGAGTACGTCGTTGACTTCCTGCCGAAAGTAAAAATGGAGATGGTTGTCGAAGCGGCATCGGTCGACCAGGTCGTCGACACGATCGTCGAAGCGGCACGCACCGGCAAGATCGGTGACGGTAAGATCTTCATCAGTGATATCGAAAAGATTATCCGTATCCGTACCGGCGAATCCGGCTCCGAAGCCGTTTAAGCCTCTTCTCGGGGCAGGCTTTTCCTGCCTTGAAAGTGCACATCGACTACCATTGTCAAGGCTTTGATGATTAATTAATAATCGTGTGTCTAAAAAAAGATCATGGTTTTCTTGATAAGATTGCATTACTCTTATGAGGAGAATACATGAAAAAAGTAGAAGCGATCATCAAGCCGTTTCGTCTTGAAGAGGTAAAGGATGCGCTGGCGCAGATCGGGATCACCGGTATGACGGTCAGTGAAGTGAAGGGATACGGACGCCAGAAAGGGCACAGCGAGCTCTACCGCGGTGCGGAGTACGTCGTCGATTTCCTTCCGAAGATCAAAGTGGAACTGGTCGTTGACGACGAGCAGCTTGATCAGGTGCTCGACACGATTACCGAAGCGGCCCGTACCGGCAAAATCGGTGACGGCAAGATCTTTGTCAGCGACATTGAAAAGGTAATCCGCATCCGTACGGGTGAAACCGGTTCCGAAGCGATCTAGGCGGTGTAATGGAAGATTTCGGCTATATTGTCGACACGCTCTTCGCCCTTTTTGCGATGACGTTGATCGTCTTTATGGTTCCCGGTTTTGCGATGCTCGAAGCGGGGCTGGTCCGTACGAAAAACGTTACGTCCGTCCTGACCGTTAATACGATGATCTATGCTGTGGCGTCGATGATGTTCTTGCTCGTGGGTTACGAACTGGCTTTCGGCAGCTGGGAAAACAGCGGGATGAGCATCTATGCCGCTTTCTTGTTCCAGATGGCCTTCGTCGGGAAGACGGTTAATATCATGAGCGGCGGGGTGAGTGAACGGGTACGAATCCTGCCGATCGCGCTCTTTACCGTGCTGATGGGCGGTCTGATCTATCCGTTTGTCGTCAACGTCTCGTGGGGTGCCGACCTGCTGGCAGGTACTATGCTGGATCTGCAGATGTACGACCTGGCGGGCTCGACCGTTATCCACTCGACGGGAGGCTGGGCGCTGCTGGCGGCCATTATGATCATGGGACCGCGTAAAGGGCGTTACAAGGATGGGAAGATTCACGTCATCCCAGCGTCGAATATTCCTCTGGTCGTCCTGGGAGCGCTCCTGCTGTGGATCGGCTGGTTTGGTTTCAACGGCGGTTCCGTCGGTTCCATTGCCAGCAAAGAGAACGCGGATGCGGTGGCGCTCACGATCATGAATACCAATACCGCCGGCCTTTCAGGCGCGTTGATCGCCGGGGTCTTTATGTATCTGCGCTACCACAAGTTTGATATCACGATGATCCTTAACGGTGCTTTGGGCGGTCTCGTCGCCATCACGGCCGGTCCGGACCTTTATGATATCCATACCCCGATTTTTATCGGTGCCATCGGCGGGGCGCTGGTCGTCTTTGCCGTTCCGCTGTTTGACAAGCTGAAGCTGGACGACCCGGTCGGTGCTCTTTCGGTCCACCTGGTCAACGGCATCTGGGGGACCCTCGCGGTCGGTGTTTTCGCCGCCGAGCCCGAAGCGGGGATCACCCTCCTCGGCCAGCTCAAAGGGGTCGCCGTCGTCGCGGTGTTCGTTTTCACCGTTTCGTACGCGGCGATCTACATCATCAACAAGTTCCTGCCGTTCCGCGCCGGAGACGATGAGCAGGTCGAAGGGCTTGACGTCACCGAATGCGGTCTCGAGGCTTATCCGGAATTCAAACGGGCATTCTGATTCCGTTCTCGGGGTTAGGCCCGGGGGAGAGATTTTCTGTTCCCTTTCTTCTTTACGACTCGGCATTTAGTGCCTCGCATGTATTGCACTTTAGCGCTTATGCCCGCACAAAGAAGAAACCGAACCCGAAAGAAGAGAGTGCGAAAGGCTGCCGCTTGCGGGAGCTTCCATTCATCACAAATCCGCCTGACACGCTAAATACCGTTTCTGACTTGATGGAAGAAGCGGATACTGACATCCTTCACTTAGCACTTATTCTACCGTGACGCTTTTCGCAAGATTTCTCGGCATATCGACGTCGTTCCCGAGGCGGATGGCGATCTCCATGGAGAGTAGCTGCAGCACGACCATCATTTCGAAGAACTCCGGCATATAATGCGCATGCGCGGCGATGGGGATGAAGTCGTCCGCTTTTTCAAAAGGGGTGTCGCTGATGGCGCAGATGGTGGCATCGCGCGCACTCAGCTCTTCGACGTTGCTCTTCGTTTTGTCATAAAGCAGATTCTTGGGCATCAGGGCGATCGTGAACAGTTCCGGGTCCGCCAGGGCGATGGGACCGTGTTTCATTTCGCCGCTGGGGTACCCCTCGGCATGCAGGTAGCTGATCTCCTTGAGCTTGAGGGCCCCTTCGAGGGCGAGGGGGAAGAAGATGTCGCGGCCGATAAAGAAGAAGCCGTGGCCGTGCAGGTAGCGCTTGGAGAGACGGCGGATCCGTTCGTGCAGGCCGTCGTCAACCTTGACGACGGCCGGGATTTCGCGCAGCAGCGCGATCTGTTCGCGCATCGCTTGCGTGCCGATAGCCCCTTTGGTCTGGGCGACGTAGAGGGAGAACATCCACAGCACCACCATCTGCGTCGCGAAGGCCTTGGTGGAGGCAACGCCCTTTTCAATCCCGGCACGGGTGAGGATCGCGGCATCCGCTTCACGGACCATGGAGGAGTTGTCGACGTTGCAGATGACGAGGGTCTTCAGTCCGGCCGCCCTGGCCATCTTGAGGGTTTCGAGGGTGTCGGCAGTCTCGCCGCTCTGGCTGATGGCGACGAAGAGGGTGTCGGAGCAGAGCAGCGGTTCTTTGTAGCGCAGTTCGCTGGCGATCTCGACAGAGGTGCGGATCTTGCCGAGGCGCTCGAAGAGGTAGCTTGACGCGAGGGCGGCATGATAGCTCGTCCCGCAGGCGCAGAGCTTGATCTCGTTGATCCCGTCAAGCAGGGAGGGGTCGAGTTCGTCGAAGACGATCGCTTCGTCCGCAAGCCGGCCGATCAGCGTGTCGGAGAGGACTTCGCTCTGTTCGTAGATCTCTTTTTCCATGAAGAATCGGAACCCCTCTTTCTGTGCGGCGAGTTTCGATTCCGGGAGGGCGGCAAAGCGCGGTACGACGCAGGCGTTGCTGTTTTCAAGGTGAATGCCCGTGCGCGATACGAAGCCCAGCTGGCCGTCTTCGAGGTAGACGACCCGGTTGCATTTGCCGATGAGCGCGGCGTCGGAGGAGCCGAAAAACTTCTCGTCGCTTTCGTTCACCCCGACGATCATCGGGGAGCCGTGCTTGGCAAAGAAGATCGTGTCGGGCATCTGTTTGGTAATGAGCAGAATCGCGTAGGCCCCCTTGAGACGGCTGACGGTTTCGCGGAACGCCTGCATCGGTTCCATTCCGCTGTTCATCAGGGATTCGAAGAGGTGGACGATGACTTCCGTGTCGGTCTGGCTCAGAAAGTGTACCCCGCCGGCGACCAGGGCATTTTTCAGCTCCTGGTAGTTTTCGATGATACCGTTATGCACGACGTAGGAGGATTCGCCCAGGTGGGGGTGGGCATTGATCTCGGTCGGTTTGCCGTGGGTGGCCCAGCGGGTGTGGCCTATTCCCGCGGCAAACCCGCTGGTGCTGAAGCCGGCCGTTTTGGCCTCCAGGTTGACCAGTTTTCCGACCGCTTTGAAATAGGAGAACTCATCGCCCTGAAGCACGGCGATCCCCGCGGAGTCGTACCCGCGGTATTCCAGTTCTTTGAGACCATCAAGCAGGATGCCTTTCGTATCATGTTTTCCGAGGTAGCCGACGATGCCGCACATTACACATTTCCTTTGCAGAGAAGGGGGATTAATCGATCGGCATTATTACACATATGTGGTATTTTTTCGATTAAGAAATGGTCGCGTGCTTGGCGCTTCGTCGTATGGATTTTGGCGGTGACGATCTGCATGTCCAGGGCATCGAGGCACTGGATGATAAAGGCCAGAAGTCCGCGCTGGTTCGCCGTATGGACGGCAAGCTCGGCGAGGTTCTTGGAGTGTTCGCAGTCGATGCTGATTTCATCGGGTTTGATGACAGGCGCCTCGAGGGCAACGCTTCGCCGCATATCAAAAGACTCTTCGACGACTTCACGGATGCTCTCATACATATCCGGTGTTGGTGTCTGGAGGAAGTCGAGCTTGAAATACTTGACGTCGTCGAAGAGGGTGAACACCTCCATCGAGACGACATCGAGGTACCCCAGGCGCCCCAGCAGGTAGGTGAGGTTGAGCGGGATCTTGCGCAGGATCTCGACGCTGAGCCCCGTACTGAAATCCAGCGCGTACTGGTACTCCTTCACTTCACGGGCGCGCTGGGTGATCTGCAGGACCTCTTCCGGGCCGTGGAGGAAGAAGAAGATGTTCGATTCGACTGCGAGGATTTTTTTCTGCATCAGGCGGGGGAGGGCTTTGAAGGCGTCGAGCCGCTGGATACGCTGTTCGACCTTGAGACGGCGTGCGGCATCGGTGATCCGCTCTTTTTCCTGGGCAACCTCCAGGGAGGAGTGGTAGAGCTCGTTGAGCAGTTTCGCATTGAAAGCGTTGTAGGTCCCGGGCCCGACACCGCTCATATCCGCATAGGTAAGGATATAGAGCAGGGTCAGCAGCCGCGGCGTTCTGATGATAGACATGAACTTATAGAGCGTCTTTTCGCTGTGGATGTTGTGGCGCTGTGCGATGATGCTCATCAGGATATGATGGCGGACCAAAAGGGTGGCATCGTCCGTCATTTCGGCACTGAAGCCCATCTTGTTCATGACCGGGCGGATCAGTTTGACGCCGACCTCGCTGTGGTCGAGTTTCCGCCCCTTGCCCGCATCGTGCAGAAGCACGATGATTTTGAGCATCGTCCTGTCTTCGGGAGTGATGGTGTCATACAGGGCCTTGACATCGGGATCGTCGATGGACTCGAAGGCCTTGACGCACTGGATGGAGTGCAAGCCGACGGGGTAGTGGTGGTAGCCGTCGAACTGCGGCAGGAAGAGCGCCTTTTTCAGTGCGGGGATCAGTTCGGCAAGCACCCCGGCGTCGTAAAAGAGGCGGAGAAAACCGTAGGTGTGTTCGCGTTCGAAGAGCTTGCGGAGCTGCTGCTTGACGGTTTTGCTCCGCGGATGCGGCACCGTCGTATAGGTGAACTGGCTGACGAAGCTGTCGTCAAAACAGTAGGGGCGGTCTTCCAGGTTGATCAGGATGTTCAACAGGGATTCGATCGGCTGTGCCTTGAGGCGGAAGGAGGCAAACACTTTATCCTCAGAGACAAAGATGCCGCGATGCACCCACTGGTTGCGCAGTGCAGGCAGATGTGAGGGATCGTAAAACATGGGCCTGATCATCTTGGTGACGAAGATACTGCTGAAGTTGTGGATCCGCCACATCGCTTCGATCACCTGGGTGGCGAGCTTCATATCGTCGGAGAAGCCCAGCAGTTTCCGTACCTTGGGCAGATACTCCAGGTTGAGCTGGTCTTTCTGCTTACCGGAGACGAGGTGCAGGGCGCTGCGTACGCGGAAGATCAGCTCGAGCGCGATCCGGTAGGCGCGGTAGGACTCCTCGCTAAAGATCGTGCCGTCGAGCTCTTTGAGGCTTGTGACGTCGAAGCGGGTTTTGGCGACCCAGTAAAGAAGCTGGGCATCGCGCATGCCGCCGACCCCCTCTTTGATATTGGGCTGCATGGAGACGGGGTATTTTCGCCGGCGGGTCTGCGCTTCGGCGATCTTTGCCTCGATGAAGCGGCGCGGCTCATAGCGGCGGATACGCCCGAGCTCACGCTGGGTGGCATGCCAGGTATAGGTCGAGCCGACGATGAAGCGGGCTTCCATCATCGCCGTGCGGATGGTGATGTCCTCGTTAGCGGCATCGAAAAGTTCGGATACCTTGTGGACCCGGTGGCCGAGTTTCAGGCCGGCGTCCCAGGCAAGATAGAGGAACTTCTCGATGATCGCCTCGTTATTGTACCCCTCGAGGGGGACATAGACGATCATCAGGTCGATGTCACTGTAGACGGAGAGCTGTTCGCGCCCGTAGCTGCCCAGGGCCATCAGGGAGATGGGAATGGCGTTGCGCATCGGCAGGTAGTTGCCGAACATCCGGCGCAGCACCGTTTTGTACATCTGGGTAATGAACTGGTCGAGGGCCCTGGTGTGGCGGACGAGGAAATCTTTTCCCTGGGTCTGTTCGAAGAGATCGGGCAGCGAGTCGAGATAGACGCTGATTGCCTGTTTGAACCGTTTCGAGATCTCGAAGTCGCTGGCACTCTTCTCGATAAGGGTCTCAATATCTTCTATTAGTCTCTTCAAGGGGGCTGTTCCTCTGATGAAATCCTATTATTATAGTCGCTTTAGCCTTTAGAGGCGCCCATCTGGCTATAATGCGCGAAAAGAAAAGCAGAGAGTAAGCATGACGAAAATTGCAAACCGCCGGGTCAGTTTCGAAGAGGCGCTGGCGCTGTACGACGAAGATCTTTTCGCCCTGGGCGAACGCGCGGATGCGTTGCGGCGCGCCCTCCACGGCGAGAAGACCTACTTCAATATCAACCGTCATATCAATCCGACCAACGTCTGCAAAGACGTCTGCAAATTCTGCGCCTACAGCGCGAGCCGCAAAAACCCCAACCCCTATACGATGAGCCACGAAGAGATCCTGGGCATCGTCGACGACATTGTTTCACGCGATATCAAAGAGGTGCATATCGTCTCCGCCCACAACCCGGAAACGGGGCTGCAGTGGTACCTGGACATCTTCCGCAAGATCAAGGAGAAGTACCCGCAGCTGCACGTTAAGGCATTGACGGCGGCGGAAGTGCACTTCCTCGCCGAGGAGTACGGCAAAAGCTACGACGAGATCCTCGACCTGATGGTCGAGAACGGTGTCGATTCGATGCCCGGCGGCGGTGCGGAGATCTTTGACGAAGGGGTGCGCGACTATATCTGCAAGGGGAAAGTAACCTCCGAACAGTGGCTGCAGATCCACCGCAAGTGGCACGAACGGGGCAAAAAGAGCAACGTGACGATGCTGTTCGGCCATGTCGAGGAGCGCAAACACCGCATCGACCACATGATGCGTATCCGCGATCTGCAGGACGAGACCGGCGGCTTCAACTGCTTTATCCCGCTGGTTTACCAGAGCGAGAACAACTTCCTCAACGTTAAGGAGTTCATCACGGCCAACGAGATCCTCAAGACGATGGCGATCAGCCGTATCGTCCTGGATAACGTCCCCAACCTCAAAGCCTACTGGGTGACGTCGACAGTGAACCTCGCCCTGGTGGCGCAGGAGTTCGGGGCCAACGACCTTGACGGCACCATCGAAAAAGAGTCCATCAACTCCGCCGCCGGGGCCAAAAGTGCGAACGGTGTCGACCTCGAGGAGTTCGTCCACCTGATAAGAGAAAGCGGTTTCATCCCCGTCGAGCGCGACAGTCTCTATAACGAGCTGAAGTCCTGGGCGTAACGCTGTGCGATAATTGTCCACTCCCGTAACAGATTCATAATCAACTTTTGTTATCATAGGTGCAAATAGACGCAGACGGCCCGAAAACAGCGGGCCGGCGACGTCGAAGAAAAGTAGGTCAGGATGACCAGATCGTTATTATTGGCAATAGGGTTGGTTACGGTGTTGGTGATCGTACTGCCGCTGCTCTTCCACCTGACGCGCCACCTCGGTGTCGTCAGCGACTCCCCGCGCAAAAACGAACCCTACGAAGGGGGCGTACGCAAAACCGTCGAGGACCCCTCGGACGTCTTCAATGTCAAGTTTTCCTCGTCGGCATCATTTTCCTGATCTTCGATGTCGAGGTGCTTTTCATGTTTCCCTGGGCGGTCAATCTTCGCGACCTCGGGTTTTTCGGCGTCGCGGAGATGTTCGTTTTCATCGGGTTGCTGGCCGGCGGCCTGATTTACGTTTACTGCGCGGGGATACCGCGATGGATCTGAGCGATAATCTCCTCGGCGATGCCGTGATCACAACGAGGGTCGATGCCGTCATCAACTAGGGGCGGCAGTCGTCGCTGTGGCCCTTTGTCTTCGGGACAGCCTGCTGCGCCATCGCGTTTATGGCAACGGCGGCCAGCCGATACGACATCTCCCGTTTCGGTGCGGAAGTCCTGCGCTTTTCACCCCGCCACGCGGACCTGCCGGTCGTCGCCGGCGCCAGCGAGAGCGGCTACCTGCACCGCGGCTTCGAGAAGAGCTGCGAAAACCACACCTACAACCAGATCATCCCCTATACCGACCGCCTCAACTACTGTTCGGCGATCATGAACAACATCGCTTTCGCCCGCACGGTCAAGGGGAGCAGACGATGGTGATTGTTGGCGGGACCTTTATTATCGTGACCATTCTCTTTAAAATCGGGGCGGGATCGGTACGAGCCTGACACCGTTCGTCCCCGGCGCGACGGTATCATCGATGTGGCGCAGCAGGCGGTGGCGGCGCTTGCGGTGCCCACCCCATAACTTTTTGCGTTCGTTGGATATAATGGCTTTCATTATACTTTCCGCAGCAGAGGTTCCGCCATGGTCTTGATGATCGACAATTACGACAGTTTTACGTACAATATTGTGCAATACTGCCTGGAGTTGGGGGCGGACCTGAAGGTGATTAGAAACGACGAGATGAGTGTCGAGGAGATCGCGGCATTGCAGCCGGAGAAGATTATTATCTCCCCGGGCCCGGCAACCCCGGACGAAGCGGGGGTGAGCCTGGCCGTCATCGACCGTTTCAAAGATGAGGTGCCAATCCTGGGCATCTGCCTGGGGCATCAGAGCATCGCACAGGTTTTCGGCGGGAAGGTTGTGCGCGCAGCGAAAATGATGCACGGCAAGACGTCGGTCATGGAGTGCGAAACCGGTTGTGCGATCTTCAAGCACCTCCCGGAGTTCTTTACGGCCACACGCTACCACTCATTGATCGTTGAAAAGGCGAGCCTGCCCGAGACGATCGTGCCGGTGGCCTACAGCCAGGACGACCATGAGATCATGGCGCTTCAGATCAAAGACAAGCCCATCTACGGCGTGCAGTTCCACCCCGAATCCATTATGAGCGAGTTCGGACACGAAATACTGGATAACTTCCTCAAACTATGACTCCACGTCTGGCGCTCTTTCTCCTGCTCGGGATCGATGCCGCCATCTTGCTGCTTGAGGCCTCCTCCCTCTCCCTGACCTACCACGGCGCCAAACTCCTCTACGACTATGAACCTTCCGTCATGACGCGGATCATCCAGGGCTCGATCGCCCTCTTCGGGCAGAATGACGTGGCGTTGCGCCTGCCGATGATTTTGATGAACCTGGCAAGCGCACTGCTGCTCTACAAGGTGGCAGAACCCTACGGGAAACATGGGAGAGAACGGGTCTGGCTTGTTGCCGTTTTCCTGCTGCTGCCGGGCGTGATCAGCTCTTCGCTTCTGGTGGACAAAGCTGCGCTGGTAACCCTGGGCCTGTTCCTCTACCTTTTCCTGGAACAGCGATTCGGGAGAAGGGCGGATCTGCTGCTCCCGCTTCTGGCGTTATGCGATGTGGCCTTTACCCTGCTTTTCATGGCACTGGCACTGCAGGCTTTCCATGCGAAACGCTACCGCTACATTGGTGCCTATCTGCTGTTGTCTGTTGTCACCGTATGGGCCTTTGGATTCAATACGGGAGGAGTGCCGCAGAACCAGTTCCTCGACATGATGGGGCTTTATGCGGCGATCTTTTCCCCAGTCGTCTTCGTCTACCTCGTCTACGTGCTTTACCGTCGTTACGTGACGGGGCAGTTGGACCTTCTTTTGGCCATTGCGACGTTGGCCCTGGTCCTCTCCTTGTTGCTCTCTTTCAGGCAGCGCATCGAGATCGAGCAGTTCGCTCCTTTCTTGATGGCGGCATTGCCGCTCGGTATGCAGACCTTTTATCACTCCTACCGGGTCAGGCTCCGGCCCTTTCGCAAGCGTTACCGGCTGCTGTTTACGCTGGCGATGGCGCTGCTGGTCGTGAATGCGGCTGCCGTCTTCTTTAATAAAGCGGCTTATCTCTTTATCGATGAACCGTCGCACTATTTTGCCTACCGCACACACATCGCCAAGGAGCTGGCTGAAGAGCTGAAATCGCGCAATATCTTCTGCGCGACGCTCCCGGAGAACCGGGCCATGCAGCTGCGGCTGCGTTTCTACGGGATCGGGGAGTGTGAAGAGACGGTTCTGCGTTCAGAGGGGCCTTTGGGACACAATAGTGTAACAATTCGTTACTATAATGTGCCGGTAGCGGTTTTTTATGTTACCAAATTACCCAAAAATTAATTCCACGACCTCCCGCGAAAGTCTCAAGTAGGGGTGAGAGATCATCCGTGATATAATCCAAACCAAAAGATTTTCAAGGAGTTGAAATGGCTCAAAGAGCGATTCGTGAATACGACGGTAAAGCCATCTTTGCCCGCCACTGGGAAAAATATTTCAGCGGTTTTCACTATGGATTCAAATCGGTTCTTGTCACCAGCGGTGCGGAACTGAAAGCAAAAGCCGAGGAGCATGGTTTCGAATGGCTGAAGCAGGAGCCGCTCGTCGCGAAGCCGGACATGCTGTTTGGTAAACGCGGTAAAAACGATCTCGTTCTTTTCAAAACAAACAAACCGGGTGACGTCACACTGGACAATGCCGCCAAATGGATCGATGAGAAGATGTCTCATGACGTTACGCTTCTTTCCGGTCAGCACGGCCGTCTGACACACTTCGTCGTCGAGCCGTTTACTCCGCACACGCAGGAACAGGAGTACTACATCTCCGCTACGACTGTCGGCGAAGACGATGTTCTTTACATGTCCGCAGAGGGCGGTATGGAAGTAGAAGAGGGCTGGGACGAGAAGGTCAACGAGGTTCATATCCCGATCAACATGAGCGATGCGGATATGGAACATGCCGTCCGTGCAAACGTGCCTGCGGATATTCCGGCTGCAAACAAAGAGGCATTCACCTCTTTCGCGATCGCATTCTTCAAGTTCTACCGTGACCTGAACTTTGCTTACCTTGAAATCAACCCGATCGTCATGCTCGCCAACAACGAAATGGCTATTCTTGACCTCGTAGCACGCCTGGACGATACCGCAGGCTTCATGATGGGTGACGCTTGGTGCGGTGCAGAGTACCCGACGGCATTCGGTATGGAAGAGCAGTCCCCGGAAGAGAAAGCGGTTGCTGAAGCCGATGCGAAATCCGGTGCATCCCTGAAACTGACGATCCTCAACCCGCTCGGCCGTGTCTGGACGATGGTTGCCGGTGGTGGTGCTTCTGTTGTTTATGCGGACACTATCGCAGACCTCTCCGGTGACGTCAAAGACCTCGCTAACTACGGAGAGTACTCTGGGGGTCCGACAACGGGTGAAACGAAGTTCTACGCCGACACACTCCTTGACCTGATGACACGTCACAAAGATGCCCAGGGCCGTGACAAGATCCTCATCATCGGTGGTGCGATTGCGAACTTTACCGACGTTGCGAAGACATTTACGGGTATCATCCAATCGTTCGAAGAGTATGCGGATAAGATGAAAGAACACAACACGCGTATTTATGTACGCCGCGGCGGACCGAACTACGAAAAAGGTCTTAAAGACATTAAAGAAGCGGCAGACCGTCTGGGCCTGTATATCGAAGTCTATGGGCCGGAAACACACCTAACCGATATCGTGCGTATGGCACTTGAGAAGTAAGGAGAGAAGAATGGGTGCACTGTTTACAAAAGACACACAGGCAATTTTCTGGAATAACAACGCAAGCGCGATCCAGCGTATGCTGGACTATGACTATGTTATCAACCGTGCGACGCCGTCAGTTGCGGCGATCGTCGCACCGACGTCCAGCAATAAATTCGAGAAGTTCTTCTATGGACCGGACGAAATTATGGTCCCGGTTTTCCGCAACACGACCGATGCGGCGAGCGCATTCCCGCAGGCAGACGTTCTGCTGAACTTCGCCTCTTTCCGTACGGCGTATGACGTCACGATGGAAGCGATCGGTCTCAAGGGCCAGTTCAAAACGATCATGGTCACGGCAGAAGGTATCCCGGAGCGTCTGGCACGCGGTATGAACCAGGCGGCACGTGACGCCGGTGTCACGGTCATCGGGCCTGCGACGGTCGGCGGTATCGCACCGGGCGCATTCAAGATCGCAAACGTCGGCGGTACGATCGAGAACATCATCAACTCCAAACTGCACCGTGCAGGCTCCTGTGGGCTTGTGACACGTTCTGGCGGTCTGTTCAACGAACTTTCCAACATCATCTCCATCAATGCCGACGGCATTGCCGAGGGTGTTGCGATCGGCGGCGACCGTTTCGTCGGTTCCGTCTTTATCGACAACCTCCTGCGCATGCAGAACAACCCGCAGGTCAAATACATGATCCTGCTCGGCGAAGTCGGCGGTACGGAAGAGTACAAGGTCATCGAAGCGGTCAAGTCCGGCAAGATCACAAAACCGATCATTGCATGGTGTATCGGTACGATCGCCAAACACTTCAGCTCCGGTGTTCAGTTCGGTCACGCGGGTGCATCCGCAAACGCCGATGCCGAAACGGCTGCAGCGAAAAATGCAGCAATGGCAGAAGCGGGTATTTATGTACCGGCAAGCTTCAACGATCTTCCGGGCAAGATCAACGAGGTTTACAATAAACTGAAAGCAGAAGGCGTCATCGGCGAAATCGAAGAACCGGCACTGCGCGAAGTACCGAAAGTCCGCCGCAAGAAAGAGTTCATCTGTACGATCTCCGACGACCGCGGTGATGAAGCGACGTACGCAGGCTACCCGATCAGCTCCGTTGCGACCCCTGACACCGGCTTCGGTATCGGTGATGTCATTTCACTGCTGTGGTTCAAGAAGCGCTACCCGAAATGGGCGACGGACTATATCGAAACGGTTATCAAGACGGTAGCGGACCACGGTCCGGCAGTTTCCGGTGCACATAACTGTAAAGTGACTGCACGTGCAGGCAAAGATGTTATCTCCTCACTGGTAACGGGGCTTCTTACCATCGGACCACGCTTCGGCGGAGCGATCGACGATGCTGCGCGCTATTTCAAATACGCGAACGACAACGGCATGAGCCCGGCAGAGTTCATCAACTATATGAAGAAAGAGGGC
>JACXUG010000088.1 GCA_014764065.1 Campylobacterales bacterium
TATTACGAAGACACAGACATGGGCGGCGTCGTCTACTACGCTAACTACCTGAAATTCTGCGAACGCGCCCGCAGCGAGCTCTTCTTCAGCAAAGGGGAGTCACCGCTGTTTGAAGGGGGGCACTTTGTCGTGCGCCGTATCGAAGCGGACTATCTCGGTTCGGCGGTACTGGGGGATCTGCTGGAGGTCTCTGCGGAAGTGGTGTCTATAAGGGGCGCGGGGCTGCAGATGCATCAGAGGGTGCGGCGTGGTAGTGAGCTGCTCTTTACCCTGGACGTGCAGCTCGTCTACCTCATGACCGACGGCAGGGTTGGGCGGCTCGATGCCGCCAAGAAGGCAAAACTGAAGGCGCTGCTAGAAGAGTGAGTCGAACGGAGACTCCTCCTCTCCAAGCGCTGAAAAGCGCGAAATCCCCGCGCGGTAGATCGTGACGGGGTAGGCCACCTGGTTATCCTCGATAGGCACCGTATACTCGCGCGGCGATCCCGAGGCCAGCGAGTAGAAATAATCAATCCCCAGCGTCGTCGCATAGTTGATCCAGTCGTACTCGATATCGTTCTGCAGCAGTTTGTTGCTTTCGACCAGCACCCCGTTCTGCGTCCCGATGGAGTTGGCGACGAGCATGTTTTCGCGGTCCCGCGGCTGGGTGATGTCGAAGAGCATGGAGTTGTAGCCGATCTGCGTTGCAAGCACCTGCGTGGCGTTGGCATCGTAGAGGGTTAGCTGGGACATGATCATCGCGCTTTTGACGAGCGGCGTGTTGAGCAGGAACGTGCCGTGCTGGAGTTTTTCATTCTGATCGAGAATATGTTTCAGGTTTGTCGTACCTTTGTCGATCGGGTAGGCGTAGATGGTACGGCTTGCCGCATCGAAGCTGCGGGGGTCTTCATCCGCGAAACGCTCGAGGTAGGCGCTTTCGGCCACGCTTTTGAGCTCTTCGCCCAGGGCGGACTGGTCATAGAAAATGACCAGCGGCGGCGTGGCGTTCTCCAGCAGTTTCCCGATCTGATCTTTATAGTTGATCCCGCCGAAGTAGAAGCGTCCGCCGCTCTCTTCGAGCTCGGTGGCGTTCACGTCGGCGACGTTGACCGTGGGCAGGTAGACGCTGCAGCGCGGGCGCATCTGCACCAGCGTATTGGCACCCTGTTTGGTAAAGGGGGCGATCACGTAGTGGAAATGCTCCTGGGAGACGGCGGAGAGCCCGGCGCGGATCTCATCGGGGCTTTCGCCGCCGATATTGAAGGTCTTGAGCTCGAAATCACGGTTCTTGCCCAGCAGGTAGGCGAGCACGCTGTTTGTCGTCGATGCGGCGTAGCGGCCGATGACCCGCTCGGGCAGCAGCAGCGCGAAACGCACACCGCTCCCGATAACGGCGCCGTCGATGTTGAAAAGCGCGACGTAGATCAGGCGCTGTTCGTTCAGGGCCTCATCCTCGACCGGCTCGGGCATCTGCGCGAGCAGGGAGAAGAACTGCTCGTGTTCGACGAGATCCTCGAGGCAGTCGGTATCGCATTCATAAGGATCGAGGTTGAGCACGTAGGTCTTGGGCAGGGGGATGCCGGAGACGACACCGCTGCGGGCAAAAAGCAGCGCGGGAAGCAGTAAAAGAGCGATCAGAAGGGTTCTCACAGGGCGGCCTTGATGTTTTGGAGGTCAAAAAACGTCACCTTTTTGAGCGACGGGTTGCGCAGCAGGTGCTGCGGGTGGTACAGCGGCACGAGAAGGGTGCCCCTGTCATAGTCGATCCTGTGCCCGCGCACCTGCTCGAAAGGGGTGCTGTCGTCGGTGACGATGCTGTAGGCGTCGGGGCCGAGGGTGACGATGACTTTCGGGCGGACGAGTTCGATCTCTTTGCGCCAGTAGGGCTTGCAGCTGCTGCACTCGGATGCCGTCGGTTTCTGGGTCCCGGCCCCCTTGCACTTGACGGCATGGGTCAGGTAGACCGCGGCGGGGTCGAGCCCCAGGACGTTGGTGATCATACTCTTCAGCGATGCGCCGGAGCGGCCGGCGAAGTAGTCCCCGCTCTCGTCCTGGGCCATGGAGACGTAGGCATCGATGATCATCAGCTCCGCGCCGCCGCTGCCCGTACCGGCCATACTCTGGCGGCGGATCTTGGCGAGGTCGCAGAGGTGACAGCTGCTGACGATGCGCTGCAGGGCAGCCAGGTCGTTTGGCAGTTCGCCGGGGGCGCCGCGCGGGTTGACGATGATCGGGTCGCAGTAGTCGAATCCCAGGGATTTGAGCCGGTAAAGGTTCTGCAGAAGCGCAGCGTTCTGGTACGATTTCATGAATCAGAGTATAGTGAATGCGGTGTTAAAGGGGGATTATAAAAAACCGCCGCAAAGGCGCGGCGGGAGAGGGAAATCACTCTTCGACTGTGACTTCGACCGGCTCGTTTTCCCAGAGACCGTGTTTTGTACAGTAGGCCTGCGCAACCAGCTTCATCTTTTTGCTCGGGATGATGTTGAAAGTCACTTCCGCGTGACCTTTCATATCCTGTCCGCCGAGCATGCCGGAAGTGAAAGAAGCTTGACCGAGGAGCGTTTCGCCGTTGAAGAGGCGGATGCTTTCGATGAAGTGGTCCGGATCGTCGGGGTGCGTATACTCGTTACCCATTTTGACCGTTACCGGGAACTTTTCACCTTTTTTCGCCGTTGCAGCACAGTGGATGAACGGAGAGTGGCGGTCGATGTAGTCTTTTTTTGCTTCGCGCTCGACAGTGTCGATGTCGACATAGCGGTTGATAGTAGGCATGGCATTTCCTTCTGTTTTTGATTTACGCGTGCATTGTACACCTGCAAAGATTTAATAAAACATAAATAAGAGAAATTATATCTGATTTTATAAATCCCTAAGGGCCCGGAAAATGGGGCTACAGCTGCGGCGCGATAAGGCGCATCAGGTTCTCGCCCAGCCGCCGGAACCGGCCGGCGGGACGGATGCTGACGGTTGAACGTTTCAGCAGTGTTTCCATGCGCCTAGATCGTCGAAAAGGATCGCCCTCGCGTGGAGCACGCGCCTTCGTAAAGGGCGACGTGGATGCCCCCCTCTTCGAGCTCGCGCATGTAGCTGCTGCGCAGGATGCCGTCGATGGGGTTGGCCTGGGTGACGGCGGCTTCGGTCTCGCGCATGTCGAAGGACGTTTTGAGGTGGCGCGAGCGGCGTTTGCGCGACCCCAGGACGAAGTAGAGGGGGACGGCGAGGTAGGGCGGCAGCACGATGGCGAGCATCCATGCCATCATGCTCGACGGGGTGCACCGCTGGTAGATCATGTGCAGCAGCGAGGCGATGACCATCAGTTCGCCCAGGATGACGAAGGTGTGAAAGAGCAGCAGCTGCAGTCAGTCGAAATTCAACCTACCCCTTTGCGTTTACCGACAGCATAGCGTGATTCACCCCTTTTTATGCCCGCCGCCGCGGCGCGGAAGCAGGGTCTCCATGTGCTCTCCGCCGAGGGTGTAGGCTTCGCCGAAACCGAAGACCGCCTCCCCGCCGATAGGGATGAACTCGTGCAGGTGGAAATCCTGCATCTGCAACAGCGCACCGATCATCCCGGGGCTGAAGGTCTCCTTGAAACGGGACATGACGGTGTCGAAGCGCTCGGAGCCGCGGGGGACGATGCGCGTTTCGCACTGCAGCGAGACCCGTTTGCGGGCAAAGAGGTTTTCGGCGTTGCACTCATCCTCTATAAAGAAGAGCGAAGCGCGCCCCTCCCGGCGGAGGTTGGCCGCATGGCGGGCGATGTCGCTGATAAAGACATAGTAGCGGTGGTCGTCACGGACGAAGGGGGCGTAGGAGGCGAAGGGGAGACCGTCGGCGTCAGTCGTGCCGATGACGGTGCTGCGGAACGCGGAGAGAAAATCGAGCATGGGTGCAGGCCTTTTTCGGGGGCGAAATATGGTGCTATTATAGGGTACCTGCGTAAAAATTCGGAGGGGGCGTGCCGTTATAACAGGCATTGGCCCCGGGGCACGGGCGCTATCATCCGCTTTTAACCTGCCACGCGCTAAAATCGCGATACTTTTTATTCGACGGGATAGATATGCTGAAGACACTATTGATCGAAATCGGGGTAGAGGAGCTGCCGGCGGTACCGCTGCTGGGCGAGCTTGCAAACATCGAGAAGAAGTGGGCGAAAGTGCTCGAGGACAATGCGCTGATGTGTGAGTTCGAGTTCTACTACACGCCGCGCCGCCTCGTGCTGTGGCACCGCGAGTTCAAGACCGCCCAGGACGACACGACCGAGGAGCTTTTCGGGGCGCCTATTGCCATCGCCTACAAAGAGGGCAAGGCGACGCCGGCGGCGGAAGGGTTCGCGCGCAAATGCGGCGTCTCGCTGGACGAGGTGGGCCGCGCGGAGAAGGGCGGCAAAGAGGTCCTCTACTATAAAAAAGAGATCAAGGGGCAGCCGTCGAAGGCACTGCTCGAGGGGATGCTGTCGCAGTGGCTGAAAAGCCTCAGCTTCGGCAAGTCCATGCGCTGGGGCGCGCACGAAGAGAGCTTCATCCGCCCGATCCGCTGGGTCAACGTCATGATGGATGGCGAGAGCGTCGACATGACCCTCTTCAACGTCAAGAGCGCCCCGGTCACCTACGTGCACCGCATGCACAGCTTCGAGCCGCAGATGGTCGCGGACGAGAAGCAGTACTTCGAACTGCTCGAAACGGGCGCGGTCACGCTCTTCGCCGACGACCGCCGCAAGATGATCCTCGACGCGTTCGAAGCGCTTGAAAAAGCGCACGGCATCGCCATCGAAGTTGACGCTGACCTGCTCGACGAGGTCATCGCCATCACGGAGCACCCGACGCCGCTGCTGGGCAGCTTCGACGACACCTTCCTGCGCCTGCCGCCGGAGGTTATCATCACCTCCATGAAGGAACACCAGCGCTACTTCCCGGTTTTCAAAGACGGCAAGCTCGTCAACCAGTTCGTCGTCGTCTCCAACGCCCTGACGGAGGACTTCGGCAAGGTCGTCGAAGGCAACGAGCGGGTCCTGCGCCCGCGCCTCGCCGACGCACTCTTCTTCTACGGCAACGACCTGAACAAGGGCCTCAGCACCGAGGGGCTGGAAAAGGTGGTCTTTATGGACGGCCTGGGGACACTCCGCAACAAGATCGACCGCGAGCACGACATTGCCGACGCCCTTTTTGAGCGCTACGGCGACCTCGTGACGGCGGAGAACAGCCTCTCTTATGAGATGAACCGGGAGCTGCTGCAGCGCGCCGTCGAACTGGCCAAGGCCGACCTGATGAGCGAAATGGTCTACGAATTTACCGAGCTGCAGGGCCTGATGGGCTACTACTACGCGCAGGCGCTGGGCGAGGCGAACGAAGTTGCCCTTGCCATCAAAGAGCAGTATTTGCCCGAAGGCGAGGACTCCCCGGTACCGTCGACCCGCTTCAGCGCCCTCGTGGCCCTCGCGATCAAGCTCGACACCCTGCTGGGGCTCTTCAGCGTCGACCAGATCCCGACGGGTTCGCGCGACCCCTTCGGTCTGCGCCGCGCTGTCAACGGGGTCGTCCGTATCGCCCTGGCTCACGGCCTGCCGTTCGACATCGCGGCGACCCTGCGCGAACTCGGCGCCAAGTACAAGGGGATCGACTTCGAAAAACTCGAATCCTTCTTTATCGAGCGAGTCAACCAGTACTACAAGGTCAACCCCTCCATCGTCGCGGCGGTCCTCGCCTCCGGCGAACGGGAGATCCTCGCCCTCGACGCGAAGATCAAGGCCGTCGCGGGCTTCGTGGAGTCCGACAGCTTTGCAACGATGTTCTCGACTTTTAAACGCGTCGCGAACATCACCAAAGACTTCGACGTCAACGGCCCGCTCAACATCGATCTGAGCCGTTTCGAGGCGGTGGAAGAGGGCGCGCTCTACAAAGCCTTCAAAGCCGTCGTTGACACCGAGTACGACAGCTACGAAGCGGAGCTCGACGCACTCTTCGGCCTGAAGCCGGAGCTCGACGCCTTCTTCGACAACGTCATGGTCAACGCCGAGAACGAAGCCGTCCGTTACAACCGCAAGGCCCTCGTCGCCTCCGTCTACAAGACGCTGCTAGGCATCGCGGACATCAAAGAGATCTCGATCTAACCCTGCGCGCCCTCCAGGCGCCCCCCTGACCGACGCATGGCGGCCCTCCGCTTCGACAAAACCGAACGCCTTCGCCAGCCCGAACTGCGGCATATTGTGATAGATGTTTTCATACTGCCCCGGCCGCACGACGTAGGTTTCGTGCCAGATG
>JACXUG010000143.1 GCA_014764065.1 Campylobacterales bacterium
ACAACACATGAAGTTAACGAACTGACAATCACTGCCGGTACGCAGCTTCTGGGCGCTCTTGACGCTACACTGGCCTACATCAACACTGATGCAAAAGACCAGAACAACGGTGACGCATACAACTCTGTTCAGGCTTACCTGACACTCAACTTCTAATTCGAAGTTGTCTTTCTTTCCGCCTCCGGGCGGATCCCCTTTTTTTTCTTCCGACGATTCTCGCTATAATTTTTCATCACAATATAAAGAGTGCTTTTGAGGTTGTTTCTCCGTAAGACCGGCTATTTGCTGCTGATGCTGATGCTTATTACGATTATCTCTTTTATGGCCATCCATGCGGCCCCGAACAGTTTCCTGAGCGGCGGTGAGCTCAATCCCA
This sequence comes from Campylobacterales bacterium, assembly GCA_014764065.1. Classification (GTDB taxonomy): domain Bacteria; phylum Campylobacterota; class Campylobacteria; order Campylobacterales; family Sulfurimonadaceae; genus Thiomicrolovo. The sequence goes on from JACXUG010000143.1 coordinate 377, forward strand.
ATATGTCCGCCGAAGCGATCAAACGTCTCAAGGCCGTTTACGGGCTGGACAAGCCGCTTTGGCAGCAGTACACGGACTGGATCGTCAACATGACGCAGCTCGATTTCGGCATCTCCTTCGTCAGCGGGCAGGATGTGACCGCGGAGATCATGAAGCGTCTTCCGATCACCCTGGGGATCAATATTGTCTCCTTGCTGCTCCTCTTCGCCCTGTCGCTCTGGCTGGGCATCAAGGCGGCGATGCGCTTTGAAATGGTGGCCGACCACGCGATCCGGCAGCTCTCTTTGGTCTCTTTCGCGATGCCCTCGTTCTACCTCGCACTGCTGATGATCCTGTTCTTCAGTGTTGAACTGCAGTGGCTCCCGATCACGGGGCTGCACAGTATCGGGGGACCGGAGGGGGGAGTCGCCTACTGGCTGGACATGGGATGGCACCTGATCCTTCCGGTGTTTGTTATGGTCTTCCTGGCCCTGGGATCGATGACGCTCTACGTCCGTTCGCTGACACTGGAAATCCTCAAAAGCGACTACTATTTTTTTGCAAAGGCCAGAAACCTGCCTGAGCGGACACTGTTTCGGCGCTATATCATCCCAAACCTCATGCCCCCCGTGATTACTCTTCTGGGGCTCTCCCTGCCGGGGCTTATAGGGGGGAGCGTCATCCTGGAACAGATATTCGGAATCGAGGGGATGGGGCAGCTCTTTTATTTGAGCGCGCTGAGCCGGGACTACCCTGTCATCATGGGCATTTTGATGATCACGGCGTTCCTGACGCTGTTGGGGAATATGCTGGCGGATATGCTACTGCTGAAGCTAAACCCCTATGCCAAGCGGGGGTAAGTGTATGAGGTGTTGCGTGTTACGAAATGTGGTTGAAAGATGAA
>JACXUG010000089.1 GCA_014764065.1 Campylobacterales bacterium
GCTGGCGGCATGGTGTCCACCCCCGGACAGTATGCGCAGTTCCTGCAGAAGATCATCAACGGCCAGCTGCTGATGCACGACTACCTCGGCTACAAGCCAGTATGCACATTGCCGCGCGTCTGCCCAACCGCGATCAGCAGCCCGGCCAAGGAAGCCTGGCACTACAGCCTCAATCACTGGGTCGAGGACGACCCGCAGACCGGCGACGGCAGCTTCAGCAGCCCTGGCCTGCTCGGCTTCTACCCGTGGATTTCCGCAGACAAGACGACCTACGGCATCGTGGCGCGCGAAAAACTCGGCATGAAGTCGTACTGGCAAAGCGTCGAGTGCGGCCGGACGATCCGTCGTGCATACATGACAGCGCGCTGAAACCCGCCACCGCGGGCGGTGAAGGTCGAAAAATAGGGGACAGGTGTCACTATCACCTGACCCCTATGATGTGACATGACTTGATCTTGATCTATGATCTATGATCCCTATTTAATGATAATGAGTATCAAAATAATAAAACTTTAAGAAAACATTCTTTAGAATGATGATATCAATTATCAAAAAGGAGCAACGATGCGCAGTTATCCGGTCGATGTACCTGTATATGCCACCGTGCCGGAAACGACAGTCGGTTGCAGGAGTAAACGATGAAAGAGCATATGTCGGCAACCGTCTTTATCGAGGATTTGGTTGCACTGATCAAAGAACTGATGCACAAAGGAAAAACGGATGTGTAAAAAAGAGACATTCAGGATTGAAGATAAAGCCGCGATCAAAAAAATCGGCGGCAGGGCGTGTTGAGGGAGTCATGATGCGAACGATAGGATTTATGGAAACTGCCGGCGTCAAAAGGGAGATCCTGTCGCGGACCTATGGGGTCGAGTCGATCGAGGCGCGGCGACGGATGTTTTTTATGTTGATCAACGATCTGCTCCGCGAAGAGGCGAAGATTGGGGTGGAGGATGAAACGCTCTTCCGTTTTTCGTTGCATACGATCTTCAAAGCGAAGATCTTTTCGTTTTTCCAGATGTACCGGCTCCGTTCGGAACGTTCCCAGCCCATTGTGAAACTTTATGCGCGCGAATCGCTCCTGTTCAACCAGTTTTTCAAACAGGAGCGGGATGCGAAGTCCCGATACCTGACACGCGGAGTGCAGTTTGACCCGGATTTCTCCATGCTGATCGGCTATGCCCATCCGGCCGCGACGCTGATCCGGATGATTTTCGACGGCAAAAACGTCGGTCTGACGCTGGATCTGAACCGTCTTTTCGCCGAAACGGTGTATCGCCGCATCCCGAGGGAACCCGGGATGAAAGTGACGCTCGATATGCCCTACATCCATATCGACAGCCACGGCGTGCGTACCCGCCTCTATCCCCGCTGGAAGCGGATGGATCCGGGGAACGAAGATGCCAAAAACGCGACACTGCGAGAGGGCATCAAACAGCTCGGTGACGAGGGGGTCGACCGGTGTTATCTGCTCTACCCGAAGACGGAGAAGTTCCGCCGGCATATTGAGGTCAAAACCGACGGACCCGGACGCTTGAAAGTCGTCCCGTACTCGTTTACGTTCTGTAACCGGGCCAAAAGCGGATCCCGGAAGACAAAGGCCGAACGTACGGCAAGTTGATGCCCGTTTATCCCAACAGAACAAGGAGGTGCAAAAGAACAAAGCGTAAAAGAGCAACCTTATGTGCAGCGACAACATTCTCCATCAAGATTTCACCAGTGAAAAAAATCATTAGGGCGGGATTTCCTCTCTTATCCAATCCGGGCGCGGCCCGGATCATAGATCATAGGGGTCAGGTGATAGTGATAGGATTTAATTGGCTATTTTTATTTAGACTCTTCTAAAAATACTATTACCATCACCTGACCCCTATTTTTTTCTTTTATTTTTCGGGGAGTGGGGAGGAAGAGGGAAGGATGCCTAGAAATCCTCGTCTCCAAACTCTTTTTCCAGCTCCCGCTGGTAGGCCTCTTCTTTCTCTTTGATCAGCTGCGCGTCCGTTAAAACGGCTTCGTGGAGGAACTCGCCGAAGAAGGTTTTGGGCTCTTCGTATGCCAGGAAGGCGTAGGTACCCACCAAGAAACCGACGACGGTCAGGGCCACAATCACCTTCTGCAGCGGGTTGAACATCTGGATAGGCTCTTTGATATGAAGCTCGCAGGTGCCACCCGGGCAATGGACAGGGTCTAACCGCGTGAGCAGTTTGTAGATCATACACCCTACGCAGATGGAAAAGGCGCTCTCCAGGAACATCAGCGACGCACAAAGCACACAGATCAGCACTTTGTAGAAGGTGATATCCCAGTTGATGACGAACCACCAGACCATCGGCAGGGAGATGAGCCAGCCCAGGGTCCACGCGAAGCGCTTCTGCAGTCCGCCGACATATTCCGGCTTCTGGTTCTGGACGATAAACTTGCCCAGCAGCAGGGAAGGGACGTAGCGCGGACTGATCATTCTCAGCGTAAAATCTATAAACAGAAAGGCCAGATAGATTCGCGCTGCCATGATGTGGTTGAAGCCTATCCCTACAAAGAGGATGATCGTTCCCAGGATGCCCAGGATCCCCGCCGCGGCTCTCGCTTCTCTTTCATTGATAACTCTGACATCGTACCCGGGGACCTTTTCCCCGTAATCCCATAAAAAACTCTGTAGGTTCAAAAAACTTCCTTTGGGTGCATTGGTGTGCAATCATTCCCTGTTTCCATAAACACAGTATGAACAAGGGGGACCGCGCTTACATAGTGATAAAGTTTTGATGCGGGAGGAATTATAACAAATTTTGAAAAGAGTGGGCATTGAAAAAGCTATTGTAAAAATTAAGTGATGTGTAACCCCTATGCATGAACGATGAGTTTAGAAAAAAGCGTCGAAGAAAATGGCTCCGGATACTGGATTCGAACCAGTGACCAAGTGATTAACAGTCACCTACTCTACCGCTGAGCTAATCCGGAATCGATGTGAGTGGCGGACAGGGAGGGATTCGAACCCTCGGTACGCAGGACGTACGCACCCTTAGCAGGGGTGTGGTTTCAGCCTCTCACCCACCTGTCCAAGTCTCAAAAATGAGAGTGAGATTATAATCGGACAGACATAATAGTTCGCTTAAAAAGTGTAGCAGAAGTTCCTAAAAGCGTTCGAGGATCTTTTTGACGACGACGGCGGGGTCTTCGGCCTTGTAAATGGGGCGGCCGACGACGATGAAGTCGACCTTCTCCGCCGCGGCCGCTTCGATCGTCGCGACGCGCTGCTGGTCACCCCCATCTTCGCCGAAGGGGCGGATACCCGGGGTGAGGGTGATGAAGTCACTACTCGTCATACTTTTGATGGAGGCGCTTTCAAAGACGCTGCAGACGACGCCGTCTAGGCCCGCTTCGTGCGCGTCCTGCGCGAACTTGTCTGCCGTTGCGGCGATGCCCGCATTGTAGACGTCGCCGAACTCCTCTTCGCTGAAGGAGGTGAGCGCCGTGACGGCCAGGACGAGCGGGCGTTTCTCATAGGTCGAGAGGCGCTCCATGACCGTCTTCATCGCGCGTTTGCCCGCACTGGCGTGGACGTTGAACATGTCGACGCCCAGGCCCATGATGGACTCAGCCGCGTCGGCCATGGTGTTGGGGATGTCGTAGAGCTTGAGGTCAAGGAAGATCTTCGCGTCCGGGTTGATCGTCTTGAGCGCCTTCAGAAACGGTTCGCCGTCGCGGATGTAGGTGCGCAGCCCGACTTTGAGCCAGACCGGGTAGGCCTTGATCTTTTCCGCCAGTGCCAGGTTTTCTTCCATGCTTGGCAGGTCGAGCGCGACGCAGAGTTCCATACGTATTCCCCTCAATGAATAGATGACGGAAGTATAACGACTCCTGTGTTAGAGGGGGCCTAAAGCGTGCACGTCGCGGCGATCTTGTAGTGCGAGAGCTCTCTGCCCTTAGCGTTGATGACGTGCACGGCACAGGCAAGACAGGGGTCGAAACTGTGCACGACCCGCAGGACCTCAAGGTAGTGGTTTATGTGGATGAGGTTCTGCTCGGGGGTGAAACGGTAGGCGCTGTGCCCCGTCGAGGTGCAGTAGGGGTAGTCATGGTAGGTCTGTGCCAGCTCCGCCGCTTTGTCCGGTTCGGTGGAGATGGCACTGACGACGTCGACGTAGTGGAGGTGGTAGTAGTGGACGATGTGGTCCTGGACGAAGAGCGCGAGGGTGACGAGGTTGCGGATGTTCTCGGCGTTCGGCGGCAGGGCGATGCCGTAGGCGTCTTCGACGGCGCGGTAGTGGACATTGGTATCGAAGAGCAGATCCTGGATTATGCCTCCCACCCAGAGGGGGAGTGTTTGAACTGCTGGAGGATGTTGTCTACATGAACGACCTCGAAGCGTTCGAGGCGATCTTCGCAAACGGCGGGAACGTCAACCTGCAGAACAAGTACGGCTGGACCCCGCTGCACATCGCCAACGAGCGCGGCGGCACGGCGGCGATGCTGGTGCAGAAGTTCGGCCGCACCTCAATGATGGGGATGTTCTAGGACGCTTTCGGTTGACGCAATGCGCCGCTGCAAGACGGCAAGGGTTTCGAGGTAGGCGGTTCTAAACGCGCCTTCGGAGAGTCCATCCGCCTGCGCTTCCAGTCGGCGGCACCCCTCGAGCATCATGCTGCGCAGGCAGGGCACAGGCGCGTCCATCGCCGCGCGGCAGAGCTGCATGATTCCCCGGTACGCCCCGATCCTCCCTAGGCGTACGTCTCCCTGTTCGCTGCTGCCGTATTTGCTCCTGCCATAGAGAAAATAGGCGGTAAAAAAAAGGATCCGGATCTCTTCGGCGTCGATAGTGCGTTTCATAAGTGCAAGTCTATGGCACTTTGCATGCAAAACATCAAAACAGGGCAGAGCGTCATATCGCTCGGTTTGCAGACACGCTCTCTGTCCGCCTCTGCGGCTGCTCGGCATTTTGTGTTACACTTTTTAGCAGCGGCGCGGTGCGAAAAAAGTGCGCCCCGCGTGTTCCAAGGAGGGAGAGGCGATGAAAGCGATTCTGTTTTTGATGGCAGTGATACAGGCCGTATGGGCCGCAGGAAGCATCGAGGTCAACGGAACCTCCTCGCTGCATGACTGGAGCATGGCGTCGGACACTGTCTGTGTCTACCCGGGCCTATCCCGTTCTCTTCACGCTGCGCTCCCAAAACGCGGACGGCTCCCTGGAAGGGGTGATGCGCATAGGCCGACATGAGACGCCGGTCGTCGCTACGCCGGAGCGTATGGAAGAGAGGGTGGTTTTGGGGACGTTTGAAACGAAAATGAGCCGTTTCGGCATCACCCCTCCCTCGCTGTTCGCCGGCATGATGGTCGTGGACGACACGGTCCGGATCCGCTACAGGGTTGCAGACGACGGCGTGCCGATACCGCCGCTGCTACTGCGATGCCTCTTCCCGCCGCAGGAGGCATGACGCCGTGAAATAAAACGGCCCGCCGCCCGCGTTTGGCCCTATCATGGCGGTATGATACTTCACCTCGACCTCGACAGCTTCTTTGTCTCCGCCGAACGTACCCGCAATCTCGATCTCGTGGGGAAACCCGTGATCGTCGGCGGGCGGGGGGACCCGTTCATCTTTGACGCGAAACCGGCCAGGGAGAAGAAGCTTATCCAGCTGAACCAGGGGGCCTTCGTCCCGACGCTCTTTCATGCCGAGCATGACGCCTCGAACTACTTTTTCGACGCAGGGCGCATCCGGGGGATCGTCACGACGGCCAGCTACGAAGCGCGGGCCTGCGGCGTCAAGACGGCCATGACCATCCGCGAGGCGCTGCAGCTCTGCCCCCGGGCGATCCTCGTCCCCCCGGACCACCTGCTCTACCACACCCTGTCGCACGAAATGATGGAGATGCTGGCCAAGGAGATCCCGCTGGTGGAGCAGTACAGCATCGACGAGCTCTTCGGCGACGTCACCGGCTGGGTCGAGGAGCGCGACATGCCGGATTTCATCCGCTACCTCCAGGAGAAGGTGACGAAGGAGCTGCTGCTGCCCGTCTCCATCGGGGCGAGCAACGCCAAGTGGATCGCGAAGCTCGCGACGTCGACGGTGAAGCCCTACGGGCTGCGGGTCGTCTACGATGAGGAGATTGCCGATTTTACGCGCGACGTCCCCGTCGGGGAGTTCCCCGG
>JACXUG010000090.1 GCA_014764065.1 Campylobacterales bacterium
ATACGAGGAGTCGATGCGCAGGAGGGTGTGGCCGAACATGGATGCCGGGGAGTTGATGTGCGCCGAGGAGAAAACCAGCGTCACCGACTGCGGGTCCATCTTCCGCACCAGCGTTTCGTAGGCGGTACAGTGCAGCGCCGGCAGCTCTTCCAGCCCCAGGCTCTTTTGCAGCCAGGCGCGGCGGGCGGGGAAACGGCACCCCGTCGCGTTATCGTCGAAGCGGGTCTCCCCGTACAGCGCCGTAATCGTCGCATTGAGTTCGGCCACTGCGTTCTCCCTGCCGTCCGGCGCGAGGAAGAATGCCGGGTCGTCGACTTCGCTGACCTCATCGGGCATATGCAGCAGCAGGTGCCAGTAACGGCTCTCTGCCAGCGCCAGATCTGCCGCCTTATCCAGGGCGTTTTCCACTACGTTTGCCTGCACGACAGACGCCAATATCATCAGCATAATGAGGAAACGGTACAAGAAAAACCCTTTGGGGAAGATGGAAAGATGGGCCGGGAACCCGGCCCGCGAAAAGTAGGTTCAGCCCTCGACGGTTGCGATGTTGTCGAGAACGTCAGCCATCTTGACGTCGCCGGACGTGTAGATGCTGTTGTAGTTTTGCTGCAGGGAAGCCGCGAAAGCCGCTTTGTCTTCGACTTTGAGCAGTTCCGCAAGCGTATCGACGGATTCACCGCCGCCGATCGCCGCTTCTTTGGCGAGCTGATCCATGTTGGACGCGACGAATTCGGCAGCGCGGTCGTTCATAACCAGCGGCATGCGCTTACAGCCGGACGTACCGGAAGTGATACCGAACGTCTGGTTTGCAGAGGTACCGTTGGTTGTCGCCTGCAGTGCGAGCATAATCGCGGAGCTGTCATCTTTGATGATCATCGCACCGAGACCGCAGCCCGTCTGGCTGTTGACACCGGCGAAAGCCGCCGAACTGAGCGCCGCAACCGCAGCAAGACTTACAAGTACTTTTTTCATTGTGACTCCTTCATCGTTTGATGATGGTTCAGTATAGGAATTGTTTCCTTAAAGCGGTCTAATAAAGCACCCTTTTTCACCGTTGCAGGCAGCGGCTATTCATTCAGCTCTTCATCCTGCCAGTACTTCGTCCCCTGGATCGTCGCCTGCAACGCCAGCCCCGCCTTGGTCAACTGGTAGAGTCGGATACCCGGGGCGACGGTCACCGCCCCGCCGAAGGCAGCCCCTTTGTCGTCCGCCTTGGCGGCGGCATCGGCCTGGGCGTTTGCCTCCCACCCCTTGTTGATGAAATCCTCGTAAACTGTTTTGTTCTCGAAAAGGAAGACCCCGCGGAAATCCTTGATGCCGAGCCCGAGCCCCACACCGACGGTCCCCATGTTCATATAGGTATCTTTGCCCGTTTGATTGTCGTGTGCCACCCCGGAACCGCCGCCGGCGGAGACAAGAATGATGTTGACGCCGATATTGCTGAACACGGCGTAGCCGTACGCTTTCTTGATCATCGCCTTTGCCTCCGGCGCCTCTTTGTAGAGCATCGCCAGCGTCTCCGCCTTCATCTTCTGTACTTCCTGGCGTTTCTCCTCCGCCGTCTTCCCGCTCCAGAAGCCCGAAAGCAGAATGACGCCCAGCAGTGCCGTAACGGCTGCCCTGATCGTTTGCAGTTTCATGCTCACTCCTTTTACGCTTGCATGAAACCCATTATACCTTTATTGCGCAACTGTTCGAGACGCATCAGGAAATAGTCACGGCTCACTTCGATGGCGCCAAGGCTTTTGAGATGCTCCGTCGGTACCTGGGCATCGATCATTTCAAACCCGCGCGCCTGCAGGTGCTCCACCAGGGCGGCAAACGCGGCCTTCGAGGCGTCACTGACAAGGGCGAACATCGATTCGCCACAGAACATACCCCCGACTTCGACCCCGTACAGTCCGCCGACAAGCCGCCCCTCCTGCCACGCCTCCACAGAGTGCACATGCCCCATGGCGTGCAGGACCTCGTAGGCCTCGATCATCTCCGGAAGGATCCAGCTTCCCTGCTGACCCGGCCGCGGCGTCCCCGCGCAGGCGCGGATCACGTCACTGAAGGCGGTGTTGAAACGGATCTCGAAATGTTTGAGGCGCTTGCGGAGCGAACGTCGCAGCACAAAGTCGTCCAGGTTCAGAATCAGCCGCGGATCCGGGGACCACCACAAAATGGGGTCCCCTTTGCTATACCAGGGGAAGATGCCACTGCGGTAGGCCAGCAGCAGCCGTGAAGGTGACAGGTCTCCGCCGAAGGCGACGATACCCGATTCGTCGGCATCCCTCGGGTCAGGGAACGCCAGTTCGTAGCCGATCTGCTGCAGGATCACACCGCCGCCTCTTCCTCCGCATGTTCGTCATACGTGAAGACGATCTCGTTCTTGTAATCGACATGGACATTCCCGCCTGCTTTCAGACGGCCGAAAAGCATCTCGTTGGTGAGCGGGTCTTTGATCTTCTCCTGGATGATCCGTCCGAGCGGGCGGGCCCCCATCGCTTTGTCGTAGCCCATCTCCGCGAGATAGCCACGGGCTTTCTCGCCCAGGGTGATCGCAATGCCCTTCGATGCCAGCTGCGTGTTGAGCTCGCCGATAAATTTGTCGACGATTCCCTCGACGATCTCGCGGTCCAGCGGTGCAAACTCGATGACGGCGTCGAGGCGGTTACGGAACTCCGGCGTAAAGAAGGCCTTGAGCGCTTCGCCGCGGGCCAGGCTGCTGTCGGCATTGAAGCCCATGACGCTGCGTTCCGTCGCCCCGACGTTGGAGGTCATGATGAGAATGACGTTCTTGAAATTCGCCTTGTAGCCGTTGTTGTCCGTCAGCGTCGCATTGTCCATCACCTGGAGCAGGAGGTTGATCAGCTCCGGGTGGGCCTTTTCGATCTCGTCGAGCAGCAGCACCGTATAGGGGTGTTTGCGTATCGCTTCCGTCAAGAGCCCGCCCTGCTCATAGCCGACATAGCCCGGAGGGGCACCGACCAGTCTAGAGAGCGCATGTTTCTCCATGTATTCGCTCATGTCAAAGCGCTCGAAATGGACCCCGAGCCTCTCCGCCAGGGACTTGGCCAGTTCGGTTTTCCCGACGCCCGTCGGCCCGGCAAAGAGGAACGACGCGATCGGCCGCTCTTCGGGGTTGAGCCCGGCGCGGCTGCGTTTGATCGCCAGGGCGACCTTCTCGACCGCCGCATCCTGCCCGATCACCTTGGCGCGCAGATCGCGCTCAAGATATTCAAGCCGCAGGGTATCGTCTTCGCAGACCTGCGAGGTCGGGATCCCCGTCATCTTCGCGATGACGTTTTCGATATCCAGCGCCTCGACGACGTTACGGTCATGTTTTTTCAGGTGGAACGATGCCCCCGCTTCGTCGATAAGGTCGATCGCCACGTCGGGAAGGAAGCGGTCGGAGATATACTTTTTCGCCAGCGTGACCGCCACTTCGAGTGCCTTGTCCTCGTAGGTGAGCTTGTGGTGCTTCTCGTATTTGGGGCGCAGCCCCTTGAGGATCTCGATGCTCTCGGCCTGGCTCGGCTCGTCCACATCGATCTTGGCGAAGCGGCGGCTGAGGGCACGGTCTTTTTCAAACACGTTGCGGTACTCGGCATAGGTCGTTGCCCCCATACACTTCATCGCCCCCGACGCGAGGGCCGGTTTGAGCTGGTTGGAAGCGTCCATGCTGCCGCCGTTGACGGCACCGGCGCCGACGAGCGTATGGATCTCGTCGATGAACATAATGGCGTTCTTGTGCGCCGTCACCTCATCGATCACCCCTTTGAGGCGTTTTTCGAAGTCTCCGCGGTATTTCGTGCCCGCCAGCATCGCGCCGAGGTCCAGGGCGTAGACAGGCGCCTCCTCGAGCAGTTCGGGGACCTCCCCGTCCGCAATGCGCAGAGCCAACCCCTCGGCGATGGCCGTTTTGCCGACGCCGGGTTCGCCGACAAGCAGCGGGTTATTCTTTTTGCGGCGGCACAGCGTCTGCACGACCCGCTCGATCTCGTCCTGGCGCCCGATGACCGGGTCGATCCGGCCGGCGCGGGCCTGCGCCACCAGTTCTACCGTGTACTTCTCGAGGTAGCTCTCCTCCGCATTCGAAACGGACTGGGGCTGGACATCCTTGTGCGAGATCACCTCCAGGACGTCAACGCGGTTAATATCGCTCTCGAGCAGCACCTGGCAGGCGTAGGTGTGTCTCTCTTCGTAGATCGCCGCCACGAGGTCGCCGACCTCCGCCTGCTGCTTCTGGGCGCTCTTGATATGGCGGATCATCTGGTCGATCATCCGCGAGAGCGCAACGGTCTCGAAGGGTTCCTGGGTCACGTCTTCGGGGAGGGGCTCCATCGTCATGGAGAGATAACGGCTCACCATGGCACGCATGGACGCCACGTCGCCGCCGCACTCCCGGATAATGGCGATCCCCTCTTTGGAACCGAGCAGGGCATAAAAGACATGCTCGATCGTCAGGTATTCATGCCGCTGGTCCTTGGCATACAGCAGCGCTTTTTGAAAGACGGCATTAAGTTCGGCACTGATCATTACGCTTCCTCCATCGTTGCCTTGAGCGGATACCCATGCTCCCGCGCCAGACGGCTGACCTGCATCACTTTGGTCTCCGCCACTTCATAGGTGTAGACACCGCAGATGCCGCGGTCCTGGCGGTGGATATCGAGCATGATCTGCTCCGCTTCCTGATAACTCTTGTGAAAAATACTCATCAAAACCTCGACGACGAAATCCATCGATGTGTAATCGTCGTTGAGCAAAATCACTTTATATTGTCCCGGCTCCTTGAGCAGCAGTTCACCCTCAAGTTCAAGCTCTTTTTTCGTACTCAAACATTATCCTTAACACGTGCATACCACTGCTTCTGCAGTGCAAAATGCATAAAACAGTCTTGTTCATTACTAACGTCAGTTAGATTAGCAGGGATTGTGTAAGCAACGACTTAAAAATGAAGATTAACGGCAGAGTCCCCGAAAAGGCCTGCCGTCCAAAGGGTATTTAGAGTTTGACGACGTCGCGGGTATAGTCGCGCTGGGCACCGTGACGGCATGTTCGCCCACCTTGGCTTTCACCTGGCACTTGCTGCCGAACTGCTCTTTGAGCTCGCGTCGGAAGCTTTGAAAAAATTCGTGGATTGTCTTTGCCCAGCACGCCCACCGCCCAGAGGGTGTTGTCACTGCCGACCTCGAGCACGATCACCGCCAGCGGCTGCGGCGCTTTGCCCTCCTTGACGCGGCAGCCCCACCCCGCATCGTAGACCAAGGTATACCCGTCGCAGACGATGTCGCCCTCGAAACGTTCGCCGGGATTGCGGAAAGTGATGAAACTGTCGTTTTTGTTGATGTGTGTCAGCTGGTGCGGGCAGATGCCGCTGAAAGCGACGATCGTCCCGCCGCTTCCGACACCCCCTTTCCAGATGTACTCATTCCCGAACCCATCACTCAGTGCGACATCTTTTGCCGTCGGTTTCGGCATATTGACCAGCAAGCAGCTCGTACCCGCATAGGTGTAGTTGAAGATATAATTCTCACCCGTTTTCAGGGCATCGGCCTTCAGCGGTGTGCCGCTCTCATCGACGAGCTGTACCCTCGCATAACGTTTGTAGAGCGATCCGTGTTGGCTGTGTTTCCGGATTTGCTGAAGCCCATCGGACGGACATCACCGGCACAGTAGATCTCCGGGTGGCCGTTGACTTCGTAGGTCAGCACGTTGATGTCGGCTTCCATCTTGCTGAAGATACTCTCCTTTGCAACCCCGACGACTTCCAGGATCTTGCCCCCGCGTACATGCGGATAGAACGCCGCATCCGCAAAGGGGATGACATTGTCGTATTCGGTCGTGATCTCTTTTTTGTCCAGATCGAACGCCGTGATCTTCGTACCGGGGATATATTCGATGTAATCCTTGTAGAGTTTTTCGAAGGCGGAGTGGAACCCCTCGGCTTTTAAACCGGTCTACTCAACCTGACTTACAACCTGTTTAGATACGAACAACTTGTAAGACTTCAGAAGGTAAAAATGATGTAAAAGAGTGTCAAAAAAGGTAAATCGAGTGAGTTTTTGAACAAAAACACGAAAAATTCACTCAACTTTCCTCGGATTTCAATCCAAGAAAAGTCGAAAAAATTCAGATGGGTAGATTTAGGTTA
>JACXUG010000022.1 GCA_014764065.1 Campylobacterales bacterium
GCATGCTTGAAGAGATGAAAAGGAAAATTTTTTCCTTTTCATCTCTTCAAGATAGCAGGTAATAACAATGCGGCATTCGGGTTTTACGATGATCGAGATGATATTTGTGATTGTCATATTGGGGATATTGGCGGCTGTAGCCATTCCCAAATTTTCCGCGACACGGACAGATGCGCAGATATCCAGCGCCCGTGCTACGATCTCCGCCGTACGGTCGGGGATCGAGACGGAGCGCCAGAGGCGTTTGCTGCGGGGTGAGTCTAATTATGTGGCGAGTCTGGGGGAGCATTTTGAAAATGTTCTGACCTACCCGGACAAAAGGTGGAGCAAGAGCGGCGAGCGCTATAGCATTACGATTGAAGGGACGACGTGCAGCTTTGATTATAATGCGACGTCGGGCCGTTTCCTGCTGGTGTCGACGTCGGGCCTTTGTGCCAGCCTCGATATCTGAAGGGTGCGCTGCTATTACGAGATCGCGCTTGTCGGCTCTCCGCTTCAACCGCTGACGTATAGCGCTGAAACAACGCTAGAACGCGGAGAGGTTGTAACGGTTCCGCTCCAGGAGCGTCAGCACGGCGGTGTTGTACTGAAACAGGTTGAAAAACCGGCTTTTCCGGTTGTTTCGGTAACGCAGCGGCACGAGACTTTTCTTTCCGCGGTACAGTTGCAGTTTGCCGAATTTATCGCCGCTTATTATTTTGCGTCGGTTGGGGAGGCGGTCGGGCTTTTTGTCCCCTATAGGCACGGTACAGAGACGATTTCAATGCAACCGGTTGCTTCGATCACATTGAGCGCCGAACAGGCGGAGGCGCTCGCGTTTTTGAAACAGCACCGTGTCAGTCTGCTTTTCGGCGATACCGGTTCGGGCAAAACCGAAATCTACATGAAATATTTTGAATCAGTGTTGGGATCGGGCAAGCGAGCGCTCTTTTTGATGCCGGAGATCTCGCTGACGCCGCAGATGCAGAAGCGCCTGGAGAGGCACTTCGGGGATGGCGTGGTGATGTGGCATTCCAAGCTGACGAAAACGCAGAAAGCGAAGGCGCTGGAGAAGATCCGCGGCGGTGAAGCCGGGATCGTCGCGGGGCCGCGTTCGGCGCTCTTTTTGCCGATCGATTCCCTCGGTTTGATCGTTGTGGACGAGGAGCATGACGACAGTTACAAATCATCCGCGCGGCCCCGCTATCATGCCCGTGATATGGCGATCTACTACGGGACGCTACTCGGTATCCCGGTATTGCTCGGCAGCGCGACGCCTTCGTTGACCTCCTATGTCAAATTTCCGCATTTCCGTTTGAGAGGGGGGCATTTCAAAAGCGAGCGGCACTATCTGTTCGAAGCGCACGCGGAAGGGATCACGCCGAAGATTGATGAAGCCATCCGGCAGACCGTTGCGCAGCGCGAACAGGCGATGCTCTTTATCCCGACCCGTGCCAATTTCAAATACCTTATCTGTGACAATTGCGGCTACACCTACGAATGCCCCTACTGCAGTGTCGGTATGAGCGTGCACCGCTACCGCCGACAGGTGCGCTGCCACTACTGCGGGTACGCCGAACCGATCCCCCAGCACTGCCCCGAGTGCAAAACCGGCGATCTCGTGAGTTCGAGGCTGGGGACGGCGGAGGCAGTGGAATACTTTAAACAGCATCATCCGGAGATCAACACGGCGCAGTTTGACAGGGACAAGATTACGACGCAAAAAAAGCTCAAGGAGCTGCTGCGTGCCTTTAACGAACATGAGATCGACCTACTGGTGGGAACGCAGATGCTCTCCAAGGGGCACGATTATCATGCCGTCACCCTTGCCGTCGTCCTGGGGCTTGATAACCTGCTCAGCCTGAGTGATTACCGTGCCAGGGAGCGCGCCCTGTCGCTGCTGCTGCAGATCGCCGGGCGCAGCGGGCGCAAAAAAGCGGCCCTGGTGATCGTCCAGACCTTCAACGCCGAATTCTTTTCCGCCTATCTGGAGGGGTATGAGCGCTTCTTGGAGGATGAGAAAGTGTACCGGGAGGGAATGTACCCGCCGTACAAGCGGTTGTGCCGCGTGCTCTTTGCCCACAAGAAGCAGGAGACGGCGGAAACGGCGATGGGGCAGATGGTCGCGGCACTTCGGGCTTTTGAACAGATTGAGATCGTTGGTGCGGACAAAGCGCCGATCGAAAAGATCGCGGGGAAATACCGGTTCCAGATCCTGCTGCGCGCCGATAAAAGTACCGATCTGATCAGGGCGCTTAAAGCGACAATGGTACCGCTGGCCGAAATCGACATGGACCCCATCGAGTTCGGGTAATATCGTTTCAAAAGCTCAAACTAACCCCCATCTGGCTAAAATCCCTCTATGATTAAGCGCTATCCCACCAAACAGATTTTTGTCGGAAGCGTCCCCGTCGGCGGGGATGCGCCCATCTCCGTGCAGTCCATGACCTACAGTCGCACCCGCGACGTCGAAGCGACGGTCGAGCAGATCAATCGCCTCCACTTTGCGGGATGCGACATCGTACGTGTCGCGGTGCCTGATATGGAAGACGCCCTGGCGCTCAAAGCAATCAAGGAGCGGATCTCCCTGCCGCTTGTTGCCGATATCCACTTCAATTACAAACTGGCCCTTGTCGCGGCGGAAGTGGTTGACTGCATCCGCATCAACCCGGGCAATATCGGTGAGCAGAGCCGGGTGAAAGATGTTGTCAAAGCCTGCCAGGAGCGCAACATTCCGATCCGTATCGGTGTGAATGCCGGTAGCCTTGAGAAACAGTTTGACGCAAAGTACGGCCAGACGGCAGAAGGGATGGTCGCCTCGGCGGAGTACAATATCAAATTCCTCGAGGACCTCGGTTTTACGGACATCAAGGTCTCTCTCAAGGCCAGCGACGTACAGCGCACTGTCGATGCTTACCGGATGCTGCGCCCGAAGAATAACTATCCCTTCCACCTGGGCGTCACTGAAGCGGGGACGAAGTTCCACGCGACGGTGAAGAGCGCCATCGGTCTTGGTGCCCTGCTGCTCGACGGGATCGGCGACACGATGCGGGTCTCCATCACCGGCGAGCTCGAAGAAGAGATTAACGTCGGCCGTGCGATCCTTAAGGACTCCGGCGCGGCGGGCGAAGGGCTTAATATCATCTCCTGTCCGACCTGCGGCCGGATCGAGGCGGACCTGGTGAGCGCGGTAGAGGAGATCGAGCGCAGGACCAAGCACATCAAGGCACCGCTCAATGTCTCCGTCATGGGCTGTGTCGTCAACGCTATCGGTGAAGCGCAGCACGCCGACGTCGCGATCGCCTATGGCAAGGGAAGCGGCCTGGTGATGGTCAAGGGCGAAGTCGTCGCACGTTTGGAGGAGAAGGATCTTGTGGACAAGTTCGTCGATGAAGTCGAGAAGATGGCGGAGGGGAACGAATAATGGAAGAGAAACTCTACAACCTCGCGTTTGAAAAGGCCGTTCTCAGCTCCATTATCTTCGAGCCTTCCCAGTTCGAGGAGCTCGAAGCGATCCTGAAGCCAGATGATTTCTACCTGCCGGCCCACAAGGATATCTACGGGGCTATTGTCTCCCTCACCCGCCGTGACGAGCCGATTGACGAGGAGTTCATCCGCAAAGAGCTCAACGCGAAGAAGAAGTTCGACGAGAACGTGATGCTTGAGATCCTCTCGGCCAACCCGATTTCAAATACGGCGGCCTATGTCAGGGAGCTGAAGGATAAATCCCTCAAGCGTCACCTGCTGACCCTGACGACGGAGATCAAGAAGGTCGCGCTCGAAGAGGAGTGGCCCAGCAGCGAGGTCGTCGACATGGTCGAGAAAAAGCTCTACGAGATCACCCAGGACTCGCAGACGAGCGACTTCAAAGATGCCGAGTCGGTGACGATCGATACGATGCGCTATATCGAGGAGATGAAGGCGCGCGGTAACTCCGTACTGGTCGGTGTCGATACGGGCTTCGCCGAACTCAACAAGATGACGACGGGTTTCGGCAAGGGGGACCTGGTCATTATCGCGGCGCGTCCGGCGATGGGGAAGACCTCCTTTGCGCTAAATATGGTGCAGAACCTGCTCAAAAAGGGCAAAGGGGTCGCCTTCTTCTCCCTGGAGATGCCGGCAGAGCAGCTGATGCTGCGTCTGCTCTCCATTGAGACCTCCGTCCCGCTGCAGAAGCTGCGGGTCGGCGATATGAGCGACGAGGAGTGGAACCGGCTCGGCACGGCGGTCGACTGGATGCAGCGCAGCAAGCTATTTGTCGACGACCAGGGATCGGTCAATATCAATCAGCTGCGTTCGCGTCTGCGCAAGCTCAAGGGGAAACATCCCGATATCGAGATGGCTGTCATCGACTACCTGCAGATCATGAGCGGTACGGGGTCGCGGGACCGTCACCTGGAGGTTAGCGAGATGTCGCGAGGCCTTAAGATGCTCGCCCGGGAACTGGAGATGCCGATTGTCGCTCTTTCGCAGCTCAACCGGGGGCTGGAATCGCGCAACGACAAGCGCCCGATGCTCAGCGATATCCGTGAGTCCGGCTCCATCGAGCAGGACGCAGACATCATCCTCTTCGTCTACCGCGACGACGTCTACCTCTACAAGGAGGAGAAAGAGCGCGAAAAGGCGGCGAAGGCGGAGGGCAAGGAGTTTACCCCTACCTACGTCGAGAAGGAGAAAGAGGAGGCGGAGATCATTATCGGCAAGCAGCGCAACGGTCCGACGGGACACGTCAAGCTGCTGTTCGAAAAGAAGCTGACCCGTTTTGTCGATATGCCGACCTACAACGCGACGGAGATCGTCTACGAGAATGTCGACACGAAGAGCGCCGCGATGGACGTCGGCAGCGTTTCGATGCCGACGATCTGACCCGCTGTACCGCCCCTTTCCCTTCAAAAATATTCGATAGAATAACTAAAAACCAAAATAGTTATTTCATATGAAATTAGAGCCGCCGCAGTTACTGGCTTCCCGGCAGGAAGTCCTAGTGTTTTTTGGTCTCGTATTCCTTCTCTTCATTACTTCCCTTTTGGGAGAGTATCGCACGTACCGGCAATTGACCCGTTATGACGATGCGATAGTAGCGGCAACCGTTGAGCAGCAGTATGAAAAACGCAGGGAGGGGAGTGCCTATCAGGTCGTGAAACTGCGCAGCGAGTCGGGCGCCCCCTTTTTTATAACAGTACCGACGGCCCTGCGGAACCTGCAGGGGTACGAGGTCCTTGTCTGGCTGAAAACGGACCGGTTGGATTTTTGGCACTATCTGGGCGGTTTTTTTGCCAACGGGGCCATCGACGCGGTATCACCGCAGCGGCAGTGGAAGTTCCGGGTGGGGGAGTGGATCGCAGGCCAGCACGCCGAGCCACGGAGCGGTGCACTCTTTGCCGCCCTCTTTACGGCGACGCCGCTGCCGCAGGATCTGCGCGAATCGCTGGCGCGTCTGGGGATCAGCCACTTGCTGGCGATCAGCGGCTTCCATCTGGGGCTGCTCAGCCTCTTCCTGTTCGTGCTGCTGCGTTTGCCCTACCGCTATCTTCAGGCGCGTCTGTTCCCCTGGCGCAATGCCCGCCGGGACCTCTTTTATGCCGCTGCCGCCGTACTCTGGGGATACGCTCTGTTTCTGCATTATCCCCCGTCTGTGCTGCGTGCGTTCGCGATGATGCTAATAGGGTTTATCCTCTATGACCGCGGGCTCCGGCTTCTCTCCTTTCAGACCCTCGGCATCGCGGTCGTTTTGCTGATCGCCTTCTGGCCGCGGCTGCTCTTTTCCGCCGGCTTCTGGCTCTCGGTCGCGGGTGTCTTCTATATTTTCCTTTTTCTGCAGCGTTTCGCCGACCGGGGAGGGCTTTTCACTTTCGTGGGCATTCATCTCTGGGTCTACGCGATGATGCTGCCAATAGGGCTGGCGCTTTTCGGGACTTTTTCGGCACTGCACCCGCTCTCCGTATTCTGGACGATGGCCTTCATCCTCTTCTATCCGCTGGCGCTGCTGCTGCACACCGTCGGAGCGGGGGGTGTCCTCGACACTCTTGTCGACTGGATACTGGAGCTTCCGGCGACGCCGGTTCACATCGAATTCGGAGTATGGTTCTTGGGTGCCTGGATAGGGCTAAGCCTGCTTGCGCTTCCATTCAAGACGGTCAAAATGCTCCTGCCCTTTCTGGCCGCGGCGGTATTTGTAGGCGCGGTCTATCAGGTAGCATAGTTTGAGGCCGTAGACGAAGATGATCCACGACGTGTAGATCCAGATAAAAGTAAAGAGGACGATCGAGAAGGAGCCGTAGATGGTCGAATAGGTCTTGTTGTAAAAGATGTAGTAGACGAAGCCGTTCTTCGCCAGCGTCCAGACGGCGGCGATGATAAAGGAGGTGATGAAGGCAGCCTTGGTGTCGACGTTGGTGTTGGGCGAGATTTTGTAGATGATGAAGAAGAGCATCCAGACGATGAAATAGGGGAAGATGCTTACCAGGTTGAACCATGCCGTCGCCCCGTATTCGCCGAGCACGGCGGCGGCCCTGGTCGAGAGATAGATGGAAAAACCGAAGGCGATCGGGCTCAGTGTCACCAGGGTCCAGTAGGTCGTAACCGACTGCCAGATGGTGCGGCGCTTGGTATGGAAGATCTTGTTGACGATGTACTCGTAGTTTTCGAAAAAGAGCATGGAGACGACGATGATCATCACCGAACCGACGACACTGAGCTTGACGGTGTTACTGAGAAACTCGTCGATATACTGGGAGATCTGTTCGGACTGCACGGGCAGAAGGTTCTCGATAAGAAAGGCCTTCAGATCCGCGTAATACTCCTGGAAACTCGGCATCGTCACCGCGATGGAAAGGATGATCATCAGCAGCGGTATGACGGTGAAGATCGTATAGAAACTGAGGCTTGAAGCGTAGTATGTCGGCTCGGAGTCGAGGAGCTGGTTCCAGTAGTAGCGGGCGTGCCGCCTGAAGCGTTTCTGGGAGTAGCGGTGAATGTTCTCTTGCATACGAAGATTGTAGCACAAAGCGCATTACGGAAGCGGTGCCCGGGAGCGCACCGGGGGGCGGTTTAGTCGAGGCCCATCTTGTTTGGGTTGAGGATGTTGTTGGGGTCGAAGGCTTTCTTGATCGCTTTGAAGAGGTTCATCTCCTCGTCGGTGAAGGCCATACTCATATAGGGGGCCTTCGCCAGGCCGATGCCGTGTTCGCCACTCAGCGTCCCGCCCATGTCGATGGTCGCCTGGAAAACCTCTTCGATCGCCTTGTAAGCGATTTTGACCTGTTCAGGGTCTTTGCCGTCGACCATGACGTTGGTGTGGACGTTCCCGTCACCCGTATGGCCGAAGCAGGGGATGTTGATGTTGTACTTGTCGGCAATGGCGTAGAACCGTTCAAGCAGTCCCGGCAGGGCCGAGCGGGGGACGGTGACGTCCTCGTTGAGCTTCTTGCTGCCGTAGACGGCGAGGGACTGGCTGGCGTTGCGGCGTGCAAACCAGAGGTCGGCCGCTTCCGTCTTGTCCTTGGCGATGACGAAGTCCGAACAGCCGTTCTCGCGGAAGACCTTCTCGATCTGCGCCAGCTGAAAGTCAAGGTCGGGTTCGAGGTTGCCGTCGACGTCGGTGACGAGGATGGCGCCCGCATCAACGGGCAAGCCTTTATGGAACGTCTGCTCGACAGCGCGGATGGTGAGGTTGTCGAGGAACTCCATCGCGACCGGGGTGACCCCCGAGGCCATCGTTTTGTAGACGGCTTCCATCGCTTCGGTGACGGAGGGGAAAACCCCCATCGCCGTCTTAGTCATTTTCGGCTTTGCGATCAGTTTGAGGGTCACTTCCGTCGTGACGGCGAGGGTCCCCTCGGAGGCGATCAGGATCCCGGCGATGTTGTAGCCTGCAACATCCTTGATGGTCCGTTTGCCCGCCTTGATGACGTCGCCGTTGGGAAGCACGGCACGGATCGCCATGACATAGTCCTTGGTGATGCCGTATTTGGCCGCGCGCATGCCGCCGGCGTTCTCAGAGACGTTGCCGCCGATGGTGGAGTAGTCCTGGCTGGCCGGGTCCGGTGGGTAGAAGAGCCCGACTGCTTCGACGGCGCGCTGCAGGTCCATGTTGATGACACCGGGCTGCACGACGGCGACCATGTTCTGCATGTCGATCTCGAGGATCTTGTTCATGTGCTTTTCAAACGCGAGAACGATCCCGCCGTGGCTCGGAAGTGCGCCGCCGGTAAAGCCGCTGCCCGCACCGCGCGGCACGATGACGATGCCGTGTTCGTTGCAGTAGCGCAGGATGTCGCTGACGTCCTGCTCATGGCGCGGGAAGAGGACGGCGTCGGGTTCGAACCGTTCGCGGGTCGCATCGTAGGAGTAGGCGAGGAGGTGCGCTTTGTCGCTGTAGATGTTGTCGTCGCCGACGACGGCGGCAAGGTACTGCAGATGCTTAGGATCGATCATGGCTGGCCTTTCAGGTCAAATGCGTCTAATAATTGCTTATCGGCGCTTGGATGCGACTGAATAAAGTCGTATAGTTTACGCGAATGCGGGTTGTTTTCAACGAGCAGTTCAAGGTAGTAGGGTTCATAGGCGTCCAGCCTGCCGCTGCCGCTGCCGAACCAGTTGGCGTCGATCTCTTCGACACGGGTGTAGAATGGGAGCTGCGGCGCTTCGTAAGCCAGCCCGGCTGCGGTGAGCTGCAGCAGGCTCAGGCTCTGGCAGTCCACGGTGAAGAGGCTGTCGTCGAGGTAGAGAAAGAGCAGTCCGGTCGTCGCGACGGTACAGAAGCCGGCGAGGTCCTCCTTGAGCGGTGTCGGGTGACCGCGGTAGGAGAGGTAGGTCGCGAGGGTGTCGGGGTGGATCCAGTCGACACTTTTCAGCTGCTCCGTCAACTTCAGATAGGTGGTGCGCGTCGGTGCGATCAGGATGCCGCGGGTATAGGCAAAGGCGAGAATGACCTCGTCCCCCGCCTTGGGCTGCCACTCGCCGCGGGGCAGGGAGTTCTGCTGCAGGCCGTTGTATTTGGAAAAGGCGACGGTCAGCACACCGGTCGTCTCGTCATACGCCTCGGCAACGGCATTGGCGATGATCGCGCTGTGCTCCGGCGTGAAGTGGCGGACGACAAAACCGCTGACGCCCGGTTCGACGCGGGCCGTTTTGATCGTTCCCGTCTCGGTCTCTGCCGAAACAGCATCGAGGCTAAGGTGCAGTTCGCCGGCATGGAGAACGCCAAAAAATAACGTAAGAAAAAAGAAGAGTCTGATCACTGAATACCTTGCATGCTAAATGGGGAAAAATTATAGCCTAGCCTTGATAAATGGGCTCTTTATACCCTTTAGAGCTAGGCTTTAGCACGAATCTGCTACCCTTTTACATCCGTTGGATGGAGGTGAGGTTTGGTTCGGTTCTTATGGCTGCTCTTGGCGCCCCTGATGCTGTCGGCGTCGTCGGTGGAAACGTATAAATGGAGCGAAGGCGAAACGTACCTGATGTTCCTGGAGCGTCTGCATCTGCCGCAGGCGCTCTATTACGATATCGACAGCGACGATCAGAAGCTGACGGAAGAACTCCGCAGCGGCATCCCCTATCAGGTGATGCATGACCGAAACGGCACCATCGAACAGGTGCTTATCCCCGTCTCCGACGAACTGCAGCTGCATCTCTACCGCAAAGACGGGAGCTTCGCGTTTGAAGCGATCCCGCTGATCGCATCGACCAAACAGGAGTCGATCACACTCTCCATCCAAAACTCTCCCTATTACGACATCCTGAAAGCGACCGGCTCCCACTCTCTGGCGCATGCCTTCGTCGCAGGATTCAAAAACTCCCTCAACTTCCGCCGCGATCTACGCAAGGGGGACAGGCTGGTGATGGTCTATACGCAGAAGTACCGTCTCGGAAGCCCTTTCGGCATGCCCGAGCTGCTGGTGGGGATGATTGAGATGCGGGGGGGACAGCATTCGGTCTACCTCAACAGCGACGGACGCTACTATGATGGTAAAGGGCGCCAGGTCGAAGGGTTCCTGCTTGCGCGTCCGGTCCGCAGCGGTCGGGTCAGTTCCGGGTTTACGCCGCGCCGCTTCCACCCGATCCTCAAACGCTACCGTGCCCACCTCGGGGTGGATTACGCCGCGCCGCGCGGGACACCGATTCTTGCCGCCGGCAGCGGAACCATCATCTTCGCGGGTCGGACCCGCGGCTACGGCAACGTGATCAAGATCCGCCACAGCGACGGGTACGTTACGCTCTACGCCCATCAAAAAGCTTTCAGGCGCGGCATGCGCGTCGGCAAGCAGGTAAAGCAGGGAGAGGTGATCGGTTATGTCGGTACGACCGGCCTCTCCACTGGACCGCATCTCCACTTCGGCCTGTATAAAAACGGCCGGGCCATCAACCCCGCGCGGGTCGTCCAGGTGACGACAAAGCAGCTTGAGGGCAAAGCGCTTAAAGCGTTTACGGCCCGGAAAGCGGAACTGGATGCGCTTGTCGACGAGGCGCTGGCCCATCCGGAGAGCGTCATGAAAAAGGCGGAAGCGATCAACAATGCCTGCTATATCGACCCGCAAAGCTGCCGCCCGCTGGAGAAGGGGGAGAACAATGAAACACATCAGTGAGATCAAACACGCGTTCGAGCAGTTTCTGCTGGGCAAAACGGAACACCTTCCTCACGCCAGCGAGATCGGCTACCTGCTCAAAAGTATCTGGAATGAAAGCCATGACGATTTCCGCGGGATGCTCGGCAAAATTCCCCATGATATCCGGGGAGAGGTGCTTCTGGAGCTGCCGGACAAGCTCAAAGAGGAGGCGATCGCCTACTACTCGAGCGAGGAGCTTGCCCAGGCGCTTGTGGGGCTGGATTCGGATGACGCCGCAGAGCTGATCGAGGATATCGTCGAGATTGACGAAGGCAAATCCGAAGCGGTCTATGAACAGCTCGACGAGGAGGACCGCGAAGATATCGACAAGATCCGAAGCTATGAGGACGACCAGGCCGGGGCGTGGATGCAGACGGAGATGTTCGAGGCGATCCTCGACGAAACGGTGCGAAATGCTATTGACCGTCTCAAACGCCTCAAAGAAGAGGATGAAATCGAAAACGTTCATCAGCTCTACATTGTGAATGACGAGCACCGCCTGGTGGCGACCGTTGCCCTGGAAGATATGATCTTGATGGATTTTGAGCGTACCTTCCGAGAGCAGTTGACGAGTAAGGAGTTTCGCGCCGTCAAAGCAACCGACGACATCGACGAGGTTGCAACGATTTTCGAACAGTACGACGTGGCCGTGCTGCCGGTTATCGACCATGCAAATCGCCTGGTCGGTCGCATCACCTCCGATGATATCTATGACGTCATCGAAGAACGGGCGACGGAGCAGATCTATAATCTCGCCGGGGTCAATGATGCGGTTGAGCAGGAAGAGGATATCAGGGGGATTTTCCAAAACCGCGCCAGCTGGCTCTTCGTCAACCTCCTCACGGCCATTCTCGCCTCGGCGGTCATCGGGCTTTTCGATGCGACGATCGCGGCCTACGTCCCACTGGCGATCCTGATGCCCATTGTCGCGTCGATGGGGGGTAACGCCGGGACGCAGACCCTGACGGTCATGGTGCGCCAAATGGCGCTGGGGGATATCGAATTCGGCAACGCCAAGTCGGCGCTCTACAAGGAGATCGCCGTTGCGCTGCTCAACGGCCTGCTTTTTGCTTTGATCATGGGGGTGATTGCCTGGATCTGGTTTCGACAGCCGCTGCTGGGAATCGTGATCGGGATGGCGATGATCATCAACCTCTTTATCGCCGGCTTCTTCGGCGCCTCCATCCCCTTGCTGCTCAAGCGGCTCAATATCGACCCGGCGGTCGGCTCGACCGTGCTGCTGACGACGGCGACAGACGTCTTCGGCTTCTTCAGCTTCCTCGGACTGGCCAAAATTATCCTGCTCTGATTTTCAGCGAAGGATTTGGCTTCTTCGTAAACATTTCTATAAGACCATTGATATTTGACGGTGCGCGAGAGCGCCACGAGTGCGTGCTCTGAAGGAAGTGCACCTGAGGGCATGTCCGCGCTGAAGCGGACGCAGTGTTAGCACGCTCAAATGGGCTTCGCTCCTTTGGTTTATAAAATTGGGTCTTTTCGTTCCCTTGCTTTTTCGCGTGCACAAAGAAGAAACCGAACCTGAAAGAAGAAAGTGCAGTGACGCTGTTGCTGGTTGGGTGCGGGAGAACAGCGGGAGATGCTCTGTTCTTTCGTTCATCTCCCAAACACTTTTTATTTTCTTTTAGGGTGACATGTCACCCTTCACTTAGCACTTAGCAAGGAGCGACTGCTCCTTAGAACTTGTAAGAGACGTTGGCGTAGTAGTAGCGTCCCGGTTCGTTCAGAAGCATAACGTCGCCGTAGGGATCAAGGCTGAGAAGCGTCAGGTCTTTGTAGGTGTTGGAAACGGCATAGGTTGCATCAAAGACATTGTCCACGCCGAGGATCAGCCCGAAGTTGCGGTTGATGCGGT
The DNA here is from genome assembly GCA_014764065.1 of Campylobacterales bacterium. GTDB lineage: Bacteria > Campylobacterota > Campylobacteria > Campylobacterales > Sulfurimonadaceae > Thiomicrolovo. The sequence continues at coordinate 12,463 of JACXUG010000022.1, forward strand.
GATCGACCTTGAGGTTCATGACCGCCCAGGCGCCGATCGCCTGTTCGCCGTTCTCCGCATCGTAACGGTCCCACTGGTGCGCGGCCACGCCTTCAATGGTGGCCAGGCTGTCGTCACGATAGTTCCAGTTGAGCGCCAGGTGGCCTTTGAGCGGCGGGATGTCGGCAAGGTTGGTGCCGTTTTGGTCTCTGAGCGCGCTCTCTTTCTTGCCGTACTGGTATGCCGCACCGAAGTCGGCGTAGACAGAATCGCTTGCATACCATGTCCCGGCCATTTCGGCACCCCAGATCGTGGCATCGACATTCTCGAATTTGTTCTGGGTGATTGTCGGCGTGGCGTTATAATAGATGTAGTTGTTCAGGCGGCTGTAGAAGAGGCGCGTCTTCAGGTTGAAATTGCTGTAGGTGTTCGTCATCCCGAGGTCAGCCTCGTAGTTCGTCGTCTGGTCGAGATCGGGTGTACCGATGATCATGCCGCTTTTTTGGAAGTAGAGCTCGCGTGCATCCGGAATGCGCGAAGCCATACCGATACCGCCGAAGAAACCGAGGGTCTCCGTCACGCCGTAGTCGGCAAAGAGGTTGAGGCCGACGGAGGTGTAGTCGTTGTCCTGCAGGGCGGGATTGCCAGAGGTGATGGCCGTATCGTCATAGCGCAGCCCCAGTTTGTAGGCGGCATTGCTATAGCGTTTTTCCAGTTCGGCAAAGAAGGCGACGTTGCGGGTATCAGCATCGTAGATGCTTGGGCCCTTAGGGGTGCCGTTCATGTCATAGGCGCCGTCCCAGTTGCGGAGGCTGCCGTCGAGCCCGAAGGTGATATCCATCGTATCGGAAACGGCCGTCGTGTTTTTAAGCGTCACCCCCTGGATCGTGGAGGTGAGGTGGTTGGTCATCGTCCCCATCATCGCTGAGGATTTGCGCCATTCTGTCCACATCGGGTGGTCGACGTAGGAGTAGTAGTAGGTGGCGCGGAGCTCTTTGGACCAGCTTGCCAGCTCCGTAGCCACGTACTGGACGTTGTAGAGGTCAGAGTTGTCATAGCGGGCGTCCATGCTGGAGTTGGGGTAGAGGACACCGTCGCTGCGGTTGCCCGTATAGCCGAGGCGGAGCTCCTGGTTTTCGGCCAGGTTGACAAAGAGTTTCGCCATGACGGAGCGTTTCGCGTAGGCACTGCGGTCGCGTTCGGAGGGCAGGTAGGCATTGGGGGCCTTGGCAGTGCCCGCGGCAACGGCATTGTCGATCTGGTCGGCGAAGGTATTGCCGTCCCCGTCTTCGTACTGACCACTCCATTCGCCCGAGACGCCGATTAGCGCACGGACCGTATCGTTCCCGCCCGTGAGGGTGCCGGCGACCTTCGAGTAGCCGAAGCTGCCGATGCCCGCGTTGAAGTTGCCGTGAATCCCTTTTCCCGGCTGGACGGTGTCGACGGTCACGAGCCCGCTGAGGGTGCCGGCGTGTTCGACGTCATACGGCCCTTCGACCACGCTGATCGAGGAGATGTTGTTCGTGATGACATGCGAGGTCGGCGGGTCCATGCGGTTGGGGCAGGCGCCGTAGATTTTGCCGCCGTCGACGATGACGTTGATGTTGTCGCGCTTCTGGCCGCGGAGGATGATGTCGTTGGCGATGCCGCTGCGGCGTACGAGGGTGATGCTCGGCACCTGCTTGGCCAATGCCTCGGCGGTGTCGGCGGATTTAATCTCTTCGGTGTTGACGTCGCTGAGCGATGAGCTTTCGACGACGATGCTACCGAGCGTCGTTACGCCGCTGTTTGTCACGTTGTTTTCCGCAGCGTCATTCGCAAGCAGCGCGGCCGCCGCGAGGGAAACCAATAGCGTTTTCTTCATTTTTATCCTTCATTCCATTGTATTCGAAACCACAAATACTAGGGAAAAAGTGTTAAGGGGGTGTTAAATTTCTGCGGCGGAACGGAGGGTGCGTTACAATGGCGTTCATGAATGCAAAAACGAAACAGATCATCAAAATAATCCTGCTGCTTGCAGGGTCCGGGTTCTTTCTTTTTCAGGGCTTCTCGCTGCTCTTTACGGAGCAGGAGGTGACGCCGGAGAAGGTCGAAGCCGTTATTGGGGGCAGCGCAGAGTAACGCAGGCGGGGAACTGCATCGTGACGCAGTGTAGCGAACCGTGCTGCCGGATCAGGACGCTGCAGTCGATGCCGATGATCTCCCGGCCGGGGAAGAGCATTTTGAATATGGCCAGCGCCTCGTCGTCGTGGGGGTCGTTGTAGACCGGCACGAGGACGGCGCCGTTGATGATGAGGAAGTTGGCATAGGTCGCCGGCAGCCGTTCGTCCTCAAAATAGATCGCCTCGGTCATCGGCAGCGGCACAAGGGTGAAGGGCTCGCCGCGGTCGTTACGGAGCGCGCGGAGCTCCTGTTCCATCTCTTGCAGGGCTTTGTAGTGCTCGTCGGCGGCATCCGTGCACCGGACGTAGCAGATGGTGTCGGCGTCGCAGAAGCGGGCGAGGGTGTCGATGTGGCTGTCGGTGTCATCCCCGGCGAGGTAGCCTGAAGTGAGCCAGAGGGTCCGTTTGACCCCCAGGGTCTCGGAAAGGACGGCCTCGATCTCCGCACGGCTTGTCAGTTCGCTGTTGCGGTTGGGGTTCAGGAGGCACTCCTCGGTGACGAGCAGCAGCCCCTCCCCGTTGCTTTCGATCCCGCCCCCTTCGAGAATGAAACGGTGTGAAGCGACCGGCGCGCCGTAATACGGTGCGATTGCCGCGGTCATCGCACTGTCTTTGGCCGCTTCGAACTTTCCGCCCCAGCCGGTGAAAACAAAGTCCTGGATGAGACACCCCTCTGCCGTCTCGACGGTAATGCCGCTGCAGTCCCGGGCCCAGGTGTCGTTGGTGTCATACTGTACGTAATGCATGTTCGCTCCCGGGGCGACGTAGCACTGCACCCGGGCGATGTCGTCGCAGACGATCAGGCAGGGCTGGAAACGGGCGACGCCTTCGGCGATACGGGCAAAGGTACGGCACGCTTCGTCGAGGTAGGGCGCCCAGTCGCTGTCGGCGTGGGGAAAGATCAGCTGGACAAAGGATTGGGGCTCAAACTCCGCAGGGAGACGTTTTACGTGATAGGTTTGCATCTTCTCTTCAACATTCAATTTATGACATTATAATGTCGTATGGCTTTTATCACCCTAGACCGCAAAGCGTTCCACCACAACCTTAACATGATCTCGAAACAGCTCCAGAGCCGTGAGAAAATCGCACTCGTCCTCAAGGATAACGCCTACGGACACGGCCTGAAACAGGTCGCGCAGATCGCCAGCAAATACGGGATCGGCCGGGCCGTCGTCCGCACGATCGAAGAGGCGGAACAGGTCCGCAACAAGTTCAAATATATTCTCGTCCTCGCGGATATTCCGGCGGTGCTGATGCCCGCCTACTGCTTTACCGTCAATGCGATGGAGCAGATCAAAAGTTTCCCTCCCGGCAGCCGGGTGGAGCTCAAGGTCGATACGGGGATGCACCGCAACGGCGTCCCGCCGCATCTGCTGCACCACGCCTTTGAAAAGATCAGCAAGAACGGATTGAAACTCGAGGGGGTCTTTACCCACCACCGAAGCGCGGATGAGATGGGGAGCGAATATTTCTGGCAGCGTCACACCTTTGAAAGCGTCAAACGCGAAGCGCTGATGCTGGCCAAACGCTACGGCTTTTCGAAGCTCCGCTTTCACTCCGCGAACTCCGCCGCGACCTTCCGAAGCCAGGAGGGGCACGACGACATGGTGCGCGTCGGTATCGCGGCGTACGGCTGCCTGGAGATGCCTAAGGGGCTGCCGCAGCCGGACCTACTTCCCATCCTCTCTTTGTGGGGTGAAAAGATCTCCCAGCGGCGCCTGAATCAGGGTGAACGTGTCGGATACGGCGGCTGCTTCAGTGCCGACCGCCAGATGCAGATCAGCAATTACGATGTCGGGTATGCCGACGGGCTGCTGCGCACGGCATCGAACCGCTACACCGCGCCGGGCGGAGAAATGCTGCTGGGGCGCGTCTCCATGGATAACTGCAGTTTTGCCGGCGAGGCGGAGCAGCTGCTCATCTTCGACGATGCCCGCAGCTACGCGGCCGCGGCCGGGACGATTTCGTACGAGGTCCTTGTCGGGCTGCACCCTCGCCTGCCGCGCAAAATTATCGAATAGGGCAAAAGGCAGAACATTGGGGAAGCCTTCCCCTTCGCCAATCGTTTACGCGGTGACTTTGATCACCGCTTCCGCAAAAACGACCCCGTCGATCCCCTCATAGGCCATCGCTTCCATCTGATCCTCATGCTCGATATAGGTCAGAACTTTGGCATCGAAAAGGTAGGTCTCGGCAACCTTCTGTACCGAACGCGCCAGGGCCGTGTCGACCAGGATGAAGCGGGCCCCCGCGTTTTCGGCGAAGAGGGCGTCTTTGACAGAGGCGGCTTCGAGGGCAAACGGGATGCCGTTCGCGCCGCAGTAGGCGACGAGGTCGAGGTTGGCCCTGTTCCAGGCGAAAAGCACAGTGCTGCCCGGCGGTGTCGATGCGACCGCTTCCGGACCGTCGATATGGTAGAAGGATTCCGATGCCAGATGGGGGTGTCCGAAGATCAGCATCTCAGGCTCCTTGCATACAGCTTTTCGAACAGTAGTATTTCCCCTCTTTGATAAAGGCTTCCTTGACGCTGACGAAGACACCGCACGCCTCGCACGGCACCATCGTGTCGTCATCGCTCCTTTTTGAGGCGCTGTCGGACTTCGGCTGCTTTGTTACGGGGGTACTTTTTTTGAAGAAGATGAAATAGATGGCGGCGATAACGCCGAGGACGAGAAGGATTTTCAAGAGCATGCGGTCTCCTTGGGCGGGTTGATGAGAAGGTAGTGCCGTTCATCGGTTTCGATGATGCGGTAGGGCAGCTCCTCCGGTACTTCGTTGTAGACGTTTTCGCCTTTGTAAAAGAGGAGCATCGTCTCCGCATCCCGGTAGGGGGCACTGAGGTTCAGGAGCATCCCGGTGTCGGTGACGGCCCGTGAGGTGATGAGGTCGAAGCGCTGGTCAGGAAGCGCCTCGACGCGGCAGTTTTCCACGGTGACGTTCTGCAGTTTCAGCGTCGCTTTGACGAACTGCAAGAAACCGGCCCGCTTCTGCAGCGGTTCGACGAGCGTCCAGCGGGTCTGCGGCTGCGCCATCGCGAGGATTAGCCCGGGGAACCCGGCCCCCGTGCCGATGTCCATCGCCCGTGCGACCCGCGGCAGAAAGGTGACGGGGTAGAGGGCGTCATAGAGGTAGTACTCGATCGTCGCGGCATCTTTGTACCCGCTGAGATTGTGGATCTTGTTCCACTGCAGCAGCAGGTCGCGGTAGCGCTCCAGGTGGGAGACCAGATCGGAAGGGGTATCGGGCAGGGCGGCGATCTTCTGGGCGAATGTCATGTTAAATGAGGTGCCCCATCTGCTCTTTTTTCACCTGCAGATAGTTTTCGTTGTACTCGTTGGGGTCGATGACGATCGGCAGGCGCTCGACGATCTCAACGCCCTTGAGTGCATTGATCTTCTGCGGGTTGTTGGTCAGCAGGCGGATCTTCGCAATGCCGTAGTGGGCCAGGATGAACTGGACCATCTCGTAGGTGCGTTCGTCGGCCGCAAACCCCAGTTGGTGGTTGGCGGCGACGGTATCGAAACCTTTGTCCTGCAGCGCGTAGGCGTTGATCTTGTTGAGCAGGCCGATGTTACGCCCCTCCTGTCGGAGGTAGATGACGATGCCGCCCTCTTTTTCGATCATGTTGAGGGCATGGGCCAGCTGATCGCCACAGTCGCACTTGAGGCTGCCCAGGGCATCCCCGGTGAGGCATTCGGAGTGCACGCGCACGATCGGGGTATCGCCGAAGGGTTCCCGCAGAATGGCCAGGTGCTCTTTATGGCCCTGCTTGAAGGCCTGGACTTTGAACTTCCCAAAACGCGACGGGAGGTTTGCAACATCAGAAATTTTTATAGTTTGAAGCAAAAACAGTTCTTTAACGATGGAATTGTTACAATGCGATTATAGCTAAATTGTCAAGGGTAAACATGTTCCAACGTTTCCGCCGTAACCGGCTCAACTCTCACCTGCGTGCTCTGGTGCGCGAATACCACGTCCGTGCGGACGATTTCATCTATCCTCTTTTCGTGCGTTCGGGCGAAGGCATCAAGAGCGAAGTGGCGTCGATGCCCGGCGTCTACCAGATGAGTATCGACGAAGCGATCCGGGAGTGCGAGACGCTCAAGGCGCTGGGGATCTACTCCATTATCCTCTTCGGGATCCCCGACGTCAAGGACTCCGTCGGCTCCGATGCCCTGGATGAGAACGGCATCATCGCCACGGCCGTCAAGGCGATCAAGCGGGCCCACCCCGACATGTTCGTCGTCACCGACCTCTGCTTCTGCGAGTACACCGACCACGGCCACTGCGGGATCATCGACCATGTGCACGAGACCGTCGACAACGATGCGACGCTCGCGATCTCCGGCCAGCAGGCGATCGTCCATGCCCAGGCGGGCGCAGACATGATCGCCCCTTCGGGGATGATGGACGGGATCATCGACACCCTGCGCACGGCGCTCGACGGCAGCGGCTACGAGAACCTCCCGGTGATGAGCTATTCGACGAAGTTCGCCAGCGGCTACTACGGCCCGTTCCGCGACGTCGCCGAATCGACGCCGTCGTTCGGGGACCGTGCCACCTACCAGATGGACCCGGCCAACCGCCGCGAGGCGATCGCCGAGAGCATCGCCGACGAGATGCAGGGGGCGGACATCCTGATGGTCAAACCGGCCCTGGCTTACCTTGACATCATCCGCGACATCCGCGAAGCGACCTCCCTGCCGCTTGCGGTCTACAACGTCAGCGGCGAATACGCCATGCTCAAGCATGCCGGCAAGGCCGGGCTGATCGACTACGAACGGGTCATGATGGAGACGATGCTGGGCTTCAAACGCGCCGGCGCGGACATCATTATCAGCTACCACGCCAAAGAGGTGGCGGGGCTGCTGTAAGCTTTTTTACACTTTACGCTATAATAGGCGCTTTCATTCCGGGGAGACCCGTTACGCCGTGAGCAGAAAATGCGACACTTTTTAACCCTCAAAGACTACACGAAAGAGGAGATCCTCTCCATCATCGACCTCGGACTGCAGATCAAGTCCGAGTGCAAACGCCGCGAGCATAAGCCCTACCTGGACAAACAGACGCTGGCGATGATCTTCGAGAAGAGTTCGACACGGACCCGCGTCAGTTTTGAGACGGGGATCTACCAGCTCGGCGGACAGGGGCTTTTCCTCTCCAAGCGCGATATCCACCTGGGCAGAGGGGAACCGGTCAAAGATACAGCCCGCGTCATCTCCTCCATGTGCGACATGGTGATGATCCGCACCTTCGAGCAGAGCATGCTCGAAGAGTTCGCCTCCTACTCCAAAGTCCCCGTCATCAACGGCCTTACAGACAGCTACCACCCGGTGCAGCTGCTGGCGGATTATATGAC
>JACXUG010000144.1 GCA_014764065.1 Campylobacterales bacterium
CGGCAACCGCTATCAGGCCGGGGTCTTCTTCGCCTACGAGGCGTGCGGTCTCGGTTTCCGCCGCGGCGGGGAGATCCTGGACAATATGAGCAAGTTCGTGGGGCATGTGCTTTCGTAGAAAGTGGTTGGAGCATCCCGGACGCTGTCCGGGGAAACGCTTCATTCCAGAAAATAGATATCCGGCCAGTCGATGATGCCGACCTCCTGCATCTTCTGCTTGAGATCCTTGGAGTCGCCAAAGGTGCGTGCCTTTTCAAGATCGGTGGCTTCAAACAGCGCGATAACCTCATGGGGGGCATCCGCGTTCCGAAGCAGATAGACCTCTTTCAGCCCTGCGGCGTCCCGTGCCGACTTATGCCCGTCATACCCGGGCTTCCATTCGTTAAAATCCCTGACTTTGTGTCGTACCATCATGTAAGCCATCCCATCTCCCTTGGTTTGGATCACGAAGGCAACAGCCTTCATATTTTTTTCAGCATGAAACACCTCCGGTAGATTCCGACTTAATGATTAAAATCAAAATCTCCGTTTTAGGTGGGAAGCGGACAGGGGATGCGGAGACCAGCAGTCCATATCGTAACGTCGTGACGGGGCTATAACCCTGCTTTGGCGTAGATTTAACACTTCTGTTATAGAGTTTCACTATACTCTATAGATATGCCTGAATGCATCAGAACAACGAGAACATGGTCTGAGAAAATGCAGGACTGTTTATTATCATCTCCAAGGAACATCATGACCCTTTTGCATCGCGTACTGATCACAACACTTTTCTTTGTCGCCGGCCTCTCCGCCCAATCCGTCGAAGTCTCCGGCATCTATGTCCGCGAAGTACCGCCGAACATGCCCAACAGTGCCGCGTTTATGGAACTGAAGAACCTGACGGACAAACCGGTCGCGCTGATCAGCGCCGCTTCCGCAGCCGCCAAGACGGTCGAACTACACGAGCATGCGAATGTCGACGGTATGATGCAGATGCGCCAGATCCCAAAGATCGACATTCCGGCCGCCGGGACGACAATGCTGCAGCCGGGGGGCCTGCATGTCATGCTCATCGGGCTGACACAAAAGCTCAAAGCGGGGGAAAACGTCACGATCACGCTGAACTTCTCCGACGGCGAAAGCGTCACGCTTGAGGCCCCGGTCAAAAAAGTGGCCGGAATGATGATGCAGCAGAAGATGAAATGCGGCAGCGGCAAATGCGGAAAGTAACGGGTGAGCCTCAAAAAACTCTTTAAAAT
>JACXUG010000023.1 GCA_014764065.1 Campylobacterales bacterium
GGAAGCGTGGTTCGGCGATGCCATTGCGACCGAAGCATCCGTCGCATGGAACGATGAGGCCGGCCGTGTTGAAGCCGTCCGGACGAAACGGATCGGTGCCGTTGTTCTGGCACAGTCGCGCATCGACAACCCTTCACCGGAACTGGTGGCGCGGGGCGTGCTCGACGGCATCCGCAGGGGTGGACTCAACCTGCTGCCGTGGACGCCGAAGAGCAGGGCGCTGTGCGAGCGGGTCAATTTCGTCAACCGCCACCTGCCGGAGAGCTTCGGCGCCATGGACGAGGCTACCCTGCTTAAGACGCTTGAAACATGGTTGCTCCCCTATCTGGACGGTATCCGTGACCTCAAGGGGCTGCAGAAACTCGATCTCTATGTAATCCTCTCCGGCCTGCTGGGCTGGGACGCGCTGCAGCGTCTCGATGCCCTGGCACCCGAAGCGGTGACGGTACCCAGCGGCTCGACCATACGCATCGACTATGCCGATCCCGGCCAGCCTGTGCTTGCCGTACGCCTGCAGGAGGTTTTCGGCTGGGAGCGGACGCCGACAGTACTGGAAGGGAAGATGCCGCTGATGCTCCACCTGCTCAGCCCGGCGCAGCGCCCGGTGCAGGTGACGAAGGAGCTCTCCTCGTTTTGGCGTGAAGGATATGCGCAGGTGCGCAAGGAGCTGCGGGGCAAATATAAAAAACACTACTGGCCCGAGGACCCCTACGAGGCGGTCGCGACCGCGAAAACGAAAAAGGGGATGGCCCGGGGGTGACGTGATCATAGTTGTGTTAGCATAGCATCAGAAAATTATTCGCTGAGGATGTCGTACCCGGCGGGAATCTCCGGGAGGAAGAGGGCGTCGTCGAGGCTGCGGTTGACTTTCTGGGCCGAAAAGCGGATATGCACATTGTTCTCGAAAGCGTCGCGGTAGGAGATCGCCAGCGGGGTGTCGTTGCGGATGCGGATGAGGAACTCTTGGGATTTGTGGGTGGCAAGGTAGGTTTCGTCGTCGAGCTTGACGGCATCGACAAGGATCTTGAAGAGGTCGATCTCGTCGCGGAAGGTCTTAACGATGGCCTGTTCGAGTTCCGGTTCGATGATGGTGACTTTGTGGCCGATGACGAAGACGCTCTTTTCGACGGGCTTGAAGTAGTGCCAGTGGGCCTTGTCGGGGCGGGTCGCGTCGACATGCCCTTCGTAGGTGATGGTCTTATTGGTGTCGTCGACGATCTGCTGGGTGAAATCCGCGCTGAAGGTGCGGATGGAGTCGGTGAACCCGAAGAGGGTTGTGATCGCGGCGAGCAGCAGAATGAGTGTTTTCATTGTCAACCTTTTTTGCGCAATTGTAACCAAAAATGGTGACCGGACACCCCCTGCACAATCCTTAGGGCACATCTCAAAACCCTGCACGGATCTCAGAGGATTTTTGAAGCGTGAGGTTTTCTTTGTTTTCGGCGCAGGCATAGCTGTAGCTAAGTCAAAACGAAAACGGAGGGAAGATCGTGCTTCAAAAGTCCTCCCGCAGGGCACAGCAGAGAATAGCCATACTCGGCGTTACCGCTTTTCGACTTGGCTACGGCCAGGCCTTCAAAACGTCGCCTTGATTATATCTTTCTCTGCCGTGCTGAGACCGTGCAGGGTTTTGAGATGTGCCCTTTATAAAAACGATACCTTCGCTTAGTTATAATCTGCGCAAAAAATGAGGCACCCCCGGTGCCCGAAACTAGGGAAAAGATGCTGCAGACGATAATGGGCAAGGTGTTCGGCACCAAGAACGACCGGGAGCTGAAACGCTATAAACGGGCGCTGAAAAAGATCAATGCGCTCGAAGCGACATACGAAGCGATGGACGATGTGGCACTGCAGGCCGCATTCGAGGAAATGAAAACGGCCGTGCGTGCCGGAGAGAAGAGCCTGGAAGAGGTCCTTGCCGACTCCTTTGCCATGACCCGCGAAGCGGCCAAACGCACCCTGGGGATGCGCCACTTCGACGTGCAGATGATCGGGGGGATGGTCCTGCACGAGGGGCGCATCGCCGAGATGAAGACAGGGGAGGGTAAGACCCTCGTGGCCTCGCTGCCGGTCGCGCTCAACGCGATGACGGGCAAGGGTGTGCATGTCGTCACCGTCAATGACTACCTCGCACAGCGCGACGCCACGGAACTCTCCCCGCTCTACGAGTTCCTGGGCTACACGGTCGGTACGCTCCTCGAGGGCAAGTACGACCCGCAGGTCAAGCGTGCCCATTACGCCGTCGACATCACCTACGGGACGAACAACGAGTTCGGGTTCGACTACCTGCGCGACAACATGAGCTTTTCGCGCGAACAGATGGTGCAGCGCGGCCACCACTTTGTCATTGTTGATGAAGTGGACTCCATCCTCATCGACGAGGCGCGGACCCCGCTGATCATCTCCGGCCCGACCAACCGCACCCTCGATAACTACGTCCGCGCCGACGAGATCGCCAAGCAGCTGCGTAAAGAGACGCACTTCACCGTCGACGAGAAGGACCGCCTGGTGCTGATCACCGAAGAGGGGATCGCCAAGGCCGAAGAGCTCTTCGGCGTCGACAACCTCTACAGCCTGGAAAACTCCGCCCTGTCGCACCACCTCGACCAGGCCCTTAAAGCAAACTACATCTTTGAAATCGATGTCGACTACGTCGTCAAGGACGGCGAGGTCGTCATCGTCGACGAGTTCACGGGCCGCCTCTCCGAGGGACGTCGCTACTCCGAGGGGCTGCACCAGGCGCTGGAGGCGAAAGAGCGCGTCCAGATCAAGGAGGAGTCGCAGACGCTGGCGGACATCACCTTCCAGAACTACTTCCGCATGTACGACAAACTGGCGGGGATGACGGGTACGGCGCAGACCGAAGCGACGGAGTTCGCCCAGATCTACCGCCTCGACGTCGTCTCCATCCCAACGAACGTCCCGGTCGTCCGCGAAGACCTCAACGACTTGATCTACAAGACCGAGCGCGAGAAGTTCCAGGCGGCCATCGAGAAGATCAAGGAGCTCAACGCCAAAGGACAGCCTGTCCTCGTCGGGACGGCCTCCATCGAGAAGTCCGAGGTGCTGCACGAACTCCTCAAGCGCGAAAAGATCGCCCACACCGTCCTCAACGCGAAGAACCACGCCCAGGAGGGTGAGATCATCAAGAGCGCCGGCGAAAAGGGCGCGGTAACGATCGCGACCAACATGGCCGGGCGCGGGGTCGACATCAAGGTCAGCGACGAGATTAAGGCGCTGGGGGGGCTCTACATCATCGGGACCGAGCGCCACGAGAACCGCCGTATCGACAACCAGCTGCGCGGCCGTTCCGGACGCCAGGGCGACCCGGGGGTGAGCCAGTTCTACCTCAGCCTCGAGGACAACCTGCTGCGGATCTTCGGCTCCGACAAGATCAAGATGATCATGGAGCGTCTCGGCGTCAAGGACGGGGAGTATATCGAGTCGAAAATGGTCACCCGTGCTGTCGAAAAGGCGCAGAAGAAGGTCGAGAACCTCCACTTCGAGGGGCGGAAGCAGATCGTCGAGTACGATGACGTCGCCAACGAACAGCGCAAGATCGTCTACCGTTTCCGCAACCAGCTGCTTGACCCGGAATTCGATATCGGCGTCAAGGTCAACGATATCCGCAAGGCCTATGTCCTGCGTGCGCTGCGCGAGTGCGAGATCTACGAGGGGGGAGCGCGGGAGGACTTTGACCTCGAACGGCTGGCGAAACTGCTGCAAGAGGAGCTCCACTTCACCCTGAAGAACGATCCGCTTTCAGGGCTCGATTTCGAGGCGCTCTTCGAGAAGCTCACGGCCGACATCAAAGCGGAGTATGACACGAAGATGGCCGTCGTGGATGCATCCGTCCGCCGCAACATCGAACGCGAGATCTACCTCAAGACCCTCGACACCGCGTGGCGCGAGCACCTCTACCGCATGGATACCATGAAGACGGGTATCCGCCTGCGCGCGTACAACCAGAAAGACCCCCTTGTCGAGTATAAAAAAGAGAGCTTCAACCTCTTTACGGAGCTGATCGAGACGATCAAGTACGACACGATCAAGACGCTGCAGATCATCCGCTTCCAGCTCAGTTCGCCGGAGGAGGAGGCTGAAGCTTTCGCCCGGGCGCAGGAGATCGAACGCAAGCAGAAAGAGCTGCAGATGCAGCTCAACCGCGAAAGCGACGCCGCAGCCGATGCCCCCGCGGCGAAAAAACCGGCCCGCAACGACCCGTGTCCCTGTGGCAGCGGTAAAAAGTACAAAAACTGCTGCGGGAAGAGCGGACCGAAGAAAGGGGCGTTCGCCTCTTGAAAACAGAGCGCAGCCTGACAAACTACCTGCTGCGCCGCTTTTTGCGGTTTGACCGGGAGCAGCCCTTTATCTTCCTCTCCGCAATGCTCGCATTCCTCGGCATCATGCTTGGTGTCATGGTCCTTATCATCGCCATGGCGCTGATGAACGGGTTTGACAACGAGTTTAAGAAGAAACTCACCATCATGAACTATCCGCTCACCATCGTGCCGCGCTTTTACGGAAGCGTGAACACGTCGCTGCTGCTGGACCTGGAACATGATTTCCCCCAACTGAAATTCAGCCCTTATGTCGCAGCTTCGGTCATTGCCCGCAGCGGTTCGCAGCTCGAGGGGGGGTACCTCTTCGGCGTCGACTATCAGGCCGAAAGGGAGGTCAACCCGGTTGTGGCGAAGGCGCTCGAGACCCTGCCAGAGGGGAGTTTCAAGGTCGTCGTCGGTGAAGCACTGCTGGAGTCGTTCGCAATGACCGAAGGGGATCGGCTGATGTACATCTTCACCCAGATCGAGCCGGGGGGGCTCGCGGTGACGCCGAAGCTCAAGCGCTTCGTCATTGCCGGCGCGTTCGATTCGGGCCTGAGCGCGTATGACAAAGCCTACAGTTATACGGATCTGCATTCGCTGCAGACGATCATGCACCTGCCCGACAACGTCTACGACGGCATCCACATCATGACCGACGATCCGCAGGCGGTGATCGAGGAGATCCGCAAGGTCCTGCCGGCTGGGGTACGCATCAAAGGGTGGTGGGAAGACAACGTCAACTTCTTCGCGGCGCTGGAGCTGGAAAAACGTTCGCTCTTTATCGTCTTGATGCTCATCATCCTCATCGCGGCCGTCAACATCATTTCGTCGCTTCTGATGACGGTCATGAACCGCCGCAGCGAGATCGCGCTGCTGATCTCGCTTGGCGCATCGCCCGCGCAGATCAAAAAACTCTTTCTGAAGCTCGGGGTGGTCATCGGGGTCGGGGGGATCGTCACCGGTGCCATCCTGGGCCTTTCGGGCGTGTGGGTGCTGCAGACCTTTGACATCATCTCCCTGCCCAAGCACGTCTACCCGACGGCGCGCCTGGCACTGGACCTCTCTTGGCAGGACTTCGTCTCCATCCTCGGCGGCGCCTTTGCCATCGTCGTGCTCTCCTCGTGGTACCCGGCCAAGAAGGCGAGCGAGGTCGACGTCCTGACCGTTCTGCGTAACGAGTAGCCCTTTCGCGCCCACTGGGCACCCCGTTTTCCATTTCCGCTGCCTGCAAAGCCCTACCAAATTGTCCCATTTTCAATAATATAATCGATAATCACTATCAAATTAAAGCTTTTTCGAAGAATATTTTTTGCATACTATCAAAACGATTATGATTATCAATAATGGAGACGATATGAAAAAAGAGTGTGTTGCAGGACTCGGAATCCTCTTGATGCTGCTCGGCGGCTGTAACGATACGAACGAAAGCGGACTCGATCCGAAGAAGGTGACGCTCGGGGAAGCGTTTTTCAATGACACGAGCCTTTCCAAGACGGGCAACCAGTCGTGTGCCTCCTGCCACGATGCGGCGCACGCCTTCAGCGAGGCGAGGACGGCGACGGCCCAAAATGATTTCGGTGCCGTCTCCATCGGGGACGACAACGTTTCGCTCGGGGACCGTAACTCCCCGACGGCCATGTATGCCGCGTATTTCGCTGCGTTTCATTTTGATGACGAAGCGGGCGAGGGAGAAGGCGGCGGCGGGCTCTGGCTCGGCGGCCAGTTCCTTGACGGCCGGGCGGCGGATCTCACAGCCCAGGCGAAGGGTCCCTTCCTGAACCCGGTGGAGATGCAGATGCCAGATCTCAACAGCGTCGTGGCACGGGTCAAGGCCAACCCGGCGTACGTGACGCAAATGACTGCGCTGTACGGGGAGGATGTTTTTGATGACGATACCGTTGCCTATGATGCGGTTGCGGATGCCATTGCGGCTTTTGAGAAGAGCGACGTTTTTGCGCCGTTCGATTCCAAATACGACCGCTGGCTCAAAGGCGAAGCGGAGCTGACGGAGCTGGAGCGCAAGGGGCTGGAGCTGTTTGTCCGAGAGGATAAGGGCAACTGTGCCGCGTGCCACCCCCATTTCGGTTCAGGCGGTGCGCCGGCGCTCTTTACGGACGGCACCTTCGACAATCTCGGCGTGCCCGTCAATACAGCGGTTCGCACCAATCCGAACAACCCGCTGAGCACCGTGGCGGGCTACCGCGACCTCGGCCTGGGCCAAACAACGGGCGACAGCTCGCTGAACGGTGCGTTCAAGGTGGCGACGCTGCGCAATATCGCGGTCACGGGACCCTATATGCACAACGGGGTGTTCAAAACACTTAAAGCGGTGGTCCACTTTTACAACACCCGTGACGTGAAGGGTGCCCTGAACCCGGAGACGGGAGAGCCGTGGCGAGCGCCGGAAGTCCCCGAAACGATCAATGTCGACGAGCTGGGCAACCTGGGGCTGAGTGATGAGGAGGAGGAGGCCATCGTCGCCTTCCTCAAAACCCTGACGGACACCCGGTACGAATCCCTGCTGTAACGATTGATTCGGCCCCGCCATTGCGCTATACTGTTAGAAAAAACGGAGGGCCGATGTCCATTGAAGGGTTGATGCTGAGTGCTGCCGCGTTGCTGCTGGTGATGGCGGTGGGACTTTTCTATCTGATCATACGCCGGATCCGGAGTGCCGAGCGTGATGATAATGCGCGGATGGAGAAACTGGGCGAATCGCTGATGGAAAAGCTAGAGTCGCAGTCGCTCTCCGAGGAGCAGAAGGCGAAGATCGCCGAGGCGCTCAGAGAGATCAGGGGACGCTAAGCGCTCAGAGGATCGCCCAGAGCACCAGCGGCGGGTAGACGGCAAACCCGGCGTAGGGCATCCATTTCGCCAGCGGCATGATCAGCATCTCCTGCAGCTGGGCAGAGGCCTCCTGTTTGTCGAAAATCTGCTGCATCAGAACGATCTTCGTGGCGATATCGATCGTTTTGATAAAGAGCAGCAGCACCGCAGGCAGCGCCATCCGTGTCTCCAGGATGAGCCAGATCGCGAAGTAGTAGGTCGGGTGCAGTAACAGGAAGTAAAAGATGCTTTTGTTGTAGCGCCGCCGGATGCGTATGAGCATCTCCAGCATGGTGGGCGCCTTCTGCCATGTGACCTCGAAACCTTCGAGAAACAGGTAAAAAACCGTCACTGCCAAGATGATCTCCATCTGTTCCTTCCCCAATCTTTGTTAAAATACCGCCATTATACCAAGGGCAGTGCATGAACGTTACCTACACGACGAGAAATGAAGAGAATACCCCGGTGACCGTCGAGGCCAACCTCGATTTCGAACCCCAAAGCGACGATACGGTCTGGATGCTCTGGTGCTTCGTACCACTAAAGACGCCGGACGCGGAGGGCGGCTGCGGCGAAGCGGAACGCGCGCTGCTCGGTGCGATCAGGGACACCCTCAGCGAACGGCTTGAACTGCGCAACGGGGCGCTGTATGCCGGGATGCGCCTGCAGGAGGGGTGGGCGGAGCTCTATTTCTACGCCGCCTGGAGCAAGGGGGCGGAGCAGCAGTTCCGCGACCTTTTCAAGCAGCATGGCTACGGGCAGCTCGAATACGGGGTGACCCGTGACACCCATCATGCCTTTTACCACGACATGCTCGCCCCCGACCCGTTCGAGCTGCAGCAGGCGAAAAGTGCCGAGATCATCGCCGAACTTGCGGCCGCCGGCGATGACCTGAGCGTGGCGCGCCCGGTGGAACACTACCTCTTTTTCCAGACACGCACTGCCATGCAGCGCGCGGCGGCGGCCCTGGCCGAAGAGGGCGTACGGATCGAAACGGACCTCGAAGAGGAGGGGCACTACCCCTACGGGATGCTCTACGAGCGGACGCACGCCTGTACGCCCGAGACCCTGGAGACGGTGACGCTGCCGCTGCTCGAAACCGTCCTCGAGGCCCACGGCGTCTACCTGGGGTGGAGCACGTCGCTGGCCGGAAACGAGGGGTGAGCGTGCGGAAGGGAGTGCTGCGGCTACTCTGGGTCGCCGCCGCGCTGCTGATCTCCCTGCGATACCGTGTCAGGGCCGTCGGACGCGAGCATGTCCCCGCTACTGGGGCGGTTCTGCTGCTGGGCAACCACGTCAGCTGGCTGGACTGGCTCCTCGTGCAGATAGCGTTGCGCCGCCGCCTGCTGCGCTACATGATGGAGCGTTCCATCTACGAATGGCCGGCACTGCGCTGGATCTTCCGGCTCGGGCGGACGATTCCCGTCTCTTCGAAAGCCTCGAAGCAGGCGTTAGAGGAAGCGGCGGCAGCGCTGAACGCGGGGGAGGCGGTCGGCATCTTCCCCGAAGGGGGGATCAGCCGCCGCTGCGAAATAGAAAAGTTTTACCGTGGATTTGAGATAATAGCGTCACAAAGTCAACGCGGAGCGATCGTGCCGTTTTACATCGACGGGATGTGCGGCAGCCGACTCTCTTACACCCGGAAAACCCACGGCGGCCGTCACTGGTCGCTTCGGCGCCCGGTCACGGTCATTTTCGGGGACCCGATGCCCCTTGGCAGCAGCGCGGATACGGTGCGCGGCGCCGTAATGCAGTTAAAGGATACTATTGCTCAATAAACCGGAATACACCCTCTTCAAAAACACGCGCTATGCCCTGAGCGGCCTCATCGAGGTGATCCGCAACGAGAGCTCTTTCAAACTGCAGCTGCTCCTCTTTTTCGGCATGGGCACTTTTGCATGGCTGCTGCCGATCTTGCCGCTTTACAGCGCAGTACTGAGCATCTCCCTTTTTATCCCGCTCCTGGCCGAGCTGGCCAACAGCGCGGTCGAGCGCGTCGTGGACCTCGTGACACTCGAATACCACGAACTGGCCAAACGGGCCAAAGACGCCGGGGCGGCACTGGTCTTCGTTTCACTCGTGATGACCGGCGCGATCTGGATCAGCACGCTGCTGATCGCTTTTTACTTCTGAGCCTTTTTCGTACTCGTATTGGCATCCGCCGTGTCCGAAGCATAGGTGCTGGGGGGTTCCGGGTCATACCCGTTGGCAACGTCTAGGCAGCGCCGGTAGGCGGTGTCGCAGGACTCGTAACAGGCTGAGGATGCATTCTCCATTCCGTCACATTTCGCGATACAGGCGCTGTTCCTGTCGTCGCAAACCTCCATCGGATCTTTCTCTTCGGCATGGGTTGTCAGTGCCGCAAGCAGTAGACACGTTCCCCAGACTATCTGTTTCATAATGCGCATTCTCCTCCCGGCGGAGCGGGTGTTTGTTTGGTTTAGGAAAGTGAAAAAACTGGCTAAATTATAGCGCTGTTTTTGCAAAAAAATGAGTATAATTTCAGGTTTGTACTTGTTTTAGTTTTGGCCGCCGCCGGGTGGCCATGGCGGGCATTGCCCATGCTCTGCGCCGATGGGCGCTGTACTATTTGAGGTCGAAATGACGATTTCTGATATCGAAATGGAAATGAAGTTGAACGGCGTGGATGAAGCGGATATCGCTTCGATTCTTGCGGTTTGTAAAACAAAGGGATATGCCCCCGAAACGCTCGACGAAGAGCTGGAAAAACGGGGTTACGAGTGTATCTTTACTTATGATTTTGAAGACGAAGCTTCCTGGGATGACGATGACGACGATGAGTTTGCACCGATCGAACGTTTCCCTCACAAGCATCGGTTTGACGACGAGTGAGCCCCATGGAACCGCGACAGCTTCTGCAACAATACTATGAGATGTGGAACGACAAGGATTTTTCCAAAGCCGACGCGCTCCTTGACCCTGATGTCCGCTTCCGCGGATCGCTCGGGATCGAAGCCAACGGCCTTGTCGGTTTCAAAGATTACGCCGACCTGCTCTGCAAGGCGTTCCCGGCGCTTTACCATGCCGTCGAGATCACGGTCGTGGAGAACGATAAAGCCGCTGCCTACGTCTCCTATACGGGCAAGCATGAGGGCGAGCTTTTCGGGCATCCCGCTTCGGGCAACAGGGTCAGCTTCTCCGGAGCCTCCTTTTTCCATTTCCGTAACGGCAGGATCGCTTCGATTAACGTGCTTGGGGACCTGAATACACTGCTGTCACAGTTGTCCTAGACACTTTTCTCTGTTACAATTAAGTTAAAAAGACAGATTCAGTCTTCTGAAAGTGAGTAACCTATTTTGAAGAAACGGACCTTTCTGGCAATCCTTTGTTTTGTAGCCTTGAGCGCGCTCTACGGTGCGGAAACGGCCGGGCAGCAATCCCCCGTCATTGAACCGGCCGAAATGAGCTGGAGCGACGAGGAGGCGGATGCGGGCGAGATCGGCACGAAACAGGTCATCGGCATCGTCGAGAAGGTCTTCGTCGAACCGGGCGGGCTTCTCCTTGAAGGGCGGATCGATACCGGGGCCAATACGACGTCGATCGGCGCGGAAAACCTGCAGATCGTCAACGAAGACGGCCAGGACTGGGCGCTCTTCAACGTTAAGGGGACGCCGATCCGCGCGAAGGTCGTCCGTTTTGTCAAGATCAAGCAGCACGGCGCCCCTTCGCAGCGCCGTGCCGTCGTCATGCTCAAAGTCACGATCAGCGACGTGACGCAGGCGGTCGAGGTAACCCTGACCGACCGGAGCAACTTCAAATACAAAATCCTTATCGGCGTTAATTTCCTGCGTGACCACTTTATTGTCGATGTCAGCCGGAAATTTGTCAAAGAACTGGTGGAAATGCCGTGATCTCTTCACGTTTTCAGGTACTGACGATCGCCATGCTGCTGGCGATGATGGGGCTTTTTGTCGCCTGGTACAAAGTCGTCTACCTCGGGGTCCCGGTGACACCGCACGACAAGCGTTCCGTCTTTACCGTCACGGCGGAAGTCGACCTCGAGGGAACGGGCGCACCCGCATCGGTCACACTGCGCCTGCCGTCGACACAACCGGGGATGAAGATCCTTGAGCGCGAGGGCGAGGCCGGCGAGTTCGGTATGACGACGGCCACCATGGATGATGGCGAACTGCTGCACTGGACAAAGCGCAGTTTTGACGCGAAAAGCAAACTCTTCTACAAAGTCCAGGTCATCCCCGAACCCCTCTATGAACCGCAGGAGAGTCGGGCGGTCTGGGATACAACCCCAGCCTATGACGACACCCAGTTCTGGGATGCTTCCGAACAGGCCGCTGCGGCGGGTATTCTGAACTATGCACGGGAACATTCGGCCGACGCGATCTCATTGGCGGCGCAGCTGATCGACATGTTTAATGCCGAAATGCCCACCGATGCCGTCAAGGAGCTTCAGGCGAAGAAGAACGAGACAACGACCTCGCTGGTTATGGCACTGCTGGCACGGGAAAAGATCACGTTTCGCAAAGTACGCGGGATTATGCTCGAAGATGGCCAGAAGGAACGCCATGCGGTGACGCTGCTCGAGGTCAAGGGTGCGGACGAGTCGGGTTATTTCAGTTTCAAAACGGGACAGATCACGCTGCCGGAGAACTTCTTTGTCTGGTCGCTCGGGAACCGGGCGATGATGACAACCAAGGGGATCGCCAAGGCACAGCTCCGTTTCTCCGTCAGCGAGGCCAAAGTGGCCGCCTCCATGCTCAGCAAGCGCGAAATGCTCAAACAGGGGAGCGATTTCCTGAACTTTTCGCTCTACACCCTGCCGAGTTCACAGCAGAACGCCTTCAAACAGCTGCTGCTGATTCCGATCGGCGCCCTGGTGGTCGTCATTTTCCGTATCCTGATCGGTATCCGGACGATGGGGACCTTTATGCCGGTACTTTTTGCCCTGGCCTTTATCCAGACGACGCTGATCAGCGGCCTGGCGATGTTCTTCGTCATCGTCTCGAGCGGCCTCTTCGTCCGCAGCTACCTCTCGCGGCTGCAGCTGCTGCTGGTAGCGAGGATCTCGGCCGTGATTATCGTCGTCATCAGCATCATGTCGGTCATGAGTATCGTCAGTTTCAAACTCGGCATCGACGAGGTACTTAAAATCACCTTTTTCCCGATGATCATCCTCTCGTGGACGATCGAACGGATGTCGATTCTCTGGGAAGAGAGCGGGGCGCGCGAGGCGCTGACCCAGGTCGGCGGTTCCCTCGTCGTTGCGATCGCAGCCTTTTTCGCGATGGATAACAACTTCGTACGCCACCTGACCTTCACCTTCCCGGAACTGCAGCTTCTGGTGCTGGCCATGGTCATCCTGGTCGGCCGTTACACCGGCTACCGCATCACCGAACTGGTGCGCTTTGCACCGCTGGCCGGGCGATGAAATTCGTGACCTTCGGCGCGCTGCGGCGCAAAGGCATCGTCGGGATGAACTACCGAAACGTCGAGCTGATCGGCCGCTACAACCCGCGCAGCCACTATCCGCTGGTCGACAATAAGCTCATGACGAAGGAGCTGGCGAGGAACTCCGGCGTACCGGTCACCGAACTCTACGCGACGATCGAACGCCAGTCCCAGCTGCGTAACCTCCACGACATTCTTGCCCCCTATGAGCGTTTTGTCGTCAAACCCGATTACGGCAGCGGCGGGAAGGGGATCGTCGTCATCACGCACCGCGAAGGCGACACCTTCATCAAGGCGAACGGCGATGCCCTCTCACTGTTGGACCTGCGCAAGCACATCTCCAATGTTCTCAGCGGCCTCTACTCGCTGGGCGGCCGTTACGATACAGCCATTATCGAAAAGGTCGTGGCCTTCGACCCTATGTTCGCCGATTACAGTTTCGAAGGGGTGCCGGACATCCGTATCATCGTCTACCGCGGGTACCCCGTCATGGCGATGATGCGCTGCCCGACCCGTGAGAGCGACGGCAAGGCGAACCTGCACCAGGGTGCCGTCGGCGTCGGTCTCAACCTCAAAGATGGCTCGGCCCTCTCGGCGGTCATTCACGACCGTCCCGTCACGCACCACCCCGACACCCACCATGATTTCGCCAAACTGAAGGTGCCGCAGTGGGAAGCGGTCCTGACGATGGCGGCATCATGCTACGATATGACGGGCCTGGGATACCTGGGTGCCGATATCGTGTTCGACAAGAACGACGGGGCGCTGATGCTCGAGCTCAATGCCCGGCCGGGGCTGGCGATCCAGATCGCCAACGGCCGGGGACTGCGTGAGCGCCTGGAGACGGTCGACCGGCAGAAGCAGCCACGTGATGCCCATGAGCGTGTGCTCTACAGCATGAACTATATCGAATAGCGGGACGGACGGTACGATGAAGACATACGGCTTGACACCGGAGCAGCAGGATGAGGCACTGCGTATCCACGCGGAGAACCTGGCGCTCGCACCTTACCAGGCGGAGCTAATCAAGCTTCAGCAGCATATCGAGCGAAACCGTCTGAAGATGATGGTGCTTTTCGAGGGGCGCGACGCCGCGGGCAAGGGGACGACGATCGGCAGTGTGAGCCGGTTCATGAACCCGAAGCACTACCGTATCGTCGCCCTGGGTAAACCGACGGAGGAGGAGCGTTCCCAGTGGCATTTCCAGCGCTACATCAAACACTTCCCCCATTACGGCGAACTGGTGCTTTTTGACCGCAGCTGGTACAACCGGGCGATGGTCGAACCGGTTTTCGGTTTCTGTACGCCGCGCGAACATGCGCTTTTCCTGAAGCATGTGGTCCCGTTCGAACAGGCGCTGACGGAGGAAGGGATGCTGCTGGTCAAACTCTATTTCAGCGTCAGCAAACAGAAACAGGCCATGCGTTTCGAACAGCGTCGCAGCGACCCGTTGCGACGCTGGAAGCTCAGCGAAATCGATATGCAGGCGCAAAGCATGTGGGACCAGTTTACGCAGATGAAGTACCAGATGCTGACCGTGACGGACCATGCGGCGGCCCCCTGGCACGTTATCCGCTCCAGTAACAAGCACAAGGCGCGGCTCGAGACGATGAAGCTGCTCCTGCGGCAGGTCGAGTATGAAGGGCGTGACGACAGCCTCATCTTCGCGGCGGATCCGAAAGTCTACTTCTCCGGACGGCAGGAACTGATGCTCATGGAACAGCACGGCAAGGGGCACGGCTCATGACAGGCGTAGCGTTCGGCGAGTTTCTCGATACACTCAAGTACCTTGTACGCCGCCCCTCCGTCGTCGGTGCGGAACACCCGTTTTTCCTGACCCTCAAACGCGAACTTGATGAACTGGGAATCGAAACGACGTTGTACGAGGGGGTACTGTTCGCCCGCGGCCGTCGGCCCGCATCGGGAGCGCTGTCAGCGCATATCGACCGCCACGGCCTTATCTGTACGGGGCCGAACGAGTTCCAGTATGCGGCGTTTCTGACCCAGAACCGTGCCGACCTCAAGGGCAACTCCGTGGCCGAGCAGACGATGAACACGATCTCGGAACGTTTCGCGGGGCAGGCGGTCCAGGCGTATGAACCCTGGTCTGGGACCTACCTCGGGCTGGGCAATATCGAGAAGGCCTACATCTGCCCGCGGCGCAACAACCTGATCTTCGAGGTGAAGGGGCTGGAGTACCTGCTGCCGGGCACGCCGGTTGCCTTCGTCGATTCGCTGCGGATCAATGACGGGATGCTCTCCGCCCAGCTCGACAACGTTATCAGTGCGGCCATGATCCTGCACCTCTACCGCAGCGGCTACGAGGGGACGGCCTTCTTTACCGCGCAGGAGGAGGCGGGCAAGAGCTGGCGTTTCGTACTGGAGTGGTACCGCCGCTTCGACGGGGCGACGGACAGGCTCCTGGTCCTCGATACGAGCCCTTTCCCCGACCGAGCGGCAGCCGATGCTCAGGACCTGGTCTTGCGCTACCGGGATGCGAACGCCGTCTTCAACAAAACCTTTACGGAGGAGATCGCCAGACGCTGTGACCGTCTCGGGATCCGCTACAGCTTCAAAGACCGCTATATCGCAGCGCAGAACGCGCATCTTGCTTCGGGGGGGACGGCATCGTCGCTGGGGAGTACGGAGATGGGGCGCCTGGCCGCAGAGGGAACTCTCCAGGGCACGACGCTGCAACTGCCGACGACGGGCTACCATACCGTCTCCGAAACGGTACGGACGGAGTCGGTCAAAAAGATGCTGCATCTGCTCGCGGACCTCTATTTGTAAAAACCTGATACGGAATCAGGCGCGAGGGGCGCTGAGATGCCCGGATGCAGCTGCCGACCGGATAACGCACTAGATAAGCGGCGGGTCCTGCAGCAAGGAAGGCATCGCCTCCCCGACGCTGCTTTCGTCCAGGGCTTCGAGGGCCTCCAGGTGGGAGATGGTGTGCTCTTTCTCTTTGGTGGCGATATGGAAAATCGCATCCCCTTCATAGACCAGCGGCGTCTCCAGTCGGCCGATGACAATCCCGTCGAATTCGGCATGGACCTCGATCACCTCCTGCTGCAGCGGCACGTCGATCTGGGCCAGCAGGTCGCCCGTTTTGACAAAACTCCCCGGCCCCTTGAAACTGCGCATCAGACCGCTTTGAGGTGAGCGGAGCCATTTGCTACTGCTGACCGTGACGGTCGGCAGTGTTTTCGGCATATAAGTGGATTTGGGCAGCATTCTCAGATGGCGCATGACGTGGACGATTCCCTTCAGGCCCGTACGGATGGAGAACTCGTCGTAGCGCAACGCCTCACCCCCCTCATACAGCAGAATAGGTACCCCTTTTTCCACAGCGGCTTCGCGCAAGGAACCGTCACGCAGTGCGGAGTGCATCAGGACCGGCGCACGGAACGCCTCGGCCATCGCGAGGGTCTTGTCGTCGTCGAGATTGGCCCGCACCTGCGGAAAGTTCGATCGGTGGACGGCACCGGTGTGCAGGTCGATGCCCGCATCGGCCTTTTCGACGATCTCATCCATGAAGATCTTGGCAACCCGGGAGGCGAGGCTCCCTTTCTGCATGCCGGGGAAAGAGCGGTTGAGATCGCGCCGGTCGGGCAGGTAGCGCGAGTGCTGGATCAGACCGTAGGGATTGACGACGGGGACGGCAATGAGGGTGCCGCGGAGTTTGGCAAGCTGGGGCAGCTGCAACAGGCGGCGGATGATCTCGATGCCGTTGAGTTCGTCCCCGTGGACGGTCGCACTGACAAAGAGGGTCGGCCCCTTGCGTTTGCCGCGGACGACCTTGACGGGCATGTCGATCCGTTTCTCGGAGTAGAGGGAAGGCAGGGGGATTGGGATGACTTTACGCTCCCCTTTGGCAACCGGCGTGCCTGCAATCTCGAACATGGCGCGCCCCCTTTACATCGGCGAAAGCCTAGGCTTCTTGGCTCGGGGCTTGCTGCTGGCCTTTTCAAGGTGCTGGATGATAAGACCGGCGATATCTTTCCCGGACGCGCTTTCGATCCCCTTGAGGCCCGGGGAGGAGTTGACCTCCATGATCAGCGGGCCGCGCTTGGAGCGGAGCATATCCACCCCGCACACCTGCAGGCCCATCGCCTTGGCGGCAGCGACGGCGGTGGCCCGTTCGGCCGGCGTGATCTTGATCACCTTGGCGCTGCCGCCGCGGTGGAGGTTGGAGCGGAACTCACCCTCGGGACCCTGGCGTTTCATCGCGGCAACGACCTTGTCACCGATGACGAGGCAGCGGATATCCGCGCCGCCGGCCTCCTTGATGAACTCCTGGACCATAATGTTGGCATTGAGGCCCATAAACGCCTGGATGACGCTCTCGGCGGCCTTTTTCGTTTCGGCCAGGACGACGCCGATCCCCTGGGTGCCTTCAAGCAGCTTGATGACGACCGGGGCACCGCCGACCATATCGAGGACGTCCTCGATGTCGTCGGGGTTGCGGGCAAAACCGGTCACGGGCATGCCGACCCCTTTACGTGCGAGCAGCTGCATGGAGCGGAGTTTGTCCCGGGCACGGCTGATGGCGATGGAGTCGTTGAGCGACGTGAGTCCCATCACCTCGAACTGGCGCAGCACCGCCGTGCCGTAGAAGGTGATCGAGGCGCCGATCCGGGGGATGACGGCATCGAAGCCAAGCAGGTCCTCGCCCTTGTAGTGCATCGACGGACGGTCGGAGGTGATGTTCATATAACAGCGCAACGTATCGATGACTTCGACTTCGTGCCCGCGTTCCAGGGCCGCTTCGGCAAGACGTCGGGTGGAGTAGAGGTTTTTGTTGCGTGACAGGATGGCGATTTTCATACGGCGGGCTCCCCGGCAAGATAAGAGGCGTCGGGATCGACGATAAAACGGTGCGACATGGCGCGGCGTCCCAAAAGCATACGGAAGGCCATCGTGTCGCGGTTGGTCAGGGTGATCTCGGCGGCGAAGGTTTCGCGGCCGATGCATACCGGTGTCCGGATGACGTAGCGCTCTTCGCGGTGTCCCCCCGAATCGGTGACGGTACGGACATCGAAAATCTCGGCCTCGCATTCGATGACGCTTTCCGTGTCGTTTTGGTTTGGGTGTAGCCCGAAACGCACCATCTGTCTGCCATCCGCTTCAAAGGCTTCGACGTAAAAGGCGTGCAGGGCGGATGTCTTGGCCCCGGTGTCGACTTTGCATTTGATGGCGTCGACGCCCAATGCCGGCAGGGCGATTTTTTCGCGCCATCCGATAACCTGTTTATCCTGCTTCATCTGTTGTACTCTTTGTGAAAGATCAATCCTACCATTATAGGTCATGATTGATTAAGAAGAGGCCCATGGGGCAGGGCATTGCGTAGGGACTTCGTAAAGCTCTTCGCCAGGTGCAGCGCATTGATGGTGATCGTCGTCATCTCCGAGGGGATCGCCGGATTCTTGGCAATGGATTCAATGACATTCATGCCGTTCTTGTAGGAGTTCGCGACACGCTTGTAGGTTTCGTCAAGCACCTCCCGTTCCGCTTCGGCACCCTGGGTGACAGCGTGATAGGTCAGAACGCTTTTGAGGATCTGGTAGCGGAGGTCCTCGTAGAAGGAGTGCTCTTCGGACGATTCGGCGTCATAGAGGCGTTCGATGTCGCAGAGCATATCCTTGATCGACTTGGCCGCTGTGGCCAGGTAGGCGATGGTGTGCTGCAGCGTCTGCAGCTGCAGCTACTGCTCCGGTTGGGGACAGTGGGGTGAGAGCAGGATGATATGGCGGTAGATCTCCCCCTCATGGAGGCGGATATTGGTATAGAGCTGGTCGAAAGCGATGTCGAAATGCTTGACGGGCGCTTCGAGGAGCTTGTCGACCGACAGACCTGCCTCGTAAGCTTTCGGCGGCGAGATGTCGATGGCGAAGAGTGCAAACTCCTCGACCCGCTGCGACAGGGCAGTCACCTCATTTTTGAGGGCATCGATCGCCATGTCCGGCACCGTCACGGGGACATTGTGTATCCATTTGGTTACCTGCAGCAGCTCTTTCTTGAAGGTACGTTTGAGCATCCGTTCGAGCAGGCCGATAAAGGGGTACCATACCACCACGCCCATGAGATTGAAGAGGGTATGAAAGAGGGCGATTTTGACGACGTCGTTAAGCGTGGCTGCGACCATGGAGACCAGCCATGTGAGCGGTTGAAGCAGGCCCAGCGCAAGCACCCCGGCCGAGATATTGAAGATGAAGTGTGCCAGCGCGACGCGTTTTTTGTCCGGGGCCTCGCCGATGGCTCCGAGCATCGCCGTGACGGTGGTACCGGCATTGGCGCCGATGACGAAGGCCGCCGCCGCCTCAAATCCGATGATATGCGCAAAGACCGCGCTCTGCGCGATGGCGATGGCGGCGGCGCTGCGGTCTCGGATTCTGGGGGCTGCTTAAACGGAATTAGGTTACTATTTGGCGTGAATTTAATGACGAGGTAGAAGCATGGCTACTGTATTGATTATCGGGGCGGGCGGGGTCGGCCGCGTAGTGACGCATAAGTGTGTAATGAACAGTGAAACGTTTACGAAGATCGTACTGGCGAGCCGCAGACTGGAGAGCTGCAAGACGATTGCGGATGAGCTGCCTGCCGGCGCCGTCGAGATCGCTCAGGTCAATGCCGACAGCGTCGAAGAGACGGCGGCACTGATCAAAAAGGTCAAGGCGGACATCGTTATCAACGTGGCGCTTCCCTACCAGGACCTGGCTATTATGGACGCCTGTATCGAGACGGGCGTAGACTACCTGGATACGGCCAACTACGAACACCCGGACGAGGCGAAGTTCGAGTATAAAGAGCAGTGGGCCCGTGATGCGGCCTTCAAGCAGGCGGGGATCATGGGGCTTCTGGGCAGCGGCTTCGACCCGGGGGCGACGAACGTTTTCTGCGCTTACGCCCAGAAACACTATTTCGACGAGATCCATACCATCGACATCCTCGATTGTAATGCCGGCGACCACGGCTACCCTTTTGCGACGAACTTCAACCCGGAGATCAACCTCCGCGAGGTGAGTGCGAAGGGCCGATACTGGGAAGAAGGCAAATGGATCGAGACGGACCCGATGCAGATCCACTTCACCTGGGACTACCCCGAAGTCGGCCCCAAGGAGAGCTACCTGCTTTACCACGAGGAGATGGAGTCGCTCGT
>JACXUG010000145.1 GCA_014764065.1 Campylobacterales bacterium
GGTGGTACGGGGCGCGTTGGCTGGCAATTGCGCTGGTTTGCGCAGGAATCTTGCTCGTCCGCCCTGCCGCTAACCTTAGCCGTTAGCCGCGTGAGTTGAAAAGTACATTACCAAACCAGTGAAAGTCTGGTCTGTGCCGCTCCGTAGCGGTACAGAACCGTAGGCCTCAATGACCCAGGTTTACCCCGTAAGGGGTAGGCACGGAGTGGGCAAGCCAGGGGCTATTGGGGGAGGCGCGTTTCGGCGGGCTCAGGTATGCCAGGCTGCGGCTAAGGCTGAAGCATTGGTGTATGAGCAGTACTCCGAGAAGGACAGAACTATGGCCTATCGAGTAAGCCAGGTTTCGCATCGGACAGAGGGCGTTGGTGGATAACGGCTAAGGAATAGAGTATCTATCGTGGGCGACTGACACAGACCCGTCAGGGTTTTCGCTCAATAGGCATTCCCTTACCCCTGTCTTATCAAGCCTGACATCCTTTGCTTACCTTCCTTACTTGTCAGTCATGGCCTGCCTCTCGGCGGCTCTATCACCAGAACGTCCCATATACGGTTAGGGACGTTCTACCTGGGGCGTGGTTGGCGTCTTCACCGTAGCAAATGGGGAATGTGCTAACCAACTGAGAACCCACGCAGTCCTTCTCAGGGTGGGCGCTGTGTCGCCATCTGGAGTGGGTAACGGAACACTATAAGGTATCCGAAGTGTGTTCCCTATGCTGCGGTCTGTCCGTCCCTTCCAACGGGGCGCTCAGTCTAGGGTAGTCAGCACAGTCATAGTAGTCAGTTCGTTTGACGAAGGGCTGTACCTGTCTGCCGTGTCGTCTGGTTGAACTATGCTTTGGATGATACTCGCTCTCTCAGGTATGTTTCCTTTACGAAGGGACGCTGTTTCGCGTCTGCCTGCCCGATGGAGGCAACTTCGTTCTATGGAAAAGACGCCGTTTGAGTGTAGAATGCCTTTGTCAAATGTTCAACTCGTCGTTCACAGCACGTCTTTCTTCCGTTTGGAATGTCGTAAGGCATGGAAGCATACGTGTTCCCTCATTTAGGGCAAGGCAGCGGGGGTCGCCCGGTAGCGGGAAAGCCGCACGCCGGTAAATACAGGGAATTGACCCTGTTGCGACAACGGGGAGGGAGAGGTGCGTTAATCCTCTCCCTTACCCTCTCGCTCAACGTTGCGGCAATCGCGAGTCTGGCATCATGCCTTTTCAATCCAAGTCTCATCGG
>JACXUG010000091.1 GCA_014764065.1 Campylobacterales bacterium
CGCCTGGCGCTCTTTCGCCTCGTCGGTCAGTTTCGCAAATTTGTATTGTGATTTATCCGCGACGTAGATAGCGAAATCCGGACACGTCAACTCGCACTCGTTACACCCGATACACGCTTCGGGATGGTCGATGGAAATCATCGCCCCCAGTGTTGAACTTGAGTCATAACGCATACCCAGTACGCCCGACGGACATACCGATACACAGATATCACATGCTTTACAATTATTCGTATTCACCCATACCGGTACGTTACCCGGATACGGAGTCATTGAACCACTTGCCATATATTCTCTCCTTTGATAAAGTTAAATCTCTTTCGTTTGCTCATCGACGGTAAATTTACCGACGGCGCAGGAAACGAGACTTTTTGCTTTCAGACCGACCGCATCGAATGTGCCGATCTCCTCATACGTTAAAGGATAGCCTAGCTTACGGACAATCGCTCTGAATTGTGCTAGTTGCGCCTCCTCGGTGACATCGAATGTTACTTTTCGAGGCTCGCACGACAGATCCACTTCTACTCCGGTAAACCCGGCTTCCGTGAGCGATTTCTTGATCGTTGACGCACACCCTCCGCACCGAACATTGGCGACTTCGAATGTGCGTAGCATCGTTACTTTCCGAGGACTTCGGAAACGGCTTTACCGATCTCCGCCGGTGAAACGACGACTTTGACGCCCGCCGCTTCGAGGGCCGCCATTTTTTCCGCCGCCGTACCGGCTGCACCTGAGACGATCGCACCGGCATGGCCCATACGTTTGCCTTTCGGCGCCGTCTGGCCCGCGATAAAAGCTACAACCGGTTTGGTGATATTCTCCTTAATAAATGCGGCTGCCTGAATTTCCAGGTCTCCGCCGATCTCGCCGATCATGACGATCGCTTCGGTTTCCGGGTCCGCTTCAAACATCGGCAGCAGCTGCTTGTAGCTCAGACCGATAATCGGGTCTCCGCCGATACCGACGGCCGTCGTAATGCCGAAGCCCTGCTTGACGATCTGGTTCGCGCCTTCATAGGTCAGCGTACCGGATTTGGAGATCAGGCCGACGTTGCCCTTTTTGAAGATCATGCCCGGCATGATCCCGATCTTGCACTCTTCGGCCGTGATGATACCCGGACAGTTCGGCCCGATGGTCATCATCCCTTTTTTCGTCGCGTACATTTTGGCGTACATCATGTCTCGGACCGGTGCGCCTTCGGTAATGATGACTGCCAGTTCGATCCCCGCGTCCGCCGCCTCCATAACGGCATCGCCGACGAACGCCGGCGGCACGAAAATCATGGAGACGGTTGCACCCGTCGTCTCTACGGCATCTTTGACCGTATTAAAAACCGGCTGACCCAGGTGCTCCTGGCCGCCTTTGTTCGGGGTAACACCGCCGACGATCTGCGTGCCGTAGGCGATACACTGTTCAGCATGGAAAGTACCCTCTTTCCCTGTGAAACCCTGAACGATAACTTTGGTATCTTTGTTTACAAGAATTGACATTAATTACTCCCTTTCGCTGCTGCGACGGCTTTTGCCGCGCCGTCTGCAAGGTCTTCCGCCGCGATAACGTTCGCGATATTGGCGTTTCTGAGGATCTCCGCCGCTTCCGGGGCGTTCGTACCGTCGAGGCGAACGATGAC
Organism: Campylobacterales bacterium; assembly: GCA_014764065.1. Classification (GTDB taxonomy): domain Bacteria; phylum Campylobacterota; class Campylobacteria; order Campylobacterales; family Sulfurimonadaceae; genus Thiomicrolovo. The sequence goes on from JACXUG010000091.1 coordinate 1,631, forward strand.
CGGGACGTGGACGTCGACCAGTTTTGTTGCTTCGAGAATACCGTTGGCAATACGGTCACAGCGGACGATACCGCCGAAGATGTTGACGAAGATCGCTTTGACATTCGGGTTTTTGAGAATAATCTCGAACCCTTTTGCAACCGTTTCCGCGTTCGCTTTCCCGCCGACGTCAAGGAAGTTCGCCGGTGTTCCGCCCATGTAGTTGATGGTGTCCATTGTACCCATCGCGAGACCGGCACCGTTAACCATACAGCCGATCTCGCCGTCAAGAGAGACGTAAGAGAGGCCGAAGCGGCTCGCTTCGCGTTCGTCCGCATCTTCTTCGGAAATGTCGCGCATATCCTCGATCTCCGGGTGGCGGCCCAGTGCAGAGTCGTCAAAGCCCATTTTGCCGTCGAGTGCGAGGAAGTCGCCTGCGCCGGTTTTGATCAGCGGGTTGATCTCGATCATCTCCGCGTCGTTTTCCATGTAGACGTTATAGAGCGCTGCGGCAAATTTGATGAACTTGCCCTGCTCCTCTTTCGGCAGACCGAGGCCGAAAGCGAGTTCGCGGCCGTGGAAGCCCTGGAAACCGATCGTCGGGTCGATGGCGACCTTAATGATCTTCTCCGGTGTCTCTTCAGCAACCTTCTCGATCTCCATACCGCCTTCGGTGGAGGCCATGATAACCGGCATCTCTTTCGCACGGTCGAGGACAACGCCGAGGTAGAGTTCGTCTTTGATATCCGCACCCTCTTCGATGTAGACCTTCTGGACGAGTTTGCCTTCCGGGCCTGTCTGGTGTGTCACCAGGTTCATGCCGAGGATCTGGGAAGCCAGATCATGCACTTCATCAAGCGAACGTGCCAGTTTGACACCGCCGCCGAGGCCGCGGCCTCCTGCGTGGATCTGCGCTTTGACAACCCAGATGTCACCACCCAGTTCTGCAGCGTTTCTTACCGCCTGGTCTGCCGTATTGGCAACGATGCCGCGCGGCGTCGGGACACCGTATTTGGCAAAAATCTGTTTCGCCTGATATTCATGGATATTCATATTCTCTTCTCCTCCTTTATTAGGTTACGCTTTCGGGGCTATCATATCACCCGGAACGACGTATTTATCGAACTCTTCGGCACTCAGCAGGCCGAGGTTGACCGCCTCTTCCTTGAGGGTCGTGCCGTTTTTGTGCGCCGTTTTGGCGATCTTCGCCGCATTTTCGTAGCCGATATGCGGGTTGAGCGCCGTAACGAGCATCAGCGAGTCGTTGAGGAAGTGTTCGATATTCTCAACGTTTGCCTTGATGCCGACGGCTGCATTGTCGTTGAAAGAGACGATGCTGTCGGCGAGCAGGCGGACAGACTGCAGGAAGTTGTAGGCGATCACCGGCTTGAACACGTTTAGCTCGAAGTTCCCCTGGGATGCCGCAAAACCGATCGTCGCGTCGTTCCCCATGACCTGGCAGGCGACCATCGTGACCGCTTCGCTCTGCGTCGGGTTGACCTTGCCCGGCATAATGGAGGAACCTGGCTCGTTTTCCGGGATGGAGATCTCGCCGATGCCGCAGCGCGGGCCGGATGCGAGCCAGCGGACGTCGTTGGCGATCTTCATCATGTCCGCCGCGAGCGCCTTGAGAGCGCCGTGCGCGAAGACAAGCGCGTCGTGGGATGTCAGGGCGTGGAACTTATTCGGTGCCGTGACGAAATCGTGGCCCGTCAGCTCCGTCAGTTTCGCCGCGACGCGTTCACCCAGTTCCGGGTGGGCGTTGAGGCCCGTACCGACCGCTGTACCGCCGAGCGCGAGTTCGCGCACCGCTTCCAGGGAGTCTTTGGCCATCTTTTCGGACTTGGCGAGCATCTCGACCCAGCCGCTGATCTCCTGACCGAGGGTCAGCGGTGTCGCGTCCTGAAGGTGCGTACGACCGATCTTGACCAGATCGGCAAACTCTTCGCTTTTCGCCTGAAGCGTCGCTTTGAGCTTGGCGATCGCCGGGAGTAGGCGCTCTTCGACGGCGATGACGGACGCGATGTGCAGGGCCGTCGGGTAGGTGTCGTTGGAGCTTTGGGACTTGTTGACGTCGTCGTTCGGGTGAACAAGCTTCTCTGTGCGGAAGTCACCGCCGAGGATCTCCGTCGCGCGGTTGGCGAGAACCTCATTGTTGTTCATGTTCGACTGCGTACCGGAACCGGTCTGCCATACGACGAGCGGGTAGTTGCCGTCGAGTTTGCCCGCGAGCATCTCGTCCGCCGCCTGGGCAATGGCATCCGCTTTTTTCGCGTCAAGCTTGCCGAGATCTTTATTGACCAGGGCAACGGCTTTTTTCAGATAGGAAAACGCACGGGTGATCTCGTACGGCATTGTCTCTTCACCGATGCGGAAGTTTTGGATCGAACGCTGCGTCTGGGCGCCCCAGTACGCATCCTTGGGGACCCGCATCTCCCCCATCGTATCCTTTTCGATTCTGTAGTCCAAATTAGGCCTCCTCAAAGAATTTATTTTCGTTCAGCGTGTCGATCAGGGTCTGGACCGAGTTGCACGAACGGGCGAACATCTCTTTCTCTTTTTCATTGAGCGTTACTTCGATGATCTTTTCCGCCCCGTTGGCACCGATCATGACCGGGACGCCGGAAACGACGTCATCGTAGCCGTACTCGCCTTCGAGGTAGACGGCACACGGGTGGATCTGCTTCGTGTCTTTCAGGATCGCTTCGACCATGATCGCCGTCGATTTCGCCGGGGCGTAGTACGCCGAACCGGTCTTCAGGTAGCCGACGATCTCGGCGCCGCCGTGGCGGGTACGGTCGACGATCTCGTTGATCTCATCCTCGGTGAGAAGGTCGAAGAGCGGAACGCCCGCAACGGTGGAGTAGCGCGGCAGCGGCACCATGTCATCCCCGTGGCCGCCCATGACGGAAGCACGGATCTGCCCGCCGCCGTAGCCCAGTTTCTCCTGGATAAATGCCGCCATACGCGAGCTGTCGAGGATGCCCGCCATGCCCAGGACGCGGCTGCGGTCGAAGCCGCTCTCTTTGAGGGCGACATAGGTCATGGCGTCCAGTGGGTTGGAGACCATGATAATGATCGCGTTCGGGGAATATTTCGCGATACCGCTTACGACCTCTTTTGTGATGTTGGCGTTGATCATCAGCAGGTCGTCGCGGCTCATACCCGGCAGACGTGGGCTGCCCGCCGTCACGACGACGACGTCGCAGTCCGTGAGCTCTTCCATGCTCTCGGCGACGCTGACAACCGTGTGGCTGCGGACCGCTGCCGCCGCCTGTGACATATCGAGCGCCTTCCCTTTCGCCACTTCGATTTTGTTGTCGCGCAGAATGATTTCATGGCACGAACCAAGCATGGCCAGTGAGTATGCGACGGTGGCACCTACGTTTCCGGCGCCGACGATTCCAACACGTTTACCCTGATTCATTGGTTGAAGTCCTTTTCGATTAATTGGCTCTTCTGCACCGATATACACATAAGCAATATGTGCGAACACACACCATTATGCATACATGGCAGAAGATTGTACATTATAAGTAAAATAAGGTTAAGCCCACGTCGTGAACCCATTAGAATGGTAGAAAGGTAACACCTACCCTTCTACCGTGTTCCGAAACGGAACAAATGTTATGCGCTTAGATAGCGTCGATAATCGCGTTGAGCGTTGCAGACGGGCGCATTGCCGCTTCCGCTTTCGCATCATCGGGGTGGTAGTAACCGCCGATATCCTGTGCTTTGCCCTCTACGGCCATCAGCTCTTCCATGATCTTCGCTTCGTTCTCTTTGAGCGCTTTCGCTACCGGCGTAAACTTCGCCTGCAGTTCAGCATCCAGAGAGTCCGCCAGTGCCGTTGCCCAGTACTGTGCCACGTAGAAGTGGGACGCTTTGTTGTCCGGCTCGCCCGCTTTGCGGCCCGGTGCCTTGTTGTTGTCAAGGTACTTCTGGTTCGCCACGTCAAGCGCAGCAGTAACTGCCGCCAGCTTCGCGTTCGGGTTCTTCTGCTCGATCATGCGCAGTGACTCCGCCAGGGCGAGGAATTCACCCAGGGAGTCCCAGCGGAGGTGACCCTCTGCCAGGAACTGGTCAACGTGCTTCGGCGCAGAACCGCCGGCACCCGTCTCAAACAGACCGCCGCCCGCGAGAAGCGGAACGATGGAGAGCATTTTCGCCGATGTGCCGAGCTCGAGGATCGGGTACATGTCGGTGAGGTGGTCACGCAGGACGTTACCGGTAACGGCGATGGTATCTTTTCCGGCACGGATGCGCTCATTCGTGAAGCGCGTCGCAGCGGTGATGTCCATGAAGTGGATCTCCAGACCGTCTGTATTGAACTCCGGCATATATTTTTTGACCTTCGCGATCATCTGCGCATCGTGTGCACGGTTTTCATCCAGCCAGAAAACAACCGG
>JACXUG010000146.1 GCA_014764065.1 Campylobacterales bacterium
TCTCGCTGCCGGGTTTTCGCGTACGGGGCTATCACCCACTACGGCCGACCTTTCCAGATCGTTCCACTAACGCGGCAGTTATCTCTTGCAGGCTCTTCCGCTTTCGCTCGCCACTACTGACGGAATCTCGGTTGATTTCTTTTCCTCGAGGTACTTAGATGTTTCAGTTCCCTCGGTTCGCTTCCACGTGCCTATGTATTCAGCACGGGATACCCTTGCGGGTGGGTTTCCCCATTCGGACATCTCCGGATCAATGCTTGTTTGTCAGCTCCCCGAAGCTTTTCGCAGACTACAACGTCCTTCATCGCCTGTGATCGCCAAGGCATCCACCACATGCACTTAGTCGCTTGACCCTATAACGTTGAGCCCTGACTCCCGCCAGGTCACGCCATAGGCACAACTTACGCTTGTTTCACTTCCATCGCCGGTTCAAAGGATGGAAGTGAGAATTTGCAATCACTACCCATGTTTGATTCCATTCCTGAAATCGAACACTTTACTTCTTCCTGATTGTTAAAGATCTCACAGCCTGACGGTAAAAACCGATATCGAAACCGATGCAAATTTTCGATTTTGAGATCAGCTCTTGGTGGAGGTGAACGGGATCGAACCGATGACCTCCTGCTTGCAAAGCAGGCGCTCTCCCAACTGAGCTACACCCCCACGGGCGCGTCGCCTTCGCACTTTCGCATGCACGGTCTGTGGTGGGTCTGGATGGGTTCGAACCATCGACCCCCGCCTTATCAAGACGGTGCTCTAACCAGCTGAGCTACAGACCCGCTCCCGCTTGCAAACAACCGATAGGTTGTAGGTGCTCACCCAGTCTCTTCTCTAGAAAGGAGGTGATCCAGCCGCACCTTCCGATACGGCTACCTTGTTACGACTTCACCCCAGTCATGAATCCCACCGTGGTAAGCGCCCCCCTCGCGGTTAGGCTACCTACTTCTGGTGAAACCCACTCCCATGGTGTGACGGGCGGTGTGTACAAGACCCGGGAACGTATTCACCGTGGCATGCTGATCCACGATTACTAGCGATTCCGACTTCACGGAGTCGAGTTGCAGACTCCGATCCGGACTACGATCGGCTTTCTGGGATTGGCTCCACCTCGCGGCTTGGCAACCCTCTGTACCGACCATTGTATGACGTGTGAAGCCCTACCCATAAGGGCCATGAGGACTTGACGTCATCCCCACCTTCCTCCGGTTTGTCAC
>JACXUG010000147.1 GCA_014764065.1 Campylobacterales bacterium
ATCTTCTGTGTCAGCGCTTCGGATTTGAGCCGCTTACAGATGGCACAACCATCCATAGTTTTTGCCGTCGCATCAAGCAGGATCAGAAAGTTCGCTATAATGCCGCATGCGAACCAGACGCCTGCTGCTCTTGTTACTGTTCCTCGTCGCCCTCAGCGGCGAAGCGCTGCACACACTCAGTGCACACCATGACGGGAGCCACTGTCCTGTCTGTACCGTCGCGTCCCACGCGGCTGCACCCGATATCGTCACACCGTTTGAACCCTTTATCCTTCTCCATGACACGGCAGAGCCGTCGATTGCCGCCGAAGATCACGGCAGCTTTGCCGTCCATTTTGTCCCGGCCCGTGCCCCGCCCCGCTTCGTCTAATCCCTGAAAAAACATCTATACTATTTGCACCCATCCCAAATCCAACCCGGGTGCGCTGATAAAACGGAGTCTATATGATGAAAAAAACACTTATTGCCATTCCACTGCTTTACACGCTGCTCTTTGCAGATGCCCCTACGCTCCTCCCGGTCGAAAAACGCACCTTCGAGCAGTCCAAATTTATCCCGGATATCTCCCTGATCCTCGATGCATCCTACGTTACCCGCAACAAAAAAGATGACGAGATCGCCCACTACGAGATCCCCGGCGTCGCCCACGGCATCATGGGGGCCCACGCCCACGGCGAGCACTCCCACGCCACCTACAACGCCTACAACGGCTTTAACCTCAACTACGGCGAACTGGTGCTCTCAAGCTCCGTCGACCCCTACTTCACCCTTGACGGCGTCTTTCACTTCAGCGAGAACGGCGTCGAGATCGAAGAGGCCTACTTCACGTCGACATCCCTCCCCTACGGCTTCCGGCTCCGCGGCGGAAAACTACTCTCCAACTTCGGCCGCCTCAACGCCCAGCACCAGCACTACTGGGACTTCGGAGACATGCCGCTTGTCTACCAGGCGTTCCTTGGCGATCACGGCATCAATGAAAAAGGGCTCCAGTTGCAGTGGGTCGCCCCGACGGAGACCTACCTGATGTTCGGGGGCGAGGTGCTCCAGGGCGAGAACGAGATGATGTTCGGCACCGCCAGCATCGCGGACCCGACCAACCCCGACCCCGACGCCGCGCCGCTGGCCGATGCGGCCGATGCGCCCGCCCTCTTCGTCGCCTATGCGAAAACTGCCGTTGACATCGGCGAGACGACCGTCATGCCCGGCATCTCCTA
>JACXUG010000092.1 GCA_014764065.1 Campylobacterales bacterium
TGAAAAAGAAAAAAGAGGCGTATAAACCCGAATAGCGGTGGCACGCCCGGAGGGATTCGAACCCCCGACACCTGGTACCGGAAACCAGTGCTCTATCCAGCTGAGCTACGGACGCATCGTTTGTGAAGCGCGAAATTATAACTTACAATCTTTAAAGCGCGCCATAGATTCAATGGCGCTCTTCCGTCGCTCTACGCAATATTAGACCACCGACATAAACCGTATCATCTGCCCCTTCACACTGAGACGGATGGGGCTCTCTTTCTGCTTCTGCCATGCATTCTGCAGGGCGATGAGCAGAGAAAGGTCTGGGCGCTTTTGCGTGATGACGGGTTTGAAGAACTCCGCTTCTTCGAAGACGGGGGCATGCTCCTTCTTGTTGAAGCCCATTGCCGCCAGTCCTCTTGGGTGGGAGATCCCCAGCGCAACGGCAATGGGATGGAGGCTCTCTTCATCTTTCAACTCGATGGCGTCGTCGTAGATACAGTAGGCCTCGAGGGGGTTCTGGAGGTAGCATTGGTAAATGGCTGCCAGGTCGATGATGTAGAAGAGATCGTCTGCGACGCGCAGCAGCTGCTCATTGTTATTGCTTTCGGCTCCGAGAATGAGCGGGACGATATCGCTGCCTTGCTGGTGCAGCAGGGCTTTGCCCGTGGCGACCATCCATTCGACAAGGGGAAGGGTTTCGGTGTCGGTACTACTGCCGATGAAGATGATGCTCTCTTTCTCGTTTTGCAGCAGCGAGACGCCTTTGCCCCGGGTCTCGATGACGGGCGGAAGGGGGTCGACCCCGAAGGCTTTGAGGTGGTCGAGCATAAAGGCTTTGGCTTTTTCGAACATCGGGTCTCCGGAGTTTTGGTTGCGCTATTGTACCCCAAACGGCGGCAAAGGGGATGCGTGACGATGTTAAACAAAAAGAGAGGATTTTTGAACCTGTTTTGAAAATTGAGCCAACGGATATAGAATAGACGGTGCGCAGCAGTGATGAGAATACCCGACTCCCGGTACCGGAAACCGGGCATCAACATTGCTCGGTCCGGAACGAGCCGACATGTAAGAAAGAGCACCCCGATCGCAGGTGCTGTGAAATGACTTACCTTAGCCAAATCAAGATCGGTATGACACATGACATAGGTGTTGGATACTTTGAAAATCGTTTAACAGTAGTAAGAATGTTTGTGTGGATTGTATTCTTGAAAGTAGATGGTGCGCCCGGAGCGATTCGAACGCCCGACCGCTGGTACCGCAAACCAGTGCTCTATCCAGCTGAGCTACGAGCGCACACCAGTTATCCGTTAAGGAGGCTGAAATTATAGCTGTAAAAGCTTAGATTTTTTTTAAAACTCCTGCTTTTTAGCCAATTCCGTCAAAAAAGACTCCATATCGTATTTGCTGCGGTACTCCGGGGTCATGATGTGGATGAGAACATCACCGAGGTCGACCACGACCCATTCGCCGCTTTCGTCTACCTGGTTGAAGTGTTCACCCGGCTTGAGATCCTTTTTGAGGTAGTCGAGGAGGGCGTGGGTATGGCGTTCGCCCAGGGAGGTTGCGATGATGACGTATTCGACGAAGTAGTCGCGTTCGCGAAGATCGAAGAGTTCGATCGCCTCCGCTTTGTTGCGGTCAAGCACGTCAATAATCTTTTCTAGTCTTTTTTGCACTGAATTTCCTTGTAATAGTTTTCAATCTCTTTCCGGACGCTGTCGGGAATGAGGTGGGGCTTCGCCAATCCGCGAAGTTCGGTCGAACTGATATCGACATCGACATCGAGCCGCAGGTAGTGTCCGGGAACGCTGCTGCCCTTCCGGCTGGCGACAACCCAGATGACCATGCGGTCGAGCGTGTCGAAATCGTGCCACTTATGAAGCGCTTCCAGGTTGTCCGCGCCGATAATGAGATAGATCTCCGGGTCGACCGCTTTAAAGTGGCGTACGGTCTCGACCGACGGAACGGGTCGACCCTTTTCAATCTCATAGGTGCTGACCAGGACGCGCTCCTGGTCGGCGAAAATACGTTTCAACCATTTGAGACGCAGTTCCGCAGGAGCGTGGGTAGGGCTTTTGAACGGATTGACATAGGCCGGCACGATATAAAGCGTTTCGATCGGCAGGGTATCCAGTACCTGTGAAACGATGGCGACGTGCCCGGCATGGGGAGGATCGAAAGAACCGCCGAAAATCGCTATCGCCATGGCCCCGCTTTTTAACGAGATTATATCTAAGCTTGGGTAAAATCACGCACAATCATAACTCTAGTGAAGGATGACACTGCATGGAGCTTCTCAATATCAAAGATCTGGACCTGCAGGACAAAAAAGTATTTATCCGCTGTGATTTCAACGTACCGCTTGACTCGTTCGGAAACATCTCCGATGACCGCCGTATCCGCTCGGCGATCACGACGATCAACTACTGCCTGGATAAAGACTGTGCCGTGATCCTTGCATCGCACATGGGACGTCCGAAGGGCGAGGTGGATCCGAAATACTCCCTCGAGCCGGTGCGCCTGCGTCTGCAGCAGCTGCTCAAGCGCAGTGTTGTCCTGGCCAAAGATGTCGTCGGCGAAGATGCCCTGGCCAAAGCGGCCGCGCTGCCACGCCATGAAGTCCTTCTGCTCGAAAACCTCCGTTTTGAAAAGGGCGAGACGAAAAATGACGATCTCCTTGCCGAGAAGCTGGCGGGGATGGCGGAGTTCTACATCAACGACGCGTTCGGCGTCAGCCACCGGGCCCACGCCTCCGTCGAAGCGATCACCAAGCATTTTGATGAGAAGCACAAGGCGGCGGGCTTCCTGCTGCAAAAGGAGATCCGCTTCTTCGGTACGCTGATCAAGCAGCCAGTCCGTCCGTTCGCGGCGATCGTCGGCGGGAGCAAGGTTTCGGGCAAGCTTGAAGCGCTGATCAACCTGCTACCGCGGGTCGATAAGATCCTTATCGGCGGGGGGATGGCCTTTACCTTCCTCAAGCAGCTCGGCTACGACGTCGGAAACTCCCTGGTCGAAGACGACCTGCTCGAAGAGGCACAGAAGATCATGGACGAAGCACGCCGCCGCAAGGTGAAGTTCTACCTTCCGGTCGATGTTGTCGCCGCGCAGACCTTCTCCGCGGATGCCACCAGCAAGCTCGTCTCCGCCCAGGAGATCCCGCAGGGGTGGATGGGCCTCGATATCGGGCCGGCGACGGTGCGTCTCTACCGCGAAGTCCTCAACGACGTTCAGACAGTCCTCTGGAACGGCCCGATGGGGGTCTATGAGATGGAGCGTTTCGCCCGCGGTTCCAGCAAAATTGCCCACTTTGTCGCCGACTCCTATGCGACGACGGTTGTCGGCGGCGGGGATACGGCGGACCTGGTCCAGCGTATCGGCCTTGACGAAGAGATGACCTTTATCTCCACGGGGGGCGGGGCGTCCCTGGAGCTGCTTGAGGGCAAAGTCCTTCCGGGCGTTAAGCCGCTCGTAATCAAGGCGCACGATTGATCATCGCCGCCAACTTCAAGACGAACCATACCCGCGCTGCCACTGAAGCGTACCTGGAGAAGGTTACTGTTTATATCGCCGAAGCGGAGATCACCGATGAGGTGATGGTCTTCCCGCCCGCGACGGCACTGTGCAACGGCAAAGGCGGTGTCACCATCGGTGCGCAAAACGCCTGGCCGACGGAAAACGGCGCATACACCGGCGAGATCGGGACGGAGCAGCTCGACGAATTCGGGATCAGCACGATCCTGATCGGCCATTCGGAGCGCCGCCATATTCTCGGGGAGTCGCAGGCACTTATCGCGGAGAAATTCGCCTATTTCAAAGCGCTCGGATTCCGCATCGTCTACTGCATCGGCGAACCGCTTGAGGTCCGTGATGCCGGGAACGAGGCGCTGATGACCTACCTGGCGGAACAGCTTGAAGGGATCGACCTGGACTATGCGAACCTGGTCATCGCCTATGAACCGGTCTGGGCGATCGGTACGGGTCGCGTTCCCAGCGAAAGCGAGATCGAACTGATCCACGGTGCCCTGGCGAAACTGACGTCGGCGCCGCTGCTCTACGGCGGCAGTGTCAAGGTTGGGAACGCTTCGGATATTTTGACGCTTAAGCATGTCGACGGTGTGCTTGTCGGAAGCGGTGCACTCGATGCAGATGACTTCTGCCGGATGATCGCTACGGCGAAACAAATCAATAAAGAGGAGGTTTAACATGTTGATGAAGGGTAAAAAGGGTCTGATCGTCGGACTGGCAAATGACAAATCCATTGCATACGGTATCGCAAAGGCGTGCCACGATCAGGGGGCGGAACTGGCGTTCACCTATCTTAACGATGCACTCAAAAAGCGCGTGGAGCCGATTGCCGAATCCTTCGGTTCGGATAAGGTGTATGAGCTTGACGTCTCCAACCCCGATCATATGGATGCGATCGCGGGTCTCGTTGAAAAGGACATGGGCAAGATCGATTTCCTTGTTCACTCCGTTGCTTTTGCCCCGAAAGAGGCGCTGACGGGCAGTTTCCTGGAAACGACGAAGAGTGCTTTTAACATCGCCATGGAGATCTCCGTCTTCTCCCTGATCGACCTGACGAACAAGCTCCAGCCGGTACTGGCGGACGACGCTTCGATCCTGACGCTGAGCTATCTCGGCGGTCCGAAGTATGTTGCAAACTATAATGTAATGGGTGTCGCAAAAGCGGCGTTGGAGTCGACGGTCCGCTACATGGCGGTCGACCTCGGTACGAAGGGACAGCGGGTTAATGCCATCAGTGCGGGCCCGATCAAGACCCTGGCGGCTGCGGGGATCGGCGACTTTAAACAGATCCTGCACTGGAACGAACTCAACGCACCGCTGAAAAAGAACGTCACCATCGAAGAGGTCGGCAATTCGGCGATGTACCTGCTCAGCGACCTGGCGTCAGGCGTTTCCGGGGAGATTCACTATGTCGATGCCGGGTACAACATCATGGGTATGGCTGCCGTTGAGAAAAACGCGGAAGGCAAAACCGTGCTCTGCTGGGATGAACACAAGTAACGGCGGGTTGAGAAGGAGGAGTGAAGGATATATTCATTTTATTTAAGCGTGACGTGTCACGCTTTCATCCTCCATCTTCTGTCATTTCCCTATTACAGGCATCTTTTCAAGCTTTTCCGAATGCAGTGGTTCGGTCCGCTTCTTCTCTTTATTGCCGAGGTAACGGTCCCATTTGTCAAAATAGTATTGCAGCGTGAAACTTTTCTCGGGGTCGGACTCGGGCTCGGCCGCTGTATCAGTCGTCTTATCGGTTTTGGCAGCTTCAGCGGTTGGTTCGGTGTTGACGGCTGCTTCCCCGGTGACCTTTGACACCTCCGGTTCCTCAACCAGAGCCGCGTTCGAAGATGCCTCTGCTTCAGGAGCCGTCTCCGGCTGTGTATTCTCTTTCCACTCCATTGCTTCCCAGTGTTCGTAACTTCGCTGCAGAAAGCCTTTTTTCTCAGGCTCTATCTTGCCTGAAGGGGTGATGGCATTGAGTTCCGTATTTTGAGTGGGGGAGCTTGTGTCTATGTCAGAAGCACCTGCTGTTACATGTAGGATACAACCTACCAATATTATGGGCACAAAAAGTTTCATACCTGTTACCTTTGAGTTTTCTTGCATAGTATAGTTATATTAAACATAATCGAAGCTTTGGGAGAATGGTAGCCATTTTTAATATTATCACAAAGCTATCAAGCCCGCTGTACAGGGGGTTTAGAGGGCATGAAAATTTCTTTTGAATTACAGAATTTTTTAAGATTTGTGTGTTAGAATTGACAGCGACGAAACTTAAACATAGGTCAAGCTTAACTTGAAGGAGAATGAATGAAGTTAGTCAAAATGAGCCTGGCAGCAGCGATGCTGATGGGTGTTAGTGCATTTGCGGTTGACAATGTAAAGATCAGCGGTGACGCTCAGATTGTGTATGGCACATGGGATGCTGATACATTTGGTTATAACAGTTTAATCGGTAAAGACGGTG